>NZ_BMQE01000013.1:0-163966 GCF_014647955.1 Planomonospora antibiotica | reverse complement strand
AGGCCAGGGGGCCGAGCAGGGCCAGGGCCAGGAACGTGGCGGCCCGCGCCCGGCTGGAGACCTCGGAGAACGCCGGGGAGGTGCGGGCCACGCTGGGGTGCAGCGCGGCGCCGCCGATGAGGATCGAGGCGCCCAGCCAGGCGACCGTGGTGACCGCGCCGGACGGCCGGCCCGTCGCCAGGTCGAGCAGCCGCGCGCTGTCGGCGACGAACAGGGCGCCCTGGGCGGCGCTGAGCAGGAGCAGCCACGGACCCCGGCCCCTGGCCAGCGCCAGCCGTGCGACCAGGCCGAGCAGGAACAGGTCGATGACCGGGGTGGCGAGTGCCAGGGCGAGCTGCGCGCCGGCGTAGCCGCTGCGGTCGACCACCGGGTCGATGAAGAACGTCCAGAAGGGCATGGCCACGCCGACGGTGATGATGGCGGCGTCCAGCAGCGCGGCCCGGAGCGAACGGCTCCGCTGCCTGCTCAGCAGCACCAGGGCGGGCAGGCCGAAGGAGTAGCAGACCACCACCAGGGTGCTGTAGACGCTCATGGCGCCGGGGATCTCCAGCCAGACCCAGCCGACGGCCCAGACCAGCGTGGTCGTCAGCCAGTTCATGACGCTGCCCGTGGCCAGCAGCCGCCACGGCCACTGACGGCCCAGGCGGTGCCGGCGGATCCCGGAGACGACGGCCAGCGCCGCGACCCCCTGCAGCAGCACCCAGGGCAGCACGTCCAGGGGCGGGGAGAACAGCGGGGTGGCCAGCGCGAGCAGGCCCGCGACCGCGAGGAACACCGGCCGGCCGTACGGCTCGCGCGCGAGGCGCGAGCAGGCGGCGGCGACCGTGCCACGCGATGTCCGGCTCATGTTCCCTTCCTCGATCACCATGCGCTGGAACCGGGTGCCGGAACGGCCTCCCGGCGGTACGGCGCGAGCACGGCGGGTGCCGAGGGGGTGCCGTGCGACCGCCGGACGGGATCACCTGGAGGCTCCTCCGGTCCGGCGGATCCCTCATCGGCAGCGGAACGGAGGAGCTGACGAAGAACGGGGACGACGTCGCCGGCCGTACGTGCTCAGGGGCCGTCCCGTCGGACGGCGGAGGGCGGCCGGCACCTCCCGGCCGCCCTCCGCCCACGGCCCAGGGAGCGCCGGCCGCGGTCCGGCATTCGGGGGAACGAGGCCGGACACCGGCCAACCTAGGCGGGCAGGGCGAGATGCGTCTGCGGAGAAATGCACTCAGGCCCGCCGCTCCCGCGCGGCGGGATCCCGCTCTCCTCAGGCCCGCTGTTCCCATGCGGCGGGATTCCGCTCCTCTCAGGCCCGCCGCTCCCACGCGGCCAGGATCTCGGCCTCCTTGCCGGGGTCGATGCCGTGCCGCATGCGCTCGGTGCCGAAGGACCGCCGCTCCTCCGGGACGTCGCGCAGCCAGGCCCAGGTGTCGCGGACGGTCTCCGCGACCGGTCGGCAGGTCAGTCCGGCGGCCACCGCCCTGGCCGAGGAGGGCAGCCACACGCCCGCCAGCTCGGGGATGCCGGGGGCCCAGAGCGGCAGCTCGGTCCACGGCTGCACCCCGTGGTCGAGCAGGAAGCGGTCGTCGATCCAGACGAGCTCGGCGGACGATCCGGTCGCCGCCCGGCACTCCTCCAGGAAACCGCCGTAGGTGAGGCCGTCGCGGACCCCGGCGGCGAAGAACCGGTCCTGCGTGCCCGCCTCGGCCTGCGACAGGGTGAAGGCGGCGAGGTCGCGCGCGTCGATGATCTGCATCTCGACCCCGGGATCGCCCGGCGCGAGCACCTTCCCGCCGCGCGCCATCCGGGTCAGCCACCAGGGCAGGCGGCCGACGTTCTCGTGCGGGCCGAGGATGAGGCCCGGCTCGACGATCAGGGAGTGGCCGTCGAAGCCCTGCTCCACCGCGCGCTCGCAGCCCGCCTTGAGCGTGCCGTAGTCGCCGTCGTCCGGTCCGGCGTCGGGGGCGCACTCGAACCGGGGCGAGTCCTCGTCGGTCGGGCCCTTCGCCGGCCAGAGGGAGCAGGCCGAGATGCTGGAGACGAAGGCGTAGGTGGCGGCCTTCCCGTTGAGCGCGCGGACCGAGTCGCCGACGACGCGGGGGACGAACCCGCAGACGTCGACGACGGCGTCCCACTCCCGGCCGTGCGCGAGCCGCGCGAGGTCCTCGGGGGACTCGCGGTCACCCCTGACGGCTTCGACGCCGGGCAGGTCCTCGCCGCTCCTGCCCCGGTTGAACGTCGTCACCTCGTGTCCGCGCCGCAGCGCCTCCTCGGTGATCGCCCGGCCGAGGAACACCGAACCGCCGATGATCAGAGTTCTCATGGCGTCTCATTGTTCGTGCCGTCCGGGCGGAAGGACAGCCTGTTTCACCTCCGGCGCAAGCCGTACGCCGAGAGCGGAGCGGCCGGGGGCGTCGTCGGCGGAGGCGGGGGAGTGGTCGAGGACGTGGACCCTGGCGGCGCCGATGTCGAAGTACAGGCCCACCAGCTCCAGGCGTCCGGCGCGCACGCGCCTGTCCACCTCGGGGTGGGTGCGGAGGTTCTCCAGCTGCTGGATCACGTTGACCCTGCAGAGCCGGTCGAGCGGGCCGCTCCCGGCGTCGTCGCCCCCGGTGGAGACGAACCGGGCCAGGCTGGGGGCGCCGTGCCGCAGCCAGTGGCCGAGGCCGGGCAGCTCGGCGGTCTTCCCGCCGCCGTCGAGCAGCGCCGCCATGGCTCCGCAACCGGAATGGCCGCAGACCGTGATGGTCCGGACGTCGAGCACGCCGGTGGCGTACTCGATCGAGGCGGCGACGGAGTGGTCCGCGGGCGCCGCCCCCCGGCGCGGGACCAGGTTGCCGATGTTGCGGACGGTGAACAGGTCGCCGGGGCCGCTGGCGGTGATGAGGTTCGGCACGATGCGGGAGTCGGCGCAGGTGATGAAGAGGTGGGAGGGCTCCTGCTTGCGGGCCATGCCGTGCAGCACCGGGCGGACCAGCGGCGCCGTACGGCGGTGGAACTCCCGGGCGCCGGCCAGCAGGTCGGGTACGGCGGGACCGCCGGGGTCGCCGGTGGCCCCGTCGCCGGGGGCGCCGCCGGACGCGTGACGGACCGGGATCAGGCCGCCGGCGGACATCGGCCGGCTCCGGCGCCGGTGGGACCAGGGCAGCCACCAGCGGTCCGGGGCCACCGGCGGGGTCTTGGCCGGGAACATCCGGGCGCCGCTGGCGGCCATGGCGTACCACTCGTCGTGGATCTCGTCGATGTCCACGGTGCCGCCGCCGCGTTCGTGGTTCTGCCGCCAGGTGTGGACGGCCTCGAAGGCCGCGTTGTCCATGAAGTCGATGTTGAGATCGAGGTCGACCGCGGTCCCCGCCGGGATGGCGCGCAGCTCCGAGGTGAGCCGGGGCACGCCGAGGAAGGTCAGCGAGCCGCCGATCAGCACGTGCCAGCGGCCGTCGGCCTCCGGCGCGGCGCGCACGGTCACCCAGGTGAGGCGGCGCAGCGCCAGCAGTGCGGCGAGCCCCAGGCCGAGCAGCACGCCCTCGGCGAGGCCGAGCAGCACCACGCCGGCGAGGGTGACGAAGTAGACCGGCACCTCACCGTGGCCGCGCAGGTTGCGGACATGCCCGACGTTGACCATCTGGACGCCGATGAAGACCAGCAGCGCGGCCAGCGCCTCCATGGGGATGAAGGCGACGCTCCAGCCCAGGCCGAGCGCGAACAGCAGGATCCAGCCGCCGTGCAAGGTCGCCGACCAGCGGCTGCGCGCTCCGGCGCGGGCGTTGGCGGTGCTGCGCACGATGACCCCGGCGACGGGCAGGCCGCCCAGCACGCCGCTCACCATGTTGGCCACGCCCTGGGCGGTCAGCTCCTTGTCGAGATCGGCGCGCCTGCCGTCGTGCAGCTTGTCGACCGCCACCGAGCAGAGCAGGGACTCCACCCCGGCGAGCAGGGCGACGAGCAGCACCGCGGTGGCGATCCCGTGCCAGTCGCCCAGGGGCCAGGCCGGGGCCGACCACTCGCTCAGGCCCACCGAGAGGTCGATCCGGGTGACGTCCCAGCCGAGCACCACGGCGGTCACGGAGGCGGTGGCGAGGGCCGCCAACGGGGCGGGGACGACCCGGAGCCGTTGCGGCAGCCGGGTCCAGGCGGCCAGGACCGCGATGGTCAGCAGCCCGGCGAAGACCGGAGGGCCGTGGTGGTCCGCGATCTGCCGGGGGAGCTCGGCGAGGTTCTCGACCGCCGAGGACTGCGGGGCGCCGCCGAGGACCACGTGCAGCTGGGACAGGGCGATCACCACGCCGACGCCGGCGAGCATGCCGTGCACCACGGCCGGGGAGACGGCCAGGGCCGCGCGGGCGACCCGGAAGACCCCCAGGAGGAGCTGGAGCCCGCCCGCCATCAGGGTGATCATGCAGGTGGCGCGCCAGCCGTACCGTGTGACGAGATCGGCGACCACCAGGGCGAGTCCGGCGGCGGGACCGCTCACCTGGACGGCCGAGCCGCCGAGGAGGCCCGCCACGACGCCACCGACCGCACCGGCGACGAGCCCGGCCGCCAGAGGCGCCCCCGAGGCGACGGCGATGCCCAGGCAGAGGGGCACCGCCACCAGGAAGACCACCAGGGAGGCGGGCAGGTCGTGCCGTAGCACGGAGGTGAGACCACCTGGAGTGGTCGATGAGTCACTCTTCGTGTCCGTCCCCATGGGACAGACCTTATGCCGAAGGCCTCCGGCGGCGGGGGTGGTTACCGGAGGCCTTTACGGATGACGGAGGAAATCAGCGGTAATAGTCGGGGTAGTCCTGATCCTGGTCCTGGCTGCGGTGGTGGCCGCCCCGTGAACCCGCGCGGCTGGGACCGTCGGGGGCCGCGGCGGTCTCGGCGGTGGCGCCGTAGAGATCGCCGTAACTGGGCCAGCTCGCGCTCCCGGCGGCGGCACCCGTGGCGGGGCCTGCGAGAGGACCGCCGGCGGGACCCGCGGGGGCCGGCTCGGGCCAGGCGACGGGGTTGGCGGGAGAGGCGTACCGGCCGGTCTCGTAGCCGTAACCCCCGCCGGTCGCGGGGCCGGAGGCTCCCGCCGGGAGGTCGTCGTAGGGGGCGACGACCCGGGACGGGCCCGTCGGAGTCGAGATCGCGGGGCTCGGACCGGTGAGCACGTCGTCGTCGATGGTCGCCCAGCCGGGGCTCACCTCGTAGGAGGGGGCGGCGGGAGGGGCGCTGTAGACGGGTGTCTGGTACGAGCCGTAGCCGGGGGCGGGGTCGTCCAGGATGTCGGCCGTGTTCATCGCGGCCCAGCCGCCGGAGTCGGGGGCCGTGGCCTTGGCCCAGGGATTGTCGGCGACGGGGGGCGCCGGGGTTGCCGGGGGCGTCGTGCCGTAGGGGGAGGAGAGCGGGTCCGTCGCCGGGGAGGCCGAGGTCGCGGGGGGCACCGGGGACATGGCGGGGAAACCGCCGCTGGTGGTGGGGCCCAGGGGGGGCATCGCCGCGGCCTCGCCGGTGATCGGACCGGGCGCCGGGCTCCGCCCGCCGGTCGTGGCCGGGTCGCCGGGGGCGGCGGGACCGGACGGGGGGACCGGGCCGCCGGGGGCGGTGGAAGGGGCGGTGCCGCGCGGGTAGGAGCCGCCGAGCGGGTCGTTCAGCGGGTCCGGGCGCGCCGGGCCGCCGGTCCGGGAGCCGCCCGCGCCGCCCGGGGCGCTCGACGAGGACGAACGGTTGCTCCGGCGGGAACCGGACCGCGGGGTGCGGCCGTCGCCGAAGGTGCCGGGGGTCGGCGCGGCGAAGGTGACGGTCTTCTGCTCGGCCAGCGAAGCGGCGCTGGGGGCCGGGTTCGGCTGGACCGGCTCGACCAGGTCGCTGAGGCCCGAAGGCAGGGACGCCGAGGCGACGGCGGGGGCGGGGGCGGGGGCGGGGGGAGCAGCCGGGGGGACCGGCGCGGACCGGCCGGGGCGGGACCTGTTCGGCAGGGGGGCCTGCACGGTCACCGCGTCGGCGTCGACCTCCGGGCGGTCGGGCTGCTCGACGGGGCGGCTGGCGCCCATCTTGGCCCCGAGGGAGCCGCCGAAGCCGCCGTCGTCCGCCTGGAGCCGCGTCCAGTAGTCGTCGTCGTAGTCGTCGGGCTCGCCGAACTCGTTCACGCCGCGCTTGCCGCGGGCGCCCGTCGGGCGCGGCGGACGGGGTTTGGGCTCGTCGAACGGGGAGAGGTCCGGCGTGAAATGGTCCATCTTGGGTTCACGGGTCGCGAAGTCGTCGATGGACCGCGTAGGCGTCGACGCCTCCTTCTCGGCCATCTCCCGCAGGCGTTCCGCGGGGAGTGCGCTCTCCCTGCGGTTCATCGACCGCATTCCCATGGCCACGACGACCAGTACGAGGAGCACGACGGCCACCAGGCCCACTATGACCAGGATCATTGCACCACCTTCAAGGCCATGGCCTCCCAGCGGCGCCGGTGAGGTCGCGCGGCCATCGACGCGACCTGCCCCCTGTGATCACCTGCGCTCGGACATTGGATCTGATTGTGTCGGACCACTATGAGCGTTGTCACACCCTAAGTGAAGAATCGGTAACCATTACTACCTCCGGTGCTCAGCTCGTCACTCGATGTGCGTCGCGGTCAGCCGTCCCCAGGCGATCGTCTTGTCCGCGATGCTCTTCAGGGTCGCGGAGAGGGGGGCACCCTTCGCGAGCTCGACCTTCCCGTTGAGCGCGTAGACAGTGAAACGATAGTTCTCCTGAGGCAGGCACGGAGGCGCATAGCCCACTTTGCCGTTGGTCGTGCTGCCCTCCACGGCTCCGGGGGGGAGCGTGCTCTCGGCCAGCTCGTTCGTGCGCGGGTTGATGTCGAACACCACCCAGTGCACCTCGGCACCGGCCTGGGCGTTGTCGTTGTCGACCACGATCGCCACGGACTTCGCGTCCTCGGGCACCCGCGACCATCGCAGCGGCGGGTTGCCGACCGAGCCGCGGCAGGAGTAGTCGGACGGCAGGGGGCCACCGTCCCGCAGCGTGGGGCTTGAGACGCTGAGCGGTTCCAGCTGGAGCCGCTCGGCGGAGGCGGCGCTGCCGACCATGCCGCAACCGGAGGAGACGACGACGAGCGCCGCGGACACCGTCGTCATGACGGTCCGGCGCGCGCGTGTAGACGTGTTCGACTTCCCCATGCCCGATGATGCTACGCGGATCTGGAAGGTGCACCGACCGGATCGCGAGGTTCCACGGCTCGGAAACGTCCCGGAATCAGACAGAATCAATGGATGGACGGGGTGAGGGGGAGTGCCGAGGTGAATTTCGCCGTCCTCGGACCCCTGGAGATCCACCGCCGCGGTGAGGCCGTGGAGATCACCGGCCGGCGCCTGCGGGCCCTCCTCTGCCTGCTGGCCCTCGACGCCGGGCGGACCGTACCGACGGACCGGCTGGTCGCGGGGGTCTGGGGGGACCGGCCTCCGGCCGCGGTGACGAACGCGTTGCAGGCCCTGGTCTCCCGCCTCCGCGCGGTGCTGGGCGACCCGCGGGGTCTCGTCGAGGCGACGGCGACCGGTTACCGGCTGGCCGCCGGCCCCGAGCAGGTGGACGCGCACCGGTTCGCCCGGCTGGCGGCCAAGGGCCGGGCCGCTCTCGGCGCGGGCTCCCCGGCGGAGGCGGCGGCCACGCTCCGCGCCGCGCTGGAGCTGTGGCGGGGGCCGGCCCTGGCGGACCTGGGCGGTGACGAGATCGCCGCCTCCGCCCTCGCCCGGCTGGAGGCCCTGCGCCTGGCCGCGCTGGAGGATCGGATCGAGGCCGACCTGCTGCTCGGCCGGGAGACCGGCCTGGCCGCCGAACTGCCCGCGCTGATCGCCGCCCACCCGTTCCGCGAGCGGCTGCGCGGCCAGTTCATGCGCGCGCTGTACGGCTCGGGCCGCCGGGTCGAGGCGCTGGCCGCGTTCGAGGACGCTCGCGCGCTCTTCGCCGAGGAACTCGGCGCCGACCCCTCACCCGGCCTGGCCGATCTCCACCTGTCCATGCTGCGCGGGGAACCGGTGGACGGGAGAGAGCGCACGCCCGTCCCCGAGCCCCCGTCCGCGCCCGTACCCGGCGGAACGCCCCGCCCGGCGTCCGCGCCCGGTCCCGGCCGTGCGCCCCGCCCGGCGTCCGGGGCCGTGCCCGCTCCGGCGGTCGATGCCGTGGCCGGCCGGGGATCCGCACCCGCGCCGGGAGCGGCGGGGTCCCCGCGGCGGGGCAACCTGAGGGCCAGGCTCACCAGCTTCGTCGGGCGGGATCACGACGTGGCCCGCACGGCGGAACTGCTCGCCCGGTACCGGCTGGTCACCCTGCTCGGCCCCGGCGGCGCGGGCAAGAGCAGGCTGGCGGTCGAGACGGCCGAGGCGGTGGCCGGAGGGCTGCCGGACGGGGTGTGGCTGGCGGAGCTCGCCCCGGTGGCGGATCCCGCGGAGGTGCCGCAGACCGTGTTCTCGGCGCTGGAGCTGCGCGACGGCCCGCTCGTGCGGCCCGGGGCCCTCCCCCCGCCGGCCCGCGATCCGCTCTCCCGCCTGCTCTCGGCCCTGGCGGAGAAACGGCTGCTGATCGTCCTGGACAACTGCGAGCACCTGATCGAGGCGGCGGCGCGGCTCGCCGACCGCGTGCTCGCCGACTGCCCCGACGTGCGGGTCCTGGCCACGAGCCGCGAGCCTCTCGGCATCACCGGTGAGCTGACCTGGCCGGTGCCGCCGCTGGAGATCCCGCCTCCGGCCGGCGGCACGGACGGCGGCCCGGCCGACGCCGCGCCGGACTATCCGGCGGTCCGCCTGTTCGCCGAGCGCGCCGCGACGGTCCGTCCCGGTTACCGCCCCGAGGCGGAGATCGAGGCGGTGGTGCGGATCTGCCGTGAGCTCGACGGCATGCCGCTCGCCATCGAGCTGGCCGCGGCCCGCCTGCGGTCCCTGTCCGCCGGGCAGATCGCCCACCGCCTCGACGACCGGTTCCGCCTCCTGACCGGCGGCAGCCGTACGGCGCTGCCCCGGCACCAGACGCTGCGCGCGGTGGTGGAGTGGAGCTGGGACCTGCTGGACGAGCCGGAGCGGACGCTGCTGCGCCGCCTGTCCGTCTTCACCGGGGGCATCGCCCTGGAGGCCGCCGAACGGATCTGCGCCGGGGAGGGACTGCCGCGGGGTGACGTGCTCGACGTGCTGGCCCGCCTGGTCGACAAATCGCTGGTGGCGGTGGCGGGCCACGATCCGGTGCCCCGCTACCGGATGCTGGAGACGATCCGCGCGTACGCCGCCGAGCGGCTGGCGGCCTCGGGCGAGCGGGAACGGCTGCGGCTGGCGCACGCCGTCCACTTCACCGAGCTGGCGGAGGCGGCCGATCCGGGACTCCGCGACCGGCGGCAGGCGGCCTGCCTCGCCGAGATGGCGGGCGAGCACGACAACCTGTCGGCGGCGCTGCGCTGGGCCGCCGAGGAGGGCCGCGTAGATCTGGCGCTGCGGCTGGTCGGCGCGCTGGGCTGGTACTGGTGGTTGCGCGGTCACCGGACCGAGGGCGCCCACCGGGCACGTGAGGTGCTCGGCAAGGCGGGCGGCGCCGACCCCGGGCCGCTCGCCCTGGCCCGGTCGGCGTACGGGATCAACGCGGTCGGCGCGGGGATCGCACTCGACGCCGCGCGGGCCGAACTGGCCGAGGCGATCCGGCTGGCGAGGGAGGAGGTCCCGCCGCCCTGGCATCCGCTGGTCGCGCTGGCGGGCCCGATCGTCGCGCTCTTCCTGGGCGCCACCCCGGACGACGGTCACCTCGACGAGATGTCCGCCCATCCCGACCCGTGGGTGAGGGCCCTGCTCCACCTGTTCCTCGGGGCCGAGCAGCTCGCCGCGGGCCGGCTCGACGCCTGCGAGGCGGAGATGCTGGCCTGCCTGGACGGTTTCCGCCGGCTCGGCGAGCGCTGGGGCACCGGCAACGCGCTGGCGGTGCTGGGGGAGCTGGACTTCCTGCGCGGTGAGCCGGAGAGGGGGCTGGAGAGGCTGCGCGAGGCCATCGCCGTCCTGGAGGAGATCGCCGCGGTCGACGAGCTCGCCTACATGCGGGGCAGACTCGCGTTCGCGCTCAACCTGATGGGCGACCGGGAGACGGCCAGGGAGCTGCTGGAGGAGTCGCTCCGCTTCGCCCTGCGCAACGGCGACCGGGTCGGCGGGATGTCGCTGCTCGCCGCCCGGGGGGACTTCGCCCGCGAGGCCGGCGACTTCGCCGAGGCCAGGCGCTACTACGCGGACGCCCTGCGGATGGTGGAGACCGAGCCCAGCATGCCGGTGCAGGTCAGAGCGATGATCAATGTCTCACTCGGTCTGCTGGCCGAGCAGGAGGGGGACCTCGCCCGCGCCCGCCGCCTGCTGGAGGCGGCGCTGGAGCAGGCGGCGGGCTCGACGGACGCGGGCGCGCTCGGCATGGCGCTGATCGGCCTGTCCGGCCTGGTCCTGTCGGAGGGCGACCCGGCCGGCGCGGCGTCGCTGCTCGGCGGGGCCGCGACCGTCCGGGGGGTCGAGGCGGTGGTCGACTTCGACCATGTGCGGATCACCGGACGCACCAGGGCCGCGCTCGGCGAGGAGGGGTTCTCCCTCCACTACGGGCGCGGCCGCGCGCTGTCCCGCGAGGGCGTCGTCTCCCTGGCGGGCCGGCTCCCGCCGCAGCTGCCGGCCGCCTCGCGGTAGGGGCCGCGGCTCCGGGCCCTCGCACCCGGCTTCCGGCTCCGGGCCCTCGCACCCGGCTCCCGGCCCCCGCTCCCGGTTCCGGGCCTCCCGCCCCCCACGGCGGGAGGGCGTCACACCCGGACGCGGAAGGCCCGGATCGCCAGGGGCGCGAAGACCACGGCGAACCCGGCCGCCCAGAGCAGGGAGATCATCGAGGCGTGGGCGACCTCGCCGCCGATCAGCAGGCCGCGGATGGCGTCGGCCAGGTGCGTGACCGGGTTGATGTCGGACCAGACCTTCAGCCACTCGGGGAAGGTCTGCGACGGCACCAGCGCGCTGCTGGTGAACGTCAGCGGCATCATGGTGGAGAAGGAGATCATCTGCACCTTCTCCGGGCTGGAGGCCTTGAGTCCGATCAGCACCGACATCCACGACATGGCCAGGGCGACCACCACCAGCAGCGCCAGGGCGCCCAGCAGGCCGAGCACGCTCGTCTCGACCCGGAACCCCAGCACCATGCCGAAGCCGACGAGCAGCGCGAAGGCCCACACCTGCTTGGCCGTGTCGGCGATGATCCGGCCGGACAGCGGCGCGGTCCGCGCGATCGGCAGGCTCCTGAGGCGGTCGAAGACGCCCTTGGTGATGTCGGTGTTCAGCCCGATCGCGGTGGACAGGGTGTAGAACAGGGCGTTCTGCACGAGCAGGCCCGGCAGGGCGAACTGCAGGTAGTCGCCCGTCGAACCGGAGATCGCGCCGCCGAACACGTAGGTGAACAGCAGCAGGAACATGATGGGCTGGATGCTCAGGTCGAGCAGCTCCCAGGGGTTGTGCTTGACCTGGACCAGGCTGCGCCAGGCCAGCGTCATCGTCTGCCGGAGCGTGGCCAGCGGGCCGACGTGCCCGGCCGGGGCCGCCACCGCCGGAGCCGCGGTCGTCGTCATCGCCGTCATGCCGGAACCTCTTCCTTCGCCGGGGCCGCCTTCTCCGTGACGGGCTCCTCTTCGGCCCGGTGGCCGGTGAGGGCCAGGAACACCTCGTCCAGGCTGGACTTGCGCAGCGCCAGCTCGGTGGCGACGACGCCCAGGTCGTCGAGGCGGCGGACGATCGCGGGCACGACCGCCGGGTCGTGCACCGAGGCGGTGGCCCTGCCGCCGGTCAGGTCGGGGGCCTCGCCGATGACGTCGGCGACGACCTGGGAGACCAGGTCGAGGTCGGCGGGCTTGAGCGGCCGGACCTCAAGGATCTGCGCGCCGGTGGTCGCCTTCAGCTCGTCGGAGGTGCCCGAGGCGATCACCCTGCCGTGGTCGAAGACCACGATGTCGTCGGCGAGCTGGTCGGCCTCCTCGAGGTACTGGGTGGTGAGCAGCACCGACACCCCGTCGGCCATCAGGCCGCGCACGACGCTCCACAGCTCCGTCCGGCTGCGGGGGTCGAGGCCGGTGGTGGGCTCGTCGAGGAAGAGCACCTGCGGCCGCCCGACCAGGCTCGCCGCCAGGTCCAGACGGCGGCGCATGCCGCCCGAGTAGGTCTTGGTGGCCCGGCCGCCCGCGTCGGAGAGGGCGAACCGCTCCAGCAGCTCGGCGGCCCGTCGCCGGGAGTCGGCCCTCGACATGCCGAGGAGGCGGCCGATCATGACCAGGTTCTCCACGCCGGTGAGCATCTCGTCCACCGCGGCGTACTGGCCCGTGAGGCCGATGAGCGAGCGCACCTGGTGGGCCTGGCGCACCACGTCGAACCCCCCGACCGTGGCCCTGCCCTCGTCGGGGCGGAGGAGCGTCGCGAGGATCCGCACCGCGGTGGTCTTGCCCGCCCCGTTCGGCCCCAGGACGCCCAGCAGGCGTCCCTGCGGGACGACGAGATCGACCCCGTCGAGTGCCCGGGTCTCCCCGTAGCGTTTCACCAGGCCCTCCGCCCGGATGGCATGCTGCATGATCGGTTCCCTTCGTCGTGTGCCCTCCCAGGGTGCCGGTCGCCACTGACACTTTCCTGAGCCGGCGCTGACGGCACCGGTGACGGCGGGAGAGGGGCTGACGGATCACTGGCGGATCGCTGAGAGGACCGCCGCCGGATCACCGCGAGGGTGCCGGTACGGCGGCGCTCCGGCCGCCGGAACGCGACCGTCTAGGCTGGCGTTGTGAGCGACCAAACCGATACGAACGGGGACGTCACGAACGTGACGGAGCCGCCGGGCCGGACCGGAGGCCGAGTCCGGCCGGCGCCGGGGTCCGGACGCGTCCCCCTGAGGGACCCCGCCAACCGCGTCTCCCGCAAGGCGATCACGTTGTGGCTGATGGAGGGAGCCGTCTGGACGGTGCTCCTGGTCGCCGGCTCCGTCCTTCTGGCGGGCTGGATCGGGGACGCCCGCTGGTCCTGGCTGCCCGGCTGGATCGTGGGCGAGATCGGGTGGCTCCCGTGGGCGGTGGGGGCCGTCCTCGCGGTGCTGACCGTCACCGAGTCCCTCTGGCGCTACGCGGTGCACCGCTGGGAGCTCACCGGGGACGTGGTCTACGCGCGGTCCGGATGGCTCAGCAGGGACTGGGTGTTCGTCCCGGTCAGCCGGATCCAGACGGTGGACAAGGCCCAGGGCTGGTTCGAGCGCCTGCTCGGCCTGGCCACGGTCGAGATCCGTACGGCCTCCCACGCGGGGTCGTCCACGATCAAGGGCCTCGACTACGGGGTGGCCGCGGGGCTCGCGGAGGCACTCGCCCGCAGAGCCGAGGAACTGAGGGACGACGCGACATGACCGGACCCTCGCCCCTGCCGGACCCCGGGCCTCCGGGGGCAGGGCTCCCCGGTCACGGGCCTGCGGATCCCGGCCCGCCCGGCCCCGGAGGGCCGCCGCCGGTCGCCCGGGCGCTGCGGTTGAGCCCGAAGGTGCTGCTGACCGATCCGATCCGGATGCTGCCCTCGCTCTTCCTGCCCCTGGTCGGCGTCCTGTTCCTCGGAGGGTTCTCGTCGGGCTCGTTCGCCTGGGCGGCGCTCGGCGTCGTCGGCTCGGTCGTCTACTCCGCCGTCCGCTGGGCGACCTTCACCTACCAGGTCGTCGGCGACCGGCTGGAGCTCACCCGGGCCCTGGTCAGCCGGTCGGTACGGACGGTCCCGCTGGAGCGGATCCGCGGCGTCGACGTCAGCCACCCGCCGCTGCACCGCCTGCTCGGCATCGCCGTCCTCCGGATCGACACCGGGGCGGGCGGCGACGAGAAGCAGGAGGGGGAGCTCGACGGGGTGACCGAGGCCGAGGCGGAGCGGCTCAAGGCCGTACTGCTCTGGCACGCCCGGGCCCGCCTGGCGCGGCGCGCCAGGACCGCGCCCGAACCCGCGGAGACCGGGTTCCCGGATCCCGTCGCGACGGCATCCGGCGGTGCGGAGGCGGGCGGCGGAGCCCTCCCCGCCTTCCCGGCGGCGGACTCCGACGCCTCCTCCTCGCTCCACCACGAGGTCGGCGAGACGACCCCGGAGCGGATCTTCCTGGTGGTGCCGCGCAGGTGGCTCGCCTACGGTCCCCTCTCGGGGGCCTACCTGCTCACCCCCTTCGCGCTGGTGGCCGGCGCGGTGGGCGCCGCGTTCCAGTGGGGAGGGGAGCTCGGCGTCGACCGGCGGGTCATGTGGAGCGCCGCGGAGTGGCTGTGGGGGCACCGTCCCCTGCTGATCGCCGCCGTGGTGCTGCTGGTGCTCCTCACCCCGGTCATCGGCGTGGTGATGTACGCCGTGTTCAACTGGGACTTCACCCTGCGCGCCCGGGACGGCTACCTCATCGCGGAGCGGGGCCTGCTCACCCGCCGGAGCGTGTCGCTGGAACGGCGCAGGGTGCGCGGGTTCGAGCTGGTCGAGGGGCTGGTCGAGCGCAGGACGGGAATGGCCAGGGCGTGGGCCATCGTGACCGGGCTGGGGGACTCGCAGACCCGCGGTCAGCTCCTGCCCGTGGTGCCCCGGGCGGTCGCGCTGGACGTGGTGGGGGAGGGGGTCGGCCCGATCACGACCGGCCTGCGGGCGCATCCCCCGGCGGCGCGCCGTCGCAGGCTCTTCCGGGCCGTCTTCCCGTGGGTGGTGGTCGCGGCGTGCGCCCTGGCGGCTGCCCTGACCTGGTCCGGCCCCTGGTGGGGACTGGTGGCGGCGGCGCTGGCGCTCGCGCTGCTCGGCGTCCCGCTCGGTCTCGACCGCTACCGCTCGCTCGGGCACGCCTACGACGGCTCGCGCCTGTCGGTGCGGTCGGGATCGCTGCGGCGCTCGCAGGCGGTGGTGGAACGGCGCGCGGTCGTCGGCTGGACGCTCAGCCAGACCTGGTTCCAGCGCAGAGCCGGCCTGCTGACCGTGGTGGCCGGAGTCGGAGCGGGGAGCGGGGGGTACGCGGCGCTGGACGTCGGGGAGGAGGAGGGCGTCGCCTTCGTCTCCGAGGTGACGCCCGACTGGCTCGCGCCGTTCGTCGTCTCCGACTGAGGCATCTCCGCCCGGTGTGTCCCCCCGCCCGGTCCGTTCTCCGTCCGACCGGCTCCTGAGTCCTCGAGATCACCGGATCGTCTCCGGGCGTCTCCGGCGCGCCCGGGGGCGCACCGGGCGGTTCTCCGGTCAGTCGGGGCGGCGGGCACCGAACATGATCTCGTCCCAGGTCGGCACGGACGCGCGCCGCCCCCGGCCGCGCTTCGCCGGACGGGCCGGTGCCGGAGCGGGCTTCGGCGGCTCGGCGGGCTTGTCGGCCGGAGGCTTGTCCGCGGCCTTCTCCACCGGGGGCTTCGCGGTCTCGATCGGCTGAGCCGCGGCCGCGTCCTCCCGGGCGGTCTCCTTGACCGGGGTCACCGGAACCCTCCCGCGCGGCCGGTCCGCGCTGACCCGGGCGGCGGGCACGGCGATCGGAGGCTCCACCGCTCCGCTCTCCTCCGCGCTCTCCGCCGAGGCCTCCGGGACCTCGGCGGCGGAGGCGGCTCCCGGAGGAGCTCCGGCCGCCGCGGCGGCTGCGGCAGGGGCGGCGGGGAGCTCCGCCTCCACCGGCTCACCGCCGGCGTCCTGCTCCGGCGGTGCGGGCTCGGCGCCGTCGTCGGCGGTGCGCCCGGCGGGCACGACCGGCTCGGATGTGATGGGCTCGGATGTGACGGGCTCGGAGGCGACCGTCCCGGACAGGGCGGAGGGGGCGCGTTCGCCGGGACCGGCGGCCTCGGCGGCCGGGACCGGCGGGAGCTCGGCCGGGCCGGTCTCCCCGGTCACCGCGACCGGCTCGACCGGCGTCCGCGCGGCGGGGGAGGACTCGGGGGCCGTCGCGGTCTCCCGGAGCACGGCGGGGAGGACGGGCCGCGCGACCGGCTCGGAGACGGCGGGGTCCGGAGCGCGCAGCGGCGGCACCGAGAGCATGGGCGGGGCCTCGAAGCCCTCGGGCAGCGGGGGCATCGGCGGACGCTCGTACGCAGCGGGCGGTGCGGTCGGCTCGGCGGGAAGGTCGGCGGCGACCGGCGGGAACCCGGGCTCGTCCTGGGGCGGCTCCGGCTCGGACTCGGCGGGGGTCCGGGCGAGCGGGGAGGCGGCCGGCGGCTCCTGGCGCAGCACGGCGGGGAACGACACGGGCGGCTGGCTCAGCGACTCGGGAACCAGCGGGGGGACCGGGGCGAGCTTGCTCACCACCCGGGGCACGAACGGCGTGACCGTGGTGTCCTCGGCCGGTTCGACGTACTCGCCGGCGGACAGGCGCATGGCCTCGTCGTCGTGCGGGGTGATGTGGCGCCGGCGCGGATCGAAGAGCCATTCGGCGTGGCGCGTGTGGCCGTTCCACACGAAACCGAGCTTGATCCGCCAGAGGTTGTCCTCCCGCTTGGCGGAGTCCCAGTCGATCTCGTCGGCGGGCACGCCGCGCCGGGTCAGCCGCTCGGTGACCAGCTCGCCCAGGGTGGGGCCGGGCGCGGTGGCGTCGGGCAGCCGCACGGTGCAGCGCTGCGCCTGCTGGGCCATGTACTCGCGCTCCTGGAGCACGGGCCCTTCGAACCATCGCACCCGCTCGACGGGGATGCCCGCCGTGGTGGCGATCTCCTCGGCGGTCTCGCCGGCGCGGATCCGGGCCTGGATCTCCTTGGGGCGCAACGGGCTCTCCACTTCGATCTCGTACTGGCCGAGACGGGAGAAGTTGCCGCGGACGGCAGCACGGAGCCGGTCGTCGACGGGCAGCGTGAACCGGGTGCCCCGGCCGGCCGTTGCCAGCACGAGATAGGTCCCGTCCTCACTCACCGCGACGAGTCGGAGCTCCTGCATGCGAGTCCCTTCGTCGTCGTGCTCAATCTTCCCCCGGACCCTTGAGTGTCTCGCGTGTGCCGGTTGCCTGCCAGCACCGTACCCGGCATGTCCGAACATAGCCTTGCCGGAGAGGGCTCGCATCGATGTGACGCCAGTCACATTTGCTCTATTCGTCCGATTGAAGGACATTCGTGCGGAGCAGTGGATTCGGGTCCCCGACGGATTCTTCCGAATAATCTCCGGCCCCGTCGCGGACTTCGCACAAGAGCCGGGAAGCGCCTGGGGCGAGGAGGGCGGGGAAGACGGGGAGGAAGGCTCGACCGGCGGGGCGGCCCCGCCCGCCTCGTCCTGTGCTCCGTCCCGCGCCCTGTCGTCCTCCGCCGCGTCCTGCGCGGGGGCGGCCGCCGGCGCGGCGGGGACCGCCGGGGCCGGGGCGGCGGGACGCTGTGCCTGGCGGGGACGGCGGAGGAAGGTCATCTCCAGGGCTCCTCGGGGTAGAGCGGCGCGGGACACTGCGCAGTGTGCCCGCGGAGGAGCGGAGGGGACCGCGCGGACACGCGGGCGCGCCGTTCCTTGGCGGACCCTTGGGCGCGCCCTTGCGGCCCGGGCCGGGCGGGCGCCGCTCAGGGGCCCAGGACCCCGTCCAGATAGTCGTTGGCGAACAGCCGCTCCGGGTCAAGGCGGTCCCGCAGCGCCAGGAAGTCGGCGAACCGCGGGTAGACGGCGTCCAGGTAGGCGGCGTCGCGGGTGTGCAGCTTCCCCCAGTGGGGGCGCCCGCCGAGCCGCGTCATGATCTCCTCGACGCCCTCGAAGTACTCGGGGTGCGGCGTGGGCCGGTAGATGTGGCAGGCGAGATAGGCGGTGTCCCTGCCGTAGGCGGTGGACAACCACGCGTCGGAGGCCGGGGTGACCCGCACCTCGACGGGGAAGCCGATCTTCCAGTCGCGCAGCTCGATCAGGTCGCGGGTCTCGCGCAGCGCCTGGCCCAGGTGCTCGCGTGGGATGGCGTACTCCATCTCCAGGAACCGCACCTCCCGCACGCTCGTGAAGATCTTGTAGGAGGTGTCGGTGCAGGCGGAGGCCGACAGCGCCGCCGCCGAGAGCGCGTTGATCCGGGGGATCGCGCCGGGGAGGCGGGCGCCGATCCCGCAGAGCGCGCCGAACAGCGTGTTCTCCAGGAACGTGTTGTCCAGCCAGCGCTTGAAGGCGCCCGGCGGGTCGGCCGGCCCGGTGCTGCGGTTGTTGCGCTTGGTGAGGCAGGTGTCGGTGTGCGGCAGCCAGAAGAAGTCCAGGTGCTCGTTGCCGGAGGTGAGGGCGTCGAGGGAGCCGAGGATCTCGCTCAGCGCCATCGGCTGCCGGGTGCTGCGCAGCAGGAACGACGGCTCCACCCGGAAGGTCACGGCGGTCAGCACGCCGAGCGCGCCCAGGCCGACCCGCGCGGCGTCGAACAGGTCCTGCTCCGCCCGGTCGGCGGCGTCCGCCCGGACCGTGACGACCTCGCCGCCGGCGAGCACCATCTCCAGCGCGAGCACCTGGTCGGCCAGGCCGCCGACGTCGCGGCCGGTGCCGTGGGTGCCGGTCTGGATCGCCCCGGCCAGCGTCTGGGCGGTGATGTCGCCCATGTTGGCCAGCGCCAGGCCCATGCGGTGGAGCTCCTCGTTGAGGACCCGCAGCGGGGTGCCCGCCGCGGCGGTCACCCTGCCGTCGCCCACCTGCAGGATCCCGGTCAGCCCGTCAGGGCGGAGCAGCAGGCCGTCGGTGAGGGCGGCGCCGGTGAACGAGTGCCCGGTCCCCGTCATGCGCACCCGCCGCCCCGCCGCCGCGGCGTCCCGTACGGCCCGCACCACCTCCTCGACCGAGGAGGGGGTGCGGACCTCGGCGGGCACGACGGACTGGTTGCCCGCCCAGTTACGGAACTCGCGCATGAATATGAACGATACTCATGATTTCTGCTCCGCGACAGGGGTCCGCAGCCACGTCGAGCCCGCGACGCCGACGGCCGCGGCCAGCAGGGCGCACAGGAAGGGGAAGGCGTAGGCGTTGGACGCGCCGAACAGGTCGGTGAG
Organism: Planomonospora antibiotica; assembly: GCF_014647955.1. Taxonomy (NCBI): domain Bacteria; kingdom Bacillati; phylum Actinomycetota; class Actinomycetes; order Streptosporangiales; family Streptosporangiaceae; genus Planomonospora; species Planomonospora antibiotica. Next base: position 145,068 of record NZ_BMQE01000013.1, on the reverse strand, counting down.
CCGTCCCGCGGCCCACGCGCCGAGCGCCACGCCGAACCCGATCGCGGTGGAGAGCCAGGACATGCCCTCGGTCAGCAGGCGGGCCGGGACCAGCCGCTCGATCAGCGCGTAACCGGTGATGATCGTGGGGGAGATCGAGAGGCCGGCAACGAACAGCGCCACGGCCATCACCCGCAGGTCGCCGACGAGGAAGACAGGGGTGAGCCCGGCGGCGAACGTGCCCAGCGCCCGGACGAACCGGGTGCGCAGGGAGAGCTTCCAGGGCCGCGCGCCGTACCAGAGGCCGGACACCAGGCTCCCGGCCGCGAGTGCGGACAGCAGCAGCCCGCCGGCGACCGGGGCGCCGCGCTCCTCGGCGAACGCCACCGTGATCAGGTCCACCGAGCCGAAGACCGCGCCCATGCCGAGGAAGACGCACGACAGCAGGGCGACCCCGGGGATCGTGATGGGGGTGCCGGAGTGCGTCCCGCCCCGGAGGACCGGCGGCTCGGAGCCGCGCTGCAGGGCGAAGGCGACGGTGCCGACGAGCGCGCAGACCACCACCACGATCAGGCCGACGTAGGGGTTGACCATGGTGGCCAGGGAGGTGGCGAGCGCCGGACCGGCGACGAAGATGACCTCGTCGGCGACCGACTCGAACGAGAACGCGGTGTGCAGCCGGTCCGACCCGCTCAGCACGTGGGCCCAGCGGGCGCGCACCAGTGCGCCGAGGGAGACCGCCGTCGCACCCGCCACCAGGCCCGAGGCGAACAGCGTCCAGGCGGGCGCCCCGGCCTGCGCGCAGAGCATCAGCGCGATCAGTGCGCTCCCGTGCGCGAAGGTCAGCGGGACGATTACCCTGGCCTGACCGAACTTGTCCACCAGGCGCCCGGAGAAGGGCGCGGCGACGGCATAGGAGACGCTGACGGTGGCTGCGACCGCGCCCGCCATGCCGTACGACCCCGTCAGGGTCTCGACGAGCACGATGATGCCCAGTCCCAGCATCGACATCGGCATCCGCCCGACGAAGCCTGAGATCACGAAACCCTTGACGCCGGGCGTGCTGAACAGCTCCCGGTACGGCCCGACCACCGATTTTCCCCTTCCGCACGCCCCAGGCGTGGATCGCATTGACGATTTCGCACCAAACGGCAGCCCGGCAAGTGATTTTCCACGCAACGGTGTGCTGTACGGCCCGCTGAGGCAAACGTGACCGAGGGCCAGAGTCTTCCCAGGTTGCGGGTGTTCCTGATGATCCTGGCGGGACTGGTCGTGCTGACCGCCGCCACCGGGGCGGTGGTGGTGGCGGTCCGGCCCACCGGGCTGGTCGCGGCTCCGGAATCCGTCCCCGGTACGGCGGGCGCCGCACGCGCCGGCGTCTCCGACCTGAGAGGGCTCTCCCCGCAGGCCGCCCCCACGGCGACGGCCTCCGCCCCGGCAGTCCGCGCCACGGGGGACGCCGGGGACACCGGAGCGGGCGGGGACCCCGGAGGCACCGGAAGGACCGGGGACCCCGGAGGCGCCGGAAGGACCGGGGACCCCGGAGGCGCCGGAAGGACCGGGGACCCCGGCACGCCCGGCGCCGCCCCGACCCCGCCCCGGCTGCTGGTGATCTCCCGGTCCACCCTGCCCCAGCAGACCAGGGACGACATCGCGGGGCTGGAGCACGTCCGCAAGGTCGACGTGTTCGACGGCGGGGCCGTACGGGTCTCCGGGGCCGGGCTGAACCTGCTCGCGGTGGACCCCGTCCGCTTCCGCGCCTGGGCGCCGAGGGCGGTGGCGGCCGAGCAGGGCGTGTGGGACGCGCTGGCCAGGGGGGAGCTCGTCGCCGACGGCGCGGCGGTCCGGCGGCTCGGACTCGTCCTCGGCTCGCACTACCAGGTGGACGGCGGGCCCCGGCTCAGGGTCGCCGCCTCGGCCCGCTTCGGGCTGCCCGGCGTGGACGGCCTGGTGGGGCAGGAGACCGGCCGGCGGCTGGGGCTGCTGCCCGGCGTGGCGCTGCTGGTGCACGGCCCGGCGAAGGCGACGGACGCGCTCGGCGCCGGGGTGCGCAAGCTGCTGGGCGCGGGCTCGCAGGTCGTGCCGCTGGGCGCCGGCGGTGCGGGCGGCACAGGCGGCACGGCGCGGGCGAAGGCCGGCACGGGGACCGGGACGGGAACGGCGCTCCGGCCGCAGGCGGCGCGCCGGGCGGCGGTCGGGCGGCCCGGCAGCTACCTGGAGCTGTACCGGAAGGCGGCCGAGATCTGCCCCGGCCTGTCGTGGACCGTGCTGGCCGCGATCGGCCAGGTGGAGAGCTCGCACGGGCGCAACAACGGCCCGTCCTCGGCGGGTGCGCAGGGGCCGATGCAGTTCATGCCGGCCACCTGGAGGGCCTACGGCGTGGACGGCGACGGCGACGGCGTCAAGGACGTCTGGAGTCCCTACGACGCCGTCCCCGGGGCGGCCAACTACCTGTGCGCCAACGGCGCGGGCCAGGGCGGGAAGAAGCTGGAGAAGGCCGTCTGGTTCTACAACCACTCGTGGTCGTACGTCAGGAAGGTCCTGGGCATCGCCGAGGCCTACGCCCGCACCTATCCGTGACCGCGCCCGCCGCACACGCCCGTGGAGCGCGCCCGCCCGTGGAGCGCCGGCCCCGGCGCCGGGTCCCGGCCGCGCGGCCCGCCGGCCTACCCGTGGGCGCGGCGGCGCGGCGGCGCCGGACAGCAGCCGGGCGGGCAGGCCGGCGGCTCCGGCTCGGCCAGCAGCTCGCCGACCACCGCGACGAAACTCGGGTGGGTGCCCACGGTCGCGGCCCTGGACAGCGGGAGGCCGATCTCCCGGGCGAGGTCCGCCGCCTCCACGTCGAGGTCGTAGACGACCTCCATGTGGTCGGAGACGAAGCCGATCGGGACCAGCACCGCCGCCGGGGCGTCGAGCCCGCGCAGGTGGTCGCAGACGTCGGGCTCCAGCCACGGGACGTGCGGCGGGCCGCTGCGGCTCTGCCAGACCAGGTCCCACCCGCGGCCGCCGCCCAGCCCGGCCGCGACCAGGGCGGCGGCCCGGCGCAGCTGCGCCTCGTAGGCCCCGCCGTCCGGCCCGGACGTCGCGGCCATCGAGACCGGGACGCTGTGCGCGGTGAAGACCAGCCGCGCGCCGTCCCGGTGCTCGGCGGGCAGGCGCTCCAGGGCCTGGCGGGTGTGGTCGACCATGGCCGCGACGAAGCCGGGGCGGTCGTGGTAGTGCGGGAGCTTGACGACCTCCGGGGCGCCCTCCACGGCCGCGCGGGCCAGGGCGATGTCGTCGAGGTACTGGCGGCAGGCCGAGTAGGAGCTGTAGGCCGAGGTCACGAAGGCCGCGGCCCGCTTCACCCCGTCGGCGGCCATCCGCCGGAGCGTGTCCTCCAGGTAGGGGTGCCAGTTGCGGTTGCCCCAGTAGACCGGCAGATCGACGGTCGGCTCGACGGCCGCGATCAGGTCGCGGCACTGCTGGTTGATCGGGCTGACCCCGCCGAAGCGCTGGTAGTGCGCCTCGACCTCCAGCAGGCGCTCGCGGGGGACGTCGCGGCCCCGCACGACGTTCTCCAGGAACGGCATCACGTCGTCCGGCTTCTCCGGACCCCCGAACGAGACGACGAGCAGCGCGTCGTAGCTCCCCACAGCTCTCCCCACGGTTCCCACGGTGCCCACGGCCTTCATCCAACCGTATGCCCGGCCCGCCCCTCGCATCGCCATGACCGGTGTTTCGCGCCGGACGGCCGCGCGGATGCATGAACCGGGACCCGATGGAGAGGTAGGTTCGGGAACGTGACCCCTTTTTCTGACATGCGTGACTATGTCGGCGTGCCGCGGGTGGCTTCCCTGCGGCTCTCTCCGGACGGGACCCGTCTGGTGAGCGTGGTGCAGTCCCTCAACCCGGACGGCAGGAGCTACGGGACGTCGCTGTGGGAGATCCCCCTCGACGGGCGCTCGCCGTACCGGCTGACCAGGTCCGTCAAGGGTGAGGCCGGTGCCGAGTTCACCGCCGGAGGCGACGTCCTGTTCGGCTCGCGCCGCCCCGACCCGACGGTCAAGGACCCCGACGACCCCGACGGCGAGGTGCCCGCGCTCTGGCTGCTGCCCTCGGGCGGGGGAGAGGCCCGCCAGGTCGCCTCCCGGCCCGGCGGGATCACCGGCTTCGCGACCGGCGGCTCCGTCGTGGTCTTCGGCTCCGACGTGCTCGGCGGCGACGAGGCCACCGAGGCCGACCGGCGCAAGGCCCGCAAGGACGCCGGGATCAGCGCGATCCTGCACGAGAGCTACCCGGTGCGCTACTGGGACCACGACCTGGGCCCCGGTGAGCCCCGCCTGTTCGCCGGCGTCCTCGGCGGGGACCGGCTGACCGAGATCAGGGACCTCACCCCCGAGCCGGGCAGGGCGCTGACCAACGCCTCCTACGAGGTGGTCCCGGACGGCGGCACGGTCGTCACCACCTGGACGGTCCCGCTGCCGGGCGGTGAGCTCCGCACCGAGCTGGTCGCGATCGAGACCGCGAACGGTGGGGCCCGCCGGGTCCTGGCGAGCCAGGACGGCCACGACTTCGAAGGGCCGCTCGCGGTCTCGCCCGACGGCCGCCTGGTCGCCTGCGTGCGCAGCAGCCACGCCTCCGTCACCGAGATCCCCCGGGTCACGCTCTGGATCGTCGACCTGGAGACCGGGGAGGGGCACGCCGCGGGCGGCGACCTGTGGCCGTCGGACATGGTGTGGGCCCCCGACTCGGCCTCGCTGTACGTGGCCGCCGACCACCTCGGCCGCCGCCCCGTCTTCCGCGTCCCGGCCGACGGTTCCGAGCCCGTACGGCTCACGCCCGGCGACGCCGCTTACTCCTCGCTCAACGCGGCCCCCGACGGGAGCGTCTACGCGCTGCGCAGCGCCGTGGACCGGCCGGCCGGCCCGGTGCGGATCGCCGTCGAGGACGGCACGGTCGAGGAGCTGCCCTCCCCGGCGCCCGCGCTGGAGCTGCCCGGCACCCTCACCGAGGTCACCGCGACCGCCGACGACGGCGCGGAGATCCGCGCCTGGCTGGTGCTGCCCGAGGGTGCCTCGGCGGAGAGCCCGGCGCCGTTCCTGCTCTGGATCCACGGCGGCCCGCTGTCGAGCTGGAACGACTGGTCCTGGCGGTGGAACCCGTGGATCATGGCGCGGCAGGGCTACGCCGTCCTGCTGCCCGACCCGTGCCTGTCCACCGGCTACGGGCCCGGGATGATCCGGCGCGGCTGGGCGGACTGGGGCCCGCGCACCCACGCCGACCTGATGGCGATCACCGACGCGGCGCTGGAGCGGCCCGAGGTCGACGCCGCGCGGACCGCGGCGATGGGCGGCTCCTTCGGCGGCTACATGGCCAACTGGGTGGCCGGGCACACCGACCGGTTCAAGGCGATCGTCACCCACGCCTCGCTCTGGCACCTGGACCAGTTCGCCGGGACCACCGACGCCTCCATGTACTGGCAGCGCGAGTTCGGCAGGCCCGGCACCGAGCTGTACACCAAGCTCTCCCCGCACCTGTCCCTGGAGAGGATCACCACGCCGATGCTGGTGATCCACGGGGACAAGGACTACCGGGTGCCGATCGGCGAGGGGCTGCGCCTCTGGTGGGATCTGCAGCGCACCGGCGTGGAGTCGAAGTTCCTCTACTTCCCCGACGAGAACCACTGGGTGCTCAAGCCGGGCAACGCGGTCGTCTGGTACGAGACCGTGCTCGCCTTCCTCGCCCAGCACGTCCTCGGCCAGGAGTGGAAGCGGCCCGAGTCGCTGTCGTGAATCCCGTCTGAACCCTGTCGCGGGCCCCGTCACGGACACTGTCGTGAACACCGTGCGGGGCGCCGTCGCCGGCGCCGCCGGTCCGCCCGCCGCGAACCCGGTGCGGCGGGCGGACCGGCGCACCGGGCACGATGGGGCCGACGAGTGAGAGGATCGGGGAACGACATGAGCACTGCCGCGGACTTCCTGGCACTGGCGGAGGGGATCGCCCGCGAGGCCGGGGAGATGCTCCTGGCCAAGCGGCCGGCCCGGCCCGAGGTGCTGGCCACCAAGTCCAGCCCCACCGACGTGGTGACGGCGCTGGACCGGGCCTCGGAGGAGCTGATCCGAGCCAGGATCAAGGAGGTCAGGCCGGACGACGCGGTCCTCGGCGAGGAGGGCGGCGTCACCGGCGAGGGAAGGGTGCGCTGGGTCGTCGACCCGATCGACGGCACGGTCAACTTCCTGTACGGCGTGCCGGAGTGGGCGGTGAGCATCGCGGTGGAGGTCGACGGCGAGATCGTCGCGGGCGTGGTGAACGTCGTGCCCCGGGGCGAGGTCTTCACCGCGGCCAGGGGCGGGGGCGCGTGGCTGGCGGGTGAGCGGCTGCGCTGCAACGGCGGGGTGCCGCTGGAGCAGGCGCTGATCGCCACCGGCTTCGGCTACGAGCCCGGCAGGCGCGCGGTCCAGGCCGAGGTGCTCGCGCACGTGCTGCCGCGGGTGCGCGACATCCGCCGGAGCGGCTCGGCGGCCTCGGACCTGTGCGCGCTGGCCGCCGGACGGGTGGACGGCTACTACGAGCGCGGCCCGCAGGAGTGGGACTACGCGGCCGGAGGGCTCATCGCCACCGAGGCGGGGGCCAGGCTCGGCGGGTTGCACGGCAAGCCGTGCAACCCGGGGCTGACACTGTGCGCGGCGCCCGGGCTCTTCGAGGAGCTGCACGACCTGCTGGCCCCGCTGGATCCCGAACGGGACGCCTGACCCGGGGTCACGGCACGAGGGAAGGCCCCCGCGGCGGTCGCGCCGAGGCCGGCCGCGGTGGGGCCCGGGCACACGGGAAGGCGCCCTCCCCGAGCGGGGAGGGCGCCTTCCGCGGTCGTCAGGGCCTGATGGTCAGGGCTGGAGCGGGATGCCGTTGTCGGTGGCTAGCCGGCGCAGATCCTCGATCTCTGCGGTGAGCGTGTCGGCGAAGTAGTCGTCACCGGTGGACCTGGCCTCCTGCAGGTTCTTGTAGGCCTGGTCGAGGCGGTGTTCGATCGTGGTCGTGAACTCGCCCATCTCACCTTCTCTCTCACGGGGTCCGAAGGGCGTTCGGCAAAAGGGTGTAGGACCGCTGTACCCAGTGCCCGGCATGTCCTAAACATGGGTGTGCGATACATCACCGGCGGCGCCCCCGTCGTGGTGCGGGCCTTACCGCAGGCTTACGCAGGCTGCGGCGACAATGGGGTGACGGCGGGAGACCGTCCGGCGGCGCGGGTTCTCGCGTCCGCCTCCCGTCGTTCTCCGAAGTTTTCCCAGAGGTTTTCCAGTGGAGGTGCCAGGGGCCGTGCGGGTGCTTGTGGTTGAGGACGAGCGGGTGCTCGCGGACGCGATCGCGACCGGGCTCCGGCGCGAGGCCATGGCCGTGGACGTCGCCTACGACGGCGCCGGCGCGCTGGAGCGGACGAGCTACATCGACTACGACGTGATCGTGCTGGACCGGGACCTGCCCAAGGTCCACGGGGACGAGGTCTGCCGCCGCCTGGTGGCGGAGCGGACCGCCTCCCGGATCCTGATGCTGACCGCCTCGGGCGACGTCGACGACAAGGTGGAGGGGCTGGGGCTGGGCGCCGACGACTACCTGGCCAAGCCGTTCGTCTTCATCGAGCTGGTCGCCCGGGTCAGGGCGCTCGGCCGCCGCTCGGCCCCGGCGCTCCCGCCGGTGCTGGAGCGCTCCGGGATCCGGCTGGACCCGGGCAAGCGGCTGGTGACCAGGGACGGCGCGGAGGTCGCCCTGACCAAGAAGGAGTTCGCGGTCCTGGAGGAGCTGATGCGCGCCGAGGGTGCGGTCGTCAGCCAGGAGGACCTGCTGGACAAGGCCTGGGACGAGAACATCGACCCGTTCACCAACGTGGTGCGGGTGACCATGATGACCCTGCGGAAGAAGCTGGGCGAGCCGCAGGTGATCGAGACGGTGCCCGGGGTCGGATACCGGCTGTGAGCGGGTGCTGCGGGCCGCGTGCCGGTGCGCGGCCGGGACGGGGGATGTCGTGAGCGGGGCTCCGGAGGAGCGGTCGGCGCCGGGCCGGGAGGGGCGGGCCCCGGGCGGAGAGGGAGCGGCGCCGGGCCGGGAGGGGCGGGCGCCGCAGGAGCGGCCGGAGACGCCGCCGGGTCCGATGGATCCGCAGAACCCGGCGGGGTCGCCGGGCCAGGTGGGCCAGGTGGGACGGCCGCCGTTCGGACCGGCGGAGGAGATCGGCCAGGCGGTGCCGACCCACCCGATGATCAGCCCGCACTCCGAGCGCGGGGAGCGCAGGGCCCCGCAGGCGGTGACCGCCGCGCGCAGGGCCGGGACGCCGCCGCCGCCGAGCGGCCCGCCCGCCTGGGACGGGCCGCCTCCGGTAGGGGCCTCGCCGGTCCAGGTCTCCCCCCTGGACCGGGTGAAGAGGGTCACGGACCGGGTCAGCATCCGGTGGCGGCTCACCCTCACCTACGGCGCGCTGTTCTTCGTGGCGGGCGCGCTGCTGCTGTTCGTGATGTACATGATGGTCGCCTGGGCCATCGACGCGGCATGGCCTCCGGCCAGCGACTTCGTCGACTACCCGGAGGAGGACGCGTGGAAGTTCCGCCGGTGGTGGGAGGCGCACCGCTACACGGCGATCGTCGTCGCGCGTGACCACATGCTCACCAGGTCCCTGCTGGCGCTGGTCGGGCTCGGCATCCTCGCGCTGATCATCGGGTACGTCGTCGCGGACCGGGCGCTCAAGCCGATCCAGCAGATGACCACCACCGCCCGCACGCTCTCCGACTCCACCCTCGCCCATGAGCGCATCGACCTCAAGGGCCCCAACGACGAGCTCAAGGAGCTGGCCGACACCTTCGACGCCATGCTGACCCGGCTCAACGTGGCGTTCGACGCGCAGCGCAGGTTCGTGGCCAACGCCTCGCACGAGCTGCGCACCCCGCTGACGATCAACCGGACCGTCCTGGAGATCGCGCTGGGCGACCCCGAGGCGTCGGCGGACCTCAAGACGCTGGGCCGTACCCTCCTGGAGGTCAACGCCCGCAACGAGCGCCTCATCGAGGGCCTGCTCCTGCTCGCCCGCAGCGAGCGCGAGCTGAGCGTGCGCAAGCCGGTGGACGTGAAGGAGGTGGCCGAGACCGCGGTGGAGCAGCTCGCCCCGCGCGCGGAGGAGGCGGGCGTCACGGTCGTCGCCGAGCTGAGGAGCGCCGAGACCGTCGGCGATCCGGTGCTCCTCGAGCGGTGCGTGGCCAACCTGGTGGAAAACGCCATCAAGCACAATCTCCCCGAATCCGGAAAAGTCTGGGTGCGAACGGGAATGGTGGAAGGCGCACTGGTTGTTCAGGTGGCCAATACGGGGCCGCACGTCCCCGCGTACGAGGTGAACAGCCTGTTCGAGCCGTTCCGGCGGCTCAATGCCGACCGGGTCGATTCGGCCAAGGGGGCGGGACTCGGGCTGTCCATCGTCCGAGCGGTCGTGCGGGCTCACGGAGGCAACGTGGCCGCCGTCCCCAGGGACGGGGGCGGTCTCGTGGTGACCGTGAGACTTCAGCCGCGTTGATCCGGCGGGGGGCGTCTCGCTCACGCCGTACATGTGGTTGGATGTGCCGTCGAACACGGTGGTGCATGCTGCCAATGCTGTGGTTTACGCCATATTTGGCTAACCATGCCCATTGGTGGCGGGTCCCTCACGTGTGAGGAGGTTCAGCGGCCATTCCGACGGGGTACCCAAGCAGGAATCTCTCCGTCGGTTCGGGCACAAGACGGACCTCTCGTACGTTACAACGCGCGAGCGAGCGCAGACAGATAGATGAGGGGGATGGAGCAGACCGATGGCTACCGATTACGACAGTCCACGCAAGACCGACGACGACCTCAACGAGGACAGTCTTCAGGAACTGCAGGCGCGCCGTACCGACAAGTCCTCGGGCAGCATCGACATCGACGAGACCGACCTCGCCGAGTCGCTCGAGCTGCCGGGTGCGGACCTGTCGAACGAGGAGCTCTCGCTCCGGGTGATTCCTCGCCAGGCCGACGAGTTCACCTGTGCGCGTTGTTTCCTGGTGCATCACCGCAGTCAGCTCGCCGTCGAGAGGAACGGCCAGCAGATCTGCCGGGAGTGCGCGGCCTGACGACCGTTCCGACGGCCTGTCCGAAGGTGTGTCCCTTCACCCAAGGGTAGAGGGCCGCGACCGAGGACAGCCTTGAGGAGGTTCCGCGACATGACGTCGGAGAACGAACAGACCGGTGCCGCATCGGCCGGCTCCACGGCCGGGGAGCCGGCCGACGCACCGGAGCGTGAGGTCGCCGAGCTCGTCGGCAGGCTCGCCGGTCCCGGCGAGATGGACGGAGCCGAGCGGCGGCGGCTGCTCGGCCGTCTGACGGCGGCGCTCGCCGACGGCGCGAAGCGGGCCAAGGAGTCCGGGGTCGGCCGGGGACGCTGGCTCGCGGACGTCTTCCTGGCCGTGGCGCCCCGCATCCCCATCCGCGACCTGGCCACCCTCTCCGAGCACCACCACGGGCTCGTCGCCGAAGAGCTGGCCGACGACCTCGCCCGCACCGCGGCCAAGGCCACCATGGCGGTCGGCGCGATCGGCGGAGCCCTCGCGGCCGCCGAGTTCGCCGCCCCGCCCCTGCTGCTCTCCGCCCCCGCCCAGCTCGTGGCCGAGACCCTGGTGGTCGCCGCGATCGAGGTCAAGCTCATCGCCGAGCTCCACGAGGTGTACGGCGTGCAGGTCCCCGGCACCGGCGCGCAGCGGGCCGTCGCGTTCGTGACGGCCTGGTCCAAGCAGCGCGGCGTGGACCCCATGACCCCCGCCTCCGTCACCATCGCCCTGGGCACCGCGGCCAAGACCGCGCTGCGCAACCGGCTGATGCGCACGCTCGGGCGGCACCTCACCACGTTCGGGCCCTTCCTGACCGGAGCGGTGGCCGGAGGCGCGCTCAACCGGGCGGCCACCCGGAAGCTGGCGGTCACGGTCCGTGACGACCTGCGTCGGCACCGTGCTCTATCGTCCGGAAAGTCATAAAATCACCTAAATGGGGTAGTTGCTGGAGCAAGTCAACTATCTGGAGGATTTTGTGACGAGCACCAGCTCGTTCCTGATCGTCGCCAACCGTCTCCCCGTCGACCGGGTCGGAGACGACATGTGGCGGCGCAGCCCCGGTGGCCTGGTCACCGCGATCGCCCCCGTGCTGCAGCGCAGGGAGGGCGCCTGGATCGGCTGGCACGGCGCCCCCGACGAGCGGCTCGACCCCTTCGACCACGACGGCATGCACCTGATCCCGGTGCCGCTGTCGAGGCAGGAGGTCGAGCTCTACTACGAGGGCTTCTCCAACGCCACCCTCTGGCCGCTCTACCACGACGTGGTCGCCACGCCCGTCTACTCCCGGGTCCTGTGGGACGCCTACCGCACGGTCAACGAACGCTTCGCCCAGGCCGCCGCCGAGGCCGCCGCGCCCGGCGCGGTGGTGTGGGTGCAGGACTACCAGCTCCAGCTGGTCCCCGCGATGCTCCGCAGGCTCCGCCCCGACCTGCGCATCGGCTTCTTCCTGCACATCCCGTTCCCGCCCGGCGAGCTCTTCCAGCAGCTCCCGTGGCGGCGGGAGATCCTGGAGGGCCTGCTCGGCGCCGACCTCGTCGGCTTCCAGCGGCCCGGCGGGGCGTCCAACTTCGTCCGGCTCTGCCGGCGCATGCTGGGCATGTCGCACCAGAAGCACGAGATCTACGCCGAGGACGGCCGGACGGTGCGGGCCGGGGCGTTCCCCATCTCCGTGGACTTCGGCGAGCTCGACTCCCTGGTCCGCGAGCCGCACATCATCGCCAGGGCCAAGGAGATCCGCGCCGAGCTGGGAGAGCCGGAGCAGGTGCTGCTGGGCGTGGACCGCCTCGACTACACCAAGGGCATCGGCCAGCGGCTGAAGGCCTTCGGCGAGCTGCTCGCCGAGGGCGCGGTCAAGCCGGGCGAGGCGGCCTTCGTGCAGATCGCGACGCCCAGCCGCGAGCGGGTCGAGGAGTACATCCGGCTGCGCGACTCGATCGAGCTGCAGGTCGGCCGGATCAACGGCGAGCAGGGCGAGCTGGGCCAGCAGCCGGTCCAGTACCTCCACCAGTCCTACGGGCGGGACGAGCTGGCCGCGCTGTACCTGGCCGCGGACGTGATGGTGGTGACGCCGCTGCGCGACGGGATGAACCTGGTCGCCAAGGAGTACATCGCCTGCCGGAACGACCTGCGCGGAGCGCTGGTGCTCAGCGAGTTCGCCGGAGCGGCCGACGAGCTCCGCCAGGCGTTCATGGTGAACCCGTACGACGTCGACGGGCTCAAGCGGACGATGCTGGCCGCCATGCGGGCCACGCCGCACGACCTGTCCCGGCGGATGCGCTCACTGCGCCGCCGGGTGGCCACCTACGACGTGGACCACTGGGCCAAGGAGTTCCTCACGGCCCTGGAGTCCTGAGCGGCTCCGGAGCGCTGCAACGGCTAGTCCTGAGCGGCTCCGGAACCCCGGCCGCTCCCCGCGGTGACCCGCACCGCCGGGAGGGCGCCCGCCTCAGTCGACGACGTCGCGGGCGGCGTCCTTCAGCGCCCGCCAGGCGTCGTAGCGCCTCCTGGCGGTGCGGGCCATCACGATCTGCGCCACCTGCATGCCCACGCCCATCACCACGGCGTAGCCGATCGCCTCGGCGAGGCTGACGTCGAGGGAGTCGTGGTCCGCCGGGGGCTTCTTGCCCGTCGTCTTCTCCCAGACGACCGACAGGACCTTCTTGGCGGCCCACGCCGTGGCGAACCCCACCAGGCCGCCGACGGCCTTCCACGCCAGGTCCTGCTTCTCCTTCGCGTCGGTCACAGTGCTCCTCCTCCTCGACGGCGGCGCCGCATCCGATGATTCCCCTCAGATAACGAACACTAGTCTCCTTCAGCGGCGGATCAGGTGAAGCCATACCATCGGGAGGCATGACGAACCAGCGATCGCGCCGTGCGCCCATGCCCGAGAAACCGACTCTCGCCGGCCTGGAGTCCGTATGGGCAGCCCGCTGGGAGGCCGAGGGCACCTACCGCTTCGACCGCTCGCGCACGCGGGACGAGATCTACTCGATCGACACCCCGCCGCCGACGGTCTCCGGCTCCCTGCACGTCGGCCACGTCTTCTCCTACACCCACACCGACGCGGTCGCCCGCTTCCAGCGGATGCGCGGCCGCGAGGTCTTCTACCCGATGGGCTGGGACGACAACGGCCTGCCCACCGAGCGGCGCGTGCAGAACCACTTCGGCGTGCGCTGCGACCCGTCCGTCCCCTACGACCCGGACTTCCGGCCCCCCGCCGAGCCCGGCAGGCAGCAGCTCCCGATCAGCCGGCGCAACTTCATCGAGCTGTGCGAGCGGCTCACCATCTCCGACGAGAAGGCCTTCGAGGAGCTGTGGCGGCGCCTGGGCCTGTCGGTCGACTGGTCCATGACCTACGCCACCATCGACGGCCGCGCGCGGGCCGCCTCGCAACGGGCGTTCCTGCGCAACCTCGCCCGCGGCGAGGCCTACCTGGCGGAGGGGCCCACGCTCTGGGACGTCACCTTCCGCACGGCCGTGGCCCAGGCCGAGCTGGAGGACCGGGAGCACCCCGGCGCGTTCCACCGGATCGGCTTCACCGCGCCGTCGGGGGAGCGGGTCTGGATCGAGACGACCAGGCCCGAGCTGATCCCGGCCTGCGTCGCCCTGGTGGCCCACCCGGACGACGAGCGCTACCGGCCGCTGTTCGGCACCGCGGTCCGCACCCCGCTGTTCGGGGTCGAGGTGCCGGTGCTCGCCCACCACCTGGCCGAACCCGACAAGGGGTCCGGCATCGCGATGGTCTGCACCTTCGGCGACCTCACCGACGTCCTGTGGTGGCGGGAGCTCGACCTGCCCACCCGGGGGGTCATCGGCCGGGACGGACGGTTGCTCCCCGAGCCGCCCCGGGGCGTGCCCGCCGAGCCGTACGGCGAGCTGGCGGGGCGGACCGCGCACGGCGCCCGCGAGCGGATCGTGGAGCTGCTGCGCGCCTCCGGCGAGATGGAGGGCGAGCCCCGGCCGGTGAAGCGGCCGGTGAAGTTCTACGAGAAGGGCGACAAGCCCCTGGAGATCGTCACCACCCGCCAGTGGTACATCCGCAACGGCGGACGGGACCGCGCGCTGCGCGAGGAGCTGCTGGCCCGGGGCGCCGAGCTGGCCTGGCACCCGCCGCACATGAAGGCCCGCTACGACAACTGGGCCGAGGGCCTGGCGGGCGACTGGCTGATCTCCCGGCAGCGCTTCTTCGGCGTGCCGATCCCGGTGTGGTATCCCCTGGACCCGGGCGGGGAGCCCGACCGCTCCTCGCCCATCCTCCCCGACGAGTCCCTGCTCCCGATCGACCCCTCCAGCGACGTGCCGCCCGGCTACAGCGAGGACCAGCGCGGCAAGCCGGACGGCTTCACCGGCGACCCGGACGTCATGGACACCTGGGCCACCTCCTCGCTGACCCCGCAGATCGCCGGCGGCTGGGAGCGGGACGACGACCTGTTCCGGCGGGTCTTCCCGATGGACCTGCGCCCGCAGGGCCACGACATCATCCGCACCTGGCTGTTCTCCACCGTGGTCCGCTCCCACCTGGAGCACGCCGCGCCGCCCTGGCGCAACGCCGCCCTGTCCGGCTGGATCCTGGACCCCGACCGCAAGAAGATGTCCAAGTCCAAGGGCAACGTCGTCACGCCGATGCACCTGCTGGAGGAGTACGGCTCCGACGCGGTCCGCTACTGGGCGGCCAGCGGCCGCCCCGGCACCGACACGGCCTTCGACACCGGCCAGATCAAGGTCGGCCGCCGTCTGGCGATCAAGATCCTGAACGCCTCGCGGTTCGTCCTGGGCTTCGGCGGTTCCGAGGAGCCCGGCGGGCCGGAGCCCCGGGCCGCCGAGGTGACCGAGCCGCTGGACCTGTCCATGCTGGCCCGGCTGGACGAGGTGGTCCGCGAGGCCACCGAGGCGTTCGAGGCCTACGACTACGCGCGGGCGCTGGAGCGGACCGAGCGGTTCTTCTGGGAGTTCTGCGACGACTACCTGGAACTGGTCAAGGCCAGGGCGTACGGCGACGGCTCCGGCGGCCCGGGGGAGGCCGGCGGTCCCGGCGGGGCGGCCGCCCGCTCGGCCCACGCGGCGCTGCGCGAGGCGCTGGACGTCGTGCTCCGGCTGTTCGCGCCGTTCCTGCCGTTCGTCACCGAGGAGGTCTGGTCGTGGTGGCGGGAGGGCTCGGTCCACCGGGCCGCCTGGCCCGTGCCCGCCGCCCGCGACGGCGACCCGGAACTGCTCCCCGTCGTGGCCGGCGTCCTCGGCCGGATCCGCAGGGCCAAGTCCGACGCCAAGCTCTCCATGCGCGCCGAGGTCTCCCGGCTGACCGTCCGCGGCGCCCGGGCCGGCCTCCTGCGCAGGGCGCAGGACGACCTGTGCGGCGCCGGCGCCGTCGAGGAGTTCGTCCTGGAACCCGGCGAGGGCGACCTCGCCGTGGAGGTGGCCCTGGCCTGACGGCGAGCGCGCCGGCGGAGAGCGCTTCGAGGGGGGCGCGCGGCGGCACACGACTCTGTCCTCCCCGTCGGCCGTTCCCGGCGTACGGTCGAACCACGACAGGTGAGGGAGGACAGAGATGACGCCAGGATGCGGCAGCTGCAGCTGCTACCTCGAGGACCGGGTGATCTCCGGGCCGCCGGGGGAGCGCTGATCCGGATCCACCGCGGAGGGGTCCGGCCCGGACGGCCGGACCCCTCCCCGTCCCGGATTCCCCGCTGGGCGATAACCGCGCGCGCTCGCGGCCGGAGCATGCCAGTCTGGAACCCGTGATCTCCGACCGGGAACGTCTGACGCAGCTGGTGCCCCGTACGCTGCTCCGCCTCGCCGTGTGGAGCCTGTGCCTGATCATCATCGGCTGGGCCGTCTTCTACGCGGCGTCGTTCGTGGCCACCCTGCACATCGTCATGCTGCCGGTGGCCATCGCGCTGCTGCTCACCGCGCTGCTCTTCCCGGTCACCCGCAGGCTCCGGCTCATGGGCCTGCGGCCGATCTACGCCACGTGGATCACCATGCTGATCGCGCTCGCGGTGCTGGGCTGCACCGGGTGGATCATCGGGGTGCGGGCCAACGAGGAGTTCCCCCGCCTGCTCGACCAGGTGCAGGCGACCGCCAAGACGGTGGAGAACTGGCTCTACACCGGCCCGCTGCACGTGCAGCCGAACCAGCTCTCCGAGTGGGTGGGGCAGCTCACCGAGCTGATCAACGTGCAGCGTGCGATGATCACCACCACGGTCCTCACCGGCGCCACCGTCGCCCTGGAGGTCCTGGCCTCGCTCGTCCTGCTGCTGTTCGTCACCTTCTTCCTGCTCAAGGACGGCGACCGGATCTGGTCCTGGTTCCTGCGGGCGTTCGGCTCGGCCACGCCCCGGGTGGACCGGGCCGGGCGGGCCGCCTGGGTGACGCTCTCCCACTACGTCCAGGGGACCGTGGCGGTCGCGGCGGTGCACGGCGTCATCATGGGCATCGTGCTGGCCGGGATGGGGGTGCCGCTCTGGGCGCCCCTGGCCGTGCTCATCTTCCTGGCGAGCTTCATCCCGATCGTCGGCATCTTCTTCGCCGGGGCCGTCGCCACCCTGGTGACCCTCGGCGCCCAGGGTCCGATCTACGCCCTGGTCTTCCTGGGCATCCTGCTGGTCGAGCAGCAGCTGGAGAACCACGTGCTGCAGCCGCTGATCGTCGGCCGGGCGGTGAACTTCCACCCCCTGGCCATCATCCTGGTGCTGGCCGTCGGCGGCATCATCGCGGGCATCGCCGGCGCCGCGGTGGCCGTGCCGATCGCCGCGGTCGTCTACCGGGCCGTGCCCGAGCTGATGAGGGGCGCGCCGGCCGCCCTGCCGCCCGCGTCGTCCCCGGCGGCCTCCGGATCCGCTCCGCCGGGTCCCGCGCAGCCGGTGCCCGAGGCCGCGCAGCCCGCGCCCCAGGCGGCGCAGCCCGTCTCCGGGGGCGCCCAGCCGGTGCCGGACGTCACGGTGCCCGCGGCCGGTCCCGTGGTGGCGGCGCGGGCCTCCGCCCAGTCCCCGCCGGATCCCGCCGGCGGTCCGCCCGCTCCGGAGCCCGCGCGCCGCGAGCCGGGCCCGCCCGCGGATGACGGATCGCCGCAGTCCAGAGGGTAACGTTCTCCCACGTGACCCGTTCCGCCATCACCACCCCTCCGCCCGGCGCGACGCCGCCGGAGCCGCTTCCCGGAGCGCCCGCGCCCGGCACCCCGCTCGGCTCGCACTACAGCCGCTGCTTCGGCTGCGGCGACCGCCACCCGACCGGCCTGCACCTGTCGGCGGTCACCCCCGACGGGGTCACGGTGACCGCGGAGTTCACGGTGGGCCAGGCGCACCAGGGGGCGCCGGGCCTCGCGCACGGCGGCGTGCTGGCCGCGGCGATGGACGAGGTCATCGGCATGTCCGTCTGGCTGTTCCAGCGCCCCTACGTCACCGGGCGGCTGGAGACCGACTACCTGGCGCCGGTCCCCGTGGGCACCACGCTGCATCTGCGCGCCTGGTGCACCGGCATGGCCGGCCGGAAGGCATATCTTGAAGCGGAGGGGCGGGTCGGCGCCCCGGACGGCCCGGTCGCCGTGCGCGCCGCCGCTCTCTTCATCGAGGTCGGCATGGAGCACTTCGCCGAGCACGGCGACGCCCAGGCCATCCTCGCCGAGCACCATGAGTACGAGGTGAATCCGTGACCCACCAGGTCGAGGTGCTGATCCACCGGCTCGACGCCGGACTGCCGCTGCCGTCCTACGCGCATCCGGGCGACGCCGGGGCGGACCTGCGCGCCGCGCAGGACGTCGAGCTGCTCCCCGGCGAGCGGGCCACGGTGGGCACCGGGGTGGCGATCGCCCTGCCCGACGGCTACGCCGCGTTCGTCCACCCGCGCTCCGGCCTGGCCGCCGAGCACGGCGTGACGATCGTGAACGCGCCGGGCACCGTCGACGCGGGCTACCGGGGCGAGATCCGGGTGACGCTGCTCAACACCGACGCCAAGGACGCGGTACGGCTGCGCCGGGGGGACCGGATCGCGCAGCTCGTCGTCCAGAAGGTGGAACGGGCCGCGTTCTACGAGGTGGACCGGTTGCCCGGATCGGCGCGCGGCGCCGGCGGGTTCGGGTCCACGGGCCGCTGACGTCTCAGCGGCCGCTGACATTCCAAGGAGCGTGAGGAAGATGTTCGGACGTCGCCGTCGCGAGGAGACCCCGGCCGCCGCCGTCGAGGAGGTCGCGCAGGCTCCGGCCCGCGACTCCGGCCCGTGGGACTCCGGGGAGCCGCACCCCGAGCGGGAGCGGGTCGACCTCGGCGGGCTGCGGGTGCCGGTCGGCCCCGGCTTCGAGATCCAGCTGAACCTGGCCGGCGACCGCATCGTGGGCGCGGTCGTGCTGGCCGAGGAGAGCGCGCTGCAGGTGCAGGCCTTCGCGGCGCCCAAGCGGAACGGCATCTGGGACGAGGTGCGGGCCGAGCTGGCCGCGGCGGTCAAGGGCGCCGGCGGCACGGCCGAGGAACGGCAGGGGCCGTTCGGCACCGAGCTGGCCGCGAAGGTCCCGGGCGAGGGCGGCCCGCAGCCGGTCCGCTACCTCGGGGTCGACGGGCCGCGCTGGTTCCTCCGGGCGGCGGTCAGCGGGCGCGCCGCGCTGGACGCGGACGCCGCCGGGATCCTCGAGGACGTCGTGCGCGACATCGTGGTGGTCCGCGGTGACGAGCCCATGCCCCCGCACGAGTCGATCGAGCTGCGCCTGCCCCCCGAGGCCAGGCAGGCGATGGACCGGCAGGCGGAGGCGGGTAAGCCCGACCTCAACCCGTTCAAGCGCGGCCCGGAGATCGCCGAGCTCCGCTGACGACCCGGAGACGCCCCTGCCGCCGTCTGCCGCCGTCTGCCGCCGGTCCGGCGGCAGCTCCCCGGCAGGGCGGATCGCGTACCCTGAGGCGATATGCGGGTTAAGGAGAAGGCGTGAGTTCGCAGGAGCCGCACAGACGGGGCGGGTTACGGGGCTTCTTCCGGCGGCTGGCGACGAGCCAGGCCGAGCTGGAGGCGGACGAGCTGCGCCAGGAGCTCGACCGGGAGGAGGGCGCGACGCCCATCGCCGCGTGTGCCGGCCGCCGCCGGTTCTGTGTGACCGGTACACTGCGGACGGTGACCCTCAGGCCGAGGGGCGGCGCGCCCGCGCTCGAGGCGGAGCTCTACGACGGCTCGGATGTGATCGACCTGATCTGGCTCGGGCGACGGCGGATCGCCGGGATCGAGCCGGGCCGGATGGTGCTGGCCGAAGGGCTCGTCAGCCTGCAGGACGGCCGGAAGGTGATGTTCAACCCGCGTTACGAGCTCCGTCCTACCGGCGGGGCGTAAGGGGACAGATGGGCCCGGAACCGGCAAGTGGGAAAACGGTGAAAGAGCAGATGACCACCACCGAGCAGGACGCGCACGACACGGTGGAGGCCGCGATCCGGTCCCAGCTCGCCAAGGCGTTCGGCGGGATCCGGGGCGTGATCGAGGCGGCCGTGCCCACGGCCGTCTTCACCGTCATGTGGATCGCCACGTCCCGGTTGCAGCTCTCGCTGATCGTCAGCGCCTCCACGGCGGTGGTCCTGCTGGCGGCCCGGCTGGTCCAGCGCTCCACCCCGCAGTATGTGATCAACAGCCTGATCGGCATCGGCATCGGCTGGTTCTTCGCCTCCCGCACCGGCGAGGCCAAGGACGTCTACCTGCCCGGCATCCTCTACAACGCGGGCTACTCCGTGGCGATGCTCATCTCGATCGTCACCCGCTGGCCGGTGGTCGGCTTCCTGATCGGCTCGGTCACCGGCGACCCGACGGCCTGGCGCAGCGACCCGGCCGTCGTGAAGCTCTGCTCCCGGCTCACCTGGCTGCTGATGATCCCGTGCGTGGTCCGGGTGGCCGTGCAGGCACCGGTCTACCTGATCGGCGGGAACGACGCGGTGGCCGAGCTGGGCATCCTCAAGATCGTGATGGGCTGGCCGCTGCAGATCGCCGCCCTGGGCGCCATGGTGTGGCTGCTGGCCCGCGGGCGCACTCCGGTCCGGCCCGCCGCCTCCTGACCGGTGGGCGCCCGGCCCTGACCGGCGGCCTCCCGGCCCGGATGACCCGTGCGCCGCAGCAGGCCACCGGAGCCCCCGGCCACAGATCCCGCCCCCGCCGGAAGGGCGGGGGCGGGCCGTGCGGTGCTCAGTGACGGGCGGGCCGTACGGTGCTCAGTGACGGGAGAGCAGCCGGGCGAGCTCCTCCTCGACCTCCTGGCTGGCCACGAACATCAGCTCGTCGCCGGCCTCCAGCGGGTCGTCGGCGCTGGGGACCAGCACCCGGCCCTCGCGCAGGATCGCGACCAGGGCGGTGTCTGCCGGCCACGGCACCGAGCCGGCGCGCTGCCCGACCACCGGGGCGTCCTCGGGAAGGGTCAGCTCGACCAGGTTGGCCTGGCCCTGGCGGAAGGTCATCAGGCGGACCAGGTCGCCGACGCTCACCGCCTCCTCGACCAGCGCGCTGAGCAGGCGCGGGGTGGAGACGGCGACGTCCACGCCCCAGGACTCGTTGAACAGCCACTCGTTCTTGGGGTGGTTGATCCGGGCGACCACGCGCGGCACGCCGTACTCGGTCTTGGCCAGGAGCGAGACGACGAGGTTGACCTTGTCGTCACCGCTGGCGGCGACGACGACGTGGCAGTCGGCCAGGCCGGCCTCGTCCAGGGAGGAGATCTCGCAGGCGTCGGCGAGCAGCCACTCCGCCCGCGGCACTGAGTCGATCTTGATGGCCTTGGGGTCGACGTCGATGAGCAGGACCTGGTGGCCGTTCTCCAGGAGCTCGGCGGCGATGGAGCGGCCGACGGCTCCGGCGCCCGCGATGGTGACACGCATCAGTGCTCCTCCTCCGGTGCGGCGGACAGCACCTTGTTGATGCGGTCCATGTCGCTTCCGGCCGCCATGACGTGCAGGATGTCGCCCTCCTGGACCATGGAGTCGTGCCGGGGCAGCAGGGTCTCGCCCATGCGGTTGACGAACGCCAGGCGGGTCCCGGCGGCCTCCTCCAGGTCCCTGGTCCTGGTGCCGATCCAGCCGGGGTGGTAGGCCACCTCGGCCAGCACGATCGTCCCGGTGGGGTCGCGCCAGAGCGGCTCGGCGCCCTCGGGCAGCACCCGGCGGAGGATCTGGTCGGCGGTCCAGCGGACCGTGGCGACGGTGGGGATGCCCAGCCGCTGGTAGACCTCGGCCCGGCGGGAGTCGTAGATGCGGGCCACCACGTTGTCGACGCCGAACGTCTCGCGCGCGACCCGGGCGGAGATGATGTTGGAGTTGTCGCCGCTGCTCACCGCCACGTAGGCGCCGGCCGACTCGATGCCGGCCTCCTCCAGGACGTCGCGGTCGAACCCGATCCCGGTGACCCGCCGCCCGCGGAACCCGGCCCGCAGCCGGCGGAACGCCTGCGGGTCCCGATCGATGATCGCGACCGAGTGGCCGCCGTCCTCCAGGATGTGCGCCAGGGTGGAGCCCACCCGGCCGCACCCCATGATCACAATATGCATGCTCCCCCGCCGATCGGCTCGAGGCGGATCTTGTCTCCGGTGTACCCAGTCAGTATGGCCCGCTCCGGGGGCGTCGCGTGAGGGGACGGAGCCGGAGGGGACTAGCATCGTCAGACGTGCCGAAAGCGACGGACCTGACTAAACGCCTGTTCATCGGGCGTGCACTGCGCAGCACCCAGTTGCACGAGCAACTGCTGCCGAAGCGTCTCGCGCTGCCGGTCTTCGCGAGCGACGCCCTCTCCTCGGTGGCCTACGCCCCGCAGGAGATCCTCGTCATCCTCTCCCTGGCGGGCCTGTCGTTCTACAACTTCAGCCCCTGGGTCGCGGGCGGCGTCGTGGTGGTGATGCTGACGGTCGTCGCGTCCTACCGGCAGAACGTGCACGCCTACCCCAGCGGGGGCGGCGACTACGAGGTGGCCACCGTCAACCTCGGCCGGAACGCGGGCCTCACCGTCGCCAGCGCGCTCATGGTCGACTACGTCCTCACGGTCGCCGTCTCGGTGGCCAACGGCGTCGACTACGTCGGTGCGACGATCCCGTACGTCGCGACGCACAAGCCGCTGGTGGCGATCCTCATCGTCGCCGTGCTCACACTCGTGAACCTGCGCGGCATCCGCGAGTCGGGTGTGGCCTTCGCCGTTCCCACCTACGCGTTCATGGCCGCGGTCCTCGTCATGGTCGGCTACGGCTTCTTCCGGCTGTTCGCCCTCGGCGACGAGCTGCGCGCGCCCACCGCGGACTACCAGATCGTCGCCGAGCAGACCAACCTCACCTCCTTCGCCGCGGCCTTCCTGATCCTGCGCGCGTTCTCCTCCGGCTGCGCCGCGCTGACCGGCGTCGAGGCGATCAGCAACGGCGTGCCCGCCTTCCGCAAGCCCAAGAGCCGGAACGCGGCCAGGACGCTGCTCATGATGGGCCTGATCTCGGTGACCATGTTCACCGGCATCATCACGCTGGGGCTGGCCTCCGGCGTCAAGGTCGCCGAGCCCGCCTACGCCCACCGCGACGTGATCATCGACGGCCATCCCGCCGGGTTCGACTACCACCAGCAGCCGATCATCGCGCAGGTGTCCGAGGCGGTCTTCGGCAGCGGATCGCCGCTGTTCTTCGCCATCTCCGGGGTCACCGCGCTGATCCTGTTCCTGGCCGCGAACACCGCCTTCAACGGCTTCCCGGTGCTCGGCTCGATCCTCGCGCAGGACCGCTTCCTGCCCCGCCAGCTGCACACCCGGGGCGACCGGCTGGCCTTCTCCAACGGCATCCTCATCCTGGCGGCCGGGGCCTGCCTGCTGCTGTGGGGCTTCCAGGCCGACGTCAGCCGCCTGCTGAACCTCTACATCGTCGGCGTCTTCGTCTCCTTCACCCTCAGCCAGATCGGCATGGTCCGGCACTGGACCCGGGAGATGCGGACGCAGACCGAGCTGAAGGCCCGGCTGCACATGCAGCGCTCGCGGGCCATCAACTTCTTCGGCGGCGTCATGACCGGCCTGGTGCTGGTGGTCGTGCTGCTGACCAAGTTCACCCACGGGGCGTGGATCGTCTGCGTGGCGATGCCGGTGCTGTTCGCGATGATGAAGGGCATCCACCGCCACTACGAGAAGGTGGCCCGGGAGCTCGCCGTCGACGAGGACGCCGAGATCGACGAGTCGATGCTGCCCGCGCGCAACCATGCCGTCGTGCTCGTCTCCAAGATCCACAAGCCGACCCTGCGCGCCCTCGCCTACGCCCGCGCCACCCGGCCCTCGACGCTGGAGGCGGTCACCGTGGGCGTGGAGGGCTCGGAGGCCCGGGCGCTGCAGGAGGAGTGGGAGCGGCGGGGCATCCCGGTGCCGCTGAAGACGCTCGACTCGCCCTATCGGGAGATCACCCGGCCGATCCTGGAGTACGTCAAGTCGCGGCGCCGGCGCTCCCCGCGGGACGTGGTGAGCGTCTACATCCCCGAGTACGTCGTCGGCAGCTGGTGGGAGCACATCCTGCACAACCAGAGCGCGCTGCGGCTCAAGGGCCGCCTGCTCTTCCAGCCCGGCGTGATGGTCATCAGCGTGCCCTGGCAGCTGCACTCCTCCGACCGGCTCAAGGGCCGTCCCGAGCCCTTCGCCGCCGGTGCGGTGCGCCGGCCCCGCCGCAAGGCGGCGCGACACGACGACGGCACGGCATAACCTTGCAGGTGGCTCTGCGACGCAGGGGAGGCTCGGAAAGGACAGGACGGGACATGGGGACGACGGCGATCGAACTGACGGTGGGCCCGGTGGCGCACGGCGGCTGGTGCGTGGCCCGCCACGAGGGCCGGGTGGTCTTCGTACGGCACGCCCTCCCCGGAGAGCGCGTGCTCGCCGAGGTCACCGAGGAGACGGCCCGGTTCCTGCGGGCCGACGCCGTGGAGGTCCTCGACGCCTCCCCCGACCGGGTCGTCCCGCCCTGCCCCTTCGCCGGCCCCGGCCGCTGCGGCGGCTGCGACTGGCAGCACGCCTCCCTGGAGGCGCAGCGCCGGCTGAAGACCGACGTGGTGGCCGAGCAACTGCGCCGGCTGGCCGGGATCGACTGGAAGGGGCAGGTCGAGGAGGTCCCGGGCGCCCCCGACGGCCTGGGCTGGCGCACCCGCGTGCAGTTCGCCGTGGACCGCGACGGCGTGCTCGGCCTGCGCCGCCACCGCTCCCACGACATCCAGCACGTGGACGCCTGCCTGATCGCCCACCCCGAGGTGGAGAACGTCGGCGCCGAGGTCATGAACTGGCGGGGCGCCTCCTCGGTCGAGGTCATCGCCTCCTCCACGGGGGACCAGGCCGTCGTGGTGGCGCCCAAGCCGCGCCGTACGGTGGCCGTGCCCGACCTCGACGAGAGCGTGGCCGTCTTCGTCGACGAGGGCAAGGGCCGCTCCCGGTCGGTCCACGGGCCGGGCCACCTGACCGAGAAGGTCGGCGACCGCGAGTTCCGCATCACCGGCAGCGGCTTCTGGCAGGTCCATCCGAGCGCCGCCGCCACCCTGGACGCGGTCGTCATGGAGTTCGCCGACCCGAGGCCGGGGGAGTGGGCCCTCGACCTCTACTGCGGCGTCGGCCTGTTCGCCGCCGGCCTGGCGGAGGCGGTCGGCCCCGACGGGGCGGTGTTCGGCGTCGAGTCCGAGACCGTCGCCGTCCGCGACGCCGAGCGCAACCTGCGCGACCTGCCGCAGGCGCGCTTCGTCCGGGGATACGTGGAGAGCGCCCTGGACCGCCACCGCATCGAGAAGGCCGACCTGGTCGTCGTCGACCCGCCCCGGGCGGGCCTGGGCCGGGAGGTCGTCGACCGCGTCGCCGGCCTGGAGGCCTCCCGGATCGTCTACGTCTCCTGCGACCCCGCCACGCTCGCCCGCGACCTCGCCTGGTTCGCCGAGCGGGGCTACCGCCTGGCCGAGCTGCGCGCCTTCGACGCCTTCCCGATGACCCACCACGTGGAGTCCGTGGCGCTGCTGGTCCCCGGCGAGGCCTGACCGCCCCCCGCGGCCTCCCGCCGGGTCCTTGGAGGGAGCCCTAGAGGGGAGGGGCCGCCAGCAGCCGGGCGACCTCGGGGGCGGGCACGGCGCCCCGGGTGGAGATCCAGGCCAGGTCGTGGCGGGCGGCGAAGCCGGCGAGCTTGCGGGCGTCGGCGGGCGAGAGGTCCGACGGGCCGGCCAGCACGGGCGTCAGGGCGATGCGCCTCCACGCCGAGCGCTCGCCCAGGGCGCGGGCGATCTGCGGCTGGGCGGCCCGCACCGCGGCGGCGACGGGACGCAGGCGGTTGCGCCCCGGAGCCGCGGGGCGCAGCGGCACCATGAGGTTGACCGCGGTGATCCGGGCGCCCGCCTCGCGGGTGGTGCGGAGCATCAGCTGGTCCTGCGGGGCCAGACCCCTCCCGGTCAGCGGGAGGGTGAAGCTCACCGCCAGGGGCCGGCCCCGGCCCGCCGTCTCGCGCTGGAGCGCCGAGATCGCCGCGGCGCGGCGCCGTACGGCCTCGTGGTCGGCGGAGTCGCGGACCTCGAAGTCGATGTGGGCGACGTCGAAGGCCCCCACGACCTGGCGGTAGGCGGCGGTCAGGCGGTCGGGCAGGGGGCAGGCCGAGGCGAGCTCCCGTCCCGCGGAGCCGCCGAAGGCCAGACCGGCGTCGCCCCCGGCCGTCCGCAGCCGGCCCAGCCGGTTGGCGACCGGGTTGACCCCCTGGTCCTGGTGGCCGCCCCACCGGGGGGTGCAGCCGTCCTGACCGGCGGTGAGGTGGCCGAGCGTGAACCAGCGCGCCCCGCTCTGCCGGGCGGCCCGGGGCAGGTGGAAGAGGGGGTCGTGGACCGCGTCGACGAACGTCACGAAGCCGGACGGGCCGGCCGCGGGGGAGGGGGCGGCCGGTGCGTCCGTCCGGCCGGAGGCGGTGCGGGTGGCGGGCAGCGGGGCCACCGCCTTGGCCCGCGCGGGCCGGCCCCACTCGCCGGTCTCGGTGGGCAGGAGCCAGAGCGCGGCGCCGGTCACGGTGGCGAGCGCTCCCGAGGCGAGCACGATGAGGGCACGGGGCGGAGTGCCCGGCTCGCGAGCGTGGCGAGCGGAGGAGCGGTCTGTCACCACGGACATGTGATCCACCCTCTCGACGACACCGGGTGATCGCTCAGGGTATCCGGGCGAACACCTACGGCATTCGGGGTTCGAACGTTAGCAAGGCGGCGTGCCGCGGCGCGAGCTTTCGGCGGATGACGGGCGGGGCGGCCGGATAATGGGGTCCATGAAGTTGAGGATCTTCACTGAACCGCAGCAGGGCGCCACCTACGAGGAGTTGCTGGTGGTCGCGCGGACCTCGGAGCGGCTGGGGTTCGACGCCTTCTTCCGCTCCGACCACTACATGCGGATCGGGGCGGGCGACCCCGGCCCCGGATCCACCGACGCCTGGGTGACCCTCGCGGGCCTGGCGAGGGAGACCTCCACCATCAGGCTCGGCACGCTGGTCACCCCGGCGACCTTCCGGCTGCCCGGACCGCTGGCGATCAGCGTGGCCCAGGTCGACCGGATGAGCGGCGGCCGGGTCGAGCTGGGCATGGGCACCGGCTGGTTCGACGCCGAGCACTCCGCGTACGGCATCCCGTTCCCGCCGGTCGGCGAGCGCTTCGCCCGTTTCGAGGAGCAGCTGGAGATCCTCACCGGGCTGTGGACCACTCCCGCGGGCAAGACGTTCTCCTTCGAGGGCGCCCACTACCGGCTCGCCGACTCGCCCGCCCTGCCCAAGCCCGCGCAGAGCCCGAGGCCGCCGATCATCATCGGCGGGTTCGGCGCCCGGCGCACCCCGCGGCTGGCCGCGCGCTTCGCCGACGAGTACAACGTGCCGTTCCGCACGCCGGAGGACACCGCCGCGGCCTTCGGGCGGGTCCGTGAGGCGTGCGAGGAGGCGGGCCGCTCCCCGATGGTGCTCTCGGTCGCGCAGACCGTCTGCGTGGGCGCCGACGATGCGGAGCTCGCCCGCCGGGCCGCGGCGACCGGCCAGGACCTCGCCGCGCTGCGCGCCGGAGGGCTGGCGGGCACCCCCGCCGAGGTGGCGGAGAAGATCGGCAGGTTCGCGGAGCTGGGCGCCGAGCGTGTCTACCTGCAGCTGCTGGACCTGAACGACCTGGAGCACCTGGAGCTCATCGCCGCCGAGGTGATGCGTCAGGTCTGACCGCGGACGCCCGCGGACGCCTGCGGAGGCCCGGAACGGCCGGGGCCGGGAACCACCTGGCCCCGGCCGCACCGGGTGACGACCGGGCCGCCTCCCCGGCCGCCGACCGGTGCCCCGGTCGTCGCGCGGCTGCCCCGGCCGTTAACCGATGGCCCGGCGAATCGGACATGCGGCAGACTGTCCCGGGTGCTGCTCACCATCTCCACGACCGTACGGCCCGCCACCGACCTCGGCTTCCTGCTGCACAAGCATCCGGACCGGGTCCAGGAGTTCGGCCAGTCGTACGGCACGGCCCGCGTCTTCTACCCGGAGGCGAGCGAGGAGCGCTGCACCGCGGCGCTGATGCTCGACGTCGACCCGGTCCGCCTGGTGCGCTCGCGCGGCCGGTCCACCCCCGACTACGCGCTGGGCCAGTACGTCAACGACCGGCCCTACGCCGCGTCGTCGCTGCTGGCCGGAGCGCTGGCCGACGTCTTCCGCACCGCGCGCACCGGGCGCTGCGCGAGCCGCCCCGAACTCGCGGCCGGGCCCATCCCCCTGGAGATCACGCTTCCGGCCCTGCCCTGCCGGGGCGGCCCCGAGCTGGCGCACCGCCTGTTCGAGCCGCTGGGCTGGGAGGTGGAGGCGCGGGCCGTACCGCTGGACGAGGGCTTCCCCGAGTGGGGGGACTCCCGCTACGTGCGGCTGTCGCTGCGCGGCGAGGTCCGGCTGGCCGACGCGCTCAACCAGCTCTACGTGCTGCTGCCCGTCCTGGACGACGCCAAGCACTACTGGATCGCCTCCGACGAGGTGGACAAGCTCATCCGCGCGGGCGAGTCCTGGCTGGCCGCCCACCCGGAGAGGGGGCTGATCACCCGCCGCTACCTCGGGCGCCGCTGGGCGCTGACCCGGACGGCCTTCGCCCGCCTGGCCGAGCTCGGCGACGACCTGGAGGAGGAGCTGGAGCCCCCCGTCGAGGAGGAGGCCGCCGTGCCCGCGCAGGACGGTCCCGCCGGCGACGGGAACGGGACGGAGGCCGGGGTCAGGAGGCCGCTGAACGTCCTGCGCCGGGAGGCCGTGCTCGCCGTACTGGGCGAGCTGGGCGCTCGCACGGTCATCGACCTGGGCTGCGGGACCGGCCAGCTGGTCGGGGCGCTGCTGGCGGACCCGTCGTTCACCAGGGTCGCCGGGGCGGACGTGTCGTCCCAGGCGCTCACCGTCGCCGCCCGCAAGCTGCGGCTGGACCGCATGCCCGACCGGCAGAGGGCGCGGCTGGAGCTGTTCCAGGGAGCGCTGACCTACACCGACGACCGGTTCTCCGGCTACGACGCCGCCGTCCTCATGGAGGTCGTCGAGCACGTCGACCCGCCGCGCCTGGCCGCCCTCGAACGCGTGGTCTTCGGCGCCGCCCGGCCCGGCCACGTGATCGTGACGACGCCCAACGCCGAGTACAACGTCCGCTACGAGTTCCTGACGGGCATGCGCCACCCCGACCACCGCTTCGAGTGGACCCGGGCCGAGTTCGCCGCCTGGGCGGAGCGGATCTGCGCCGAATACCGCTGCACCGTCGCGTTCCGGCCCGTCGGGGACGACGACCCCGAGGTCGGCCCGCCCACGCAGCTGGCCGTCTTCACCCTGGGAGGGACGGAATGACCGAGGAAAACGCCGCTCTCACGGGCGGAGACGGACCGTTGGCCGAGGCCGCGGGACAGGAGGGGAGGAGCGGGGTGACCAGGATCGCCGTACCGGAGATGTCGCTGGTCGTGCTCGTCGGGGTGTCCGGGAGCGGGAAGTCGACCTTCGCGCGCCGGCACTTCGCGCCGACCCAGGTGGTCTCCTCCGACTTCTGCCGCGGCCTGGTGGCCGACGACGAGAACGACCAGGCGGCCACCCCGGACGCCTTCGACGTGCTCCACTACATCGTGCGCACCCGGCTGCGCCGCGGCCTGCTCACGGTCGTGGACGCCACCAACGTGCAGTGGGAGGCCCGCAAGCAGCTCGTCGACCTGGCCAAGTCGGAGAACGTCCTGGTCGACGCGATCGTTCTGGACGTCCCCGAGGAGGTCGCGATCGCGCGCAACGAGACCAGGCCCGACCGCGACTTCGGGCCGCAGGTGGTCCGGCGGCAGCGCAAGGACCTGCGGCGCTCCCTGGGGAAGATCTCCCGCGACGGCTTCCGCCGCGTGCACGTGCTGCGCGGCGTCGACGAGATCGAGGCCGCCGAGGTCGTCACGGAGCGGGCGTGGACCGACAGGCGCGAGCTGACCGGGCCGTTCGACATCATCGGCGACGTGCACGGCTGCCGCGCCGAGCTGGAGGCGCTCCTGCGCGAGCTGGGCTGGCAGGTCGGGCCGGACGGCGCGACCCACCCCGAGGGCCGCACCGCGGTGTTCGTCGGCGACCTGGTGGACCGCGGCCCCGACACGCCGGGTGTGCTCCGCCTGGTCATGGGCATGGTCGCCGCCGGGACCGCGCTGTGCGTGTCGGGCAACCACGAGCAGAAGCTCGCCCGCGCGCTGAACGGGCGCAAGGTGCGGGTCGCGCACGGGCTGCAGGAGTCGCTCGACCAGCTCGCCGCCGAGCCCGAGGAGTTCCGGAAGGCCGCGCTGGAGTTCATGGACGGCCTGATCAGCCACTACCAGCTCGACGGCGGCAGGCTCGTCGTCGCGCACGCCGGTCTGAAGGAGGCCTACCACGGCCGCGCCTCCGGCCGGGTGCGCTCCTTCGCGCTGTACGGCGACACCACCGGCGAGACCGACGAGTACGGCCTGCCGGTCCGCTACCCGTGGGCGCGGGAGTACCGCGGCCGGGCCATGGTCGTCTACGGGCACACGCCGGTCACCGAGCCCGAGTGGGTCAACAACACCATCTGCCTGGACACCGGCGCGGTCTTCGGCGGGCGGCTGACCGCGCTGCGCTACCCGAGCCGGGAGATCGTCTCGGTGCCCGCCGAGAAGGTCTGGTACGAGCCCGCCCGGCCACTGGCCGCCCCCGGCCACGAGGCGGGCCGGCGGGACCCGGGGCTGCTCTCCATCGACGACGTGCGCGGCACCCGGCACGTCGAGGTGCGCCACGGCGGCGGCCGGATCAAGGTCAGGGAGGAGAACTCCGCCGCCGCGCTGGAGATCATGAGCCGGTTCGCGGTGGACCCGCGCTGGCTGGTCTACCTGCCGCCGACGATGGCCCCGCCGGAGACGTCCCGGCTGGACGGCTACCTGGAGCACCCGGCGGAGGCGTTCGCCGAGTTCGCGGCGGCCGGGGTGAGGCGGGTGGTGTGCGAGGAGAAGCACATGGGCTCGCGGGCGGTGGCCGTGCTGGCCAGGACGCCCGAGGTCGCGGCGGCGCGCTTCGGCGTCGCGGACGGCAGCTCGGGCGCCGTGCACACCCGGACCGGCCGGCCGTTCTTCAGCGACCCCGCGGTCGCCGGGGAGCTGGTGGACCGGCTCCGTCGGGCGTGCGCGCCGCTCATGGACGAGCTGGGCTCGGACTGGCTGGTCCTGGACGGCGAGCTGCTGCCGTGGTCGGCCAAGGCCGAGGGGCTGATCCGCAGCCAGTACGCGTCGGTGGGGGCCGCGGCCCGCACCGCGCTGCCGGAGGCGGTCGCGGCGCTGGAGGCCGCGGCCGGACGCGGCCTGGACGTGGGCGGGGTGCTGGAGCGCACCCGGCGGCGGCTGGAGAACGCCGCCCGGTTCAGGGACGCCTACGCGCGCTACTGCTGGCCGGTGGCGGGGCTGGACGGCATCCGCCTGGCCCCGTTCCAGATCCTGGCCTGCGAGGGCCGGGCGACCGCCGTCACCGAACCGCACCCGTGGCACCTGGAGATGCTGTCGCGGCTGGACGACCCGCTGATCGCGCCCACCCGGCACGTCTACGCCGACCTGGACTCGGCGGAGTCGAGGGAGGCGGCGACCGCGTGGTGGTCGGCACTGACCGCCGAGGGCGGCGAGGGCATGGTGGTCAAGCCGGTCACCGTGCCCGCCGGGCCGCCGGACCGGGCCGGGGAGACCGGATCCGGGAGCGCCGCGGCCCCCGGGACGGAGCCCGCCCTGCACTCCGCTCTGGATCCCGGGACGGAGCCCGCCCCGGACTCCGAGGCGGACTTCGGGGAGAAGCCGCGGCGGGAGCAGGCGCGTCCGGGCCGGGTCCAGCCGGGGATCAAGGTGCGCGGGCGGGAGTACCTGCGGATCATCTACGGTCCCGACTACACCGAGAGCCTGGACGTGCTGCGCCACCGGTTCCTCGGCCGCAAGCGCTCCCTGGCGCTGCGCGAGCACGCGCTCGGGCTGGAGGCGCTGTCCCGGCTGGCCGGAGGAGAGCCGCTGTGG
Organism: Planomonospora antibiotica; assembly: GCF_014647955.1. NCBI lineage: Bacteria > Bacillati > Actinomycetota > Actinomycetes > Streptosporangiales > Streptosporangiaceae > Planomonospora > Planomonospora antibiotica. Next base: position 113,569 of record NZ_BMQE01000013.1, on the reverse strand, counting down.
CGGGTCCACGAGGCGGTCTTCGCCGTCCTCGCGCTGGAGTCCGAGCCGGTGGACCCCCGGCTGTAGGAGGCGTTCCGCGCCCGGGGGTCCCGAGTGGGCCGGGGCCCCGGGCTGCAGGGGTATTCCGTGCTCGGGGCCCCGGGGCGGGCCGGGGATCGGCAGGGATCTCAGGCTCCCGGCTCCGCGGCCGATCCCGTGATCAATGCCTTGACCGTGAGCACCTCCTCGCCCGGGGGCCCGGTCAGGCGGATCGCGAGCTCCCAGACCCCGGCCATGGAGAAGAGCCCGCCCTCGGCCAGGAAGCGGCCGGGCTCCGGTTCCCGCGCGACGACCTCCGGCGTGGCGTGTCCCATCTCGGGCATCACGGCCGACAGCACGACGGTGTCGGCGTCACCCGAGTCCAGCACCACCTCGACCACCCCCCTGCCGGCCACCGGTTCGCCGATCAGCACGGTCACGGCGTAGCGCGTCCCCGCGACGGTCAGCCGGAGGGGCTCGTCGCCGCCCCGGCCGAGGACGAAGAACGCCGCGGCGGCCGTCACCAGGCAGACGGCGGCGACGAGGGCACGTCTCATCGGACCGCCTCCGGTGCCGCGACGTCGACGGTGAACGGCACGGTGACGATCCGGTCGCCGGTGGCGTACTGCGCCCAGGCGAGGTAATGCCCCGCGGCGGGGAAGCCGAAGGTGAAGCGGAGCCTGCCGGTCCCGGCCGACCCCATCTCGTGCACGTGCCCCAGGAAGGCGCCGTCGTGGCTCCGTACGATCAGGTGGCCCGCCATGCCGAGCCAGGGGCGCACGGCGCCCGAGGTCTCGAGTTCGATCGTCGCGGGGCGCCCGGCGACGGGAACGGCCGGGTGCAGCCGCGGCGGGTCCGGCCGGTCCGCGGATCCGGCCGGGGAGGGTTCGCCGGCGGCGGTTGCGGAGGCGGGTCCGGGTCCGGCGGATTCGGCCGGGGAGGGTTCGGTGGCCGCGGAGGCGGGTCCGGCTGGGGAGGGCTCGCCGCCGACGGTGAACTCGCCGGTGACGAGCTGCCCGCCGGAGTCCTGACGCTCCAGCTCGGCGTAGGCCAGATGGCGGCCCGGCCGCGTCGCCCGCATCCTGACCTCCAGCCGCCCGGGGGCCGTCCGCAGCGGATGCACGTGGTGGAAGGCCCGTCCGTCCTCGCTGGTGACGACCAGGTGGGCCAGTGCCTCATGATGTACGGCCAGGTCGTCCACCGGCAGACCGGTGGACCCGTCGACGAGGTCGATCCGCAGGATGAACTCCTGCCCCGCCGCCGGGCGGGCTGGGATCGTCGCCACCCGTCCCTGCGCGAACGGGCGCCCCTGCGGCCCGGTCTCGGCCGTGGGGGCGGCGCCGTCCGGCGGGCGCGGCGGCAGGCCCGGTTCGAGCACGACGAACGTGAAGGCGAGCGTCAGCCCCGCCGCGGCGCCGCCGGCCAGCAGCATCGCCGGTCCCGGCCGGGACAGCGCCCCGGTGAGCAGGCCGCCCACCAGCAGCAGCCCCGCCGTGAACAGCCCCCCGTAGATCAGCGCCTCCCAGGCCGACGCGCGCTCCACCAGGACGCGGAAAGGCACCACGGCGGCCTCGCCGCCGGCGCGCAGCCGGAGCTCGTGGGGGCCGGCGCGCTCCACCCGGAGCGCCGTGTACCGGGGCTCCCGCCCCGCGTGCGCCGTACCGGTCACCGTACGGCCGTCGGCGACCGAGCGGAGCTCCAGGCCGACGGGCAGGCCGGTGACCGGCTGGTAGGCGACGACGCCGATCCGCAACTCGCCCGGCACCCGCTCCACCCCCTTGACCACCACGGTGAGCTCGGTGCCGGCGATCGTCTGGGCCACCCGCAGGTCCGCCCCGGCCGCCACGACGTGGGCCTCGGCCGGAACCGGCCGCACCAGCACGAGGACGGCGGCCAGGCAGGCGATCCACACCGGGAGCAGGCGCGCCGCGCGAGCCCGCCCCGGGGACAGGTGCGCCCGGCGGGCCCGCACCGGGGACAGGTGTGCCCGGCGGGCCCGCACCGGGTCCGGCCGCGTCACGTCCGGCGTGCCTCGGGCAGGAACAGCACCCCGAGCGCCAGGCCGATCAGCCCGGCCACGGCCGGCGCACCGGTCCACAGCTCGGGTACGGCGGGCAGCCCGCCGCCCGCCGCGGACGCGACCGCGATGAACAGCGACCAGGTCACCAGGGCCGACAGCCCGGCGAACGCCCAGTAGGCGGCCCGCCGCTCCGCCGACGGGCGCAGCCACCGGATCAGCAGGTCGCTCGCGACACCCGCGGCGACGAAGGAGAGCAGGATCGGCAGGTTCTCGAAGGAGGTCTGCGCTCCCGGCATCAGGACGCCCACCGTGAACAGGACGGTCACGCTGCCGAAGGGCAGGTGCCACCTGCGGACCAGCAGCAGCACGGGGGCGAGCAGCACGACGTTGGTGATGACCATCGAGGCCGCCAGGTCGCTCGCGCCTCCGCCGTCCGTGGTGGAGAACGCCTTCACCACGTGGGCCGCGCCGTACTGCATGGCGTTGCCGTACGACACGAACAGCGAGACCAGGGTGGCGGCGAACGCCAGGCCGAGCAGTGCGGGCAGCAGCCTGCCGAGCGAGGGGCGCTCACCCACGTCGGGGGCGCGCCAGGCGGAGCGCAGCGGCGTGGTGATGATGAGCGACATCGTCGCGATCAGTCCCAGGTGGGAGGGGCTGAACAGGATGTCGATGTCCGTCTCGATGCCGAGGAACGTGTGCCACATCATGTCGGCGAAGCCGAAGGCGGCGAACGCGGGCACCGCGACGAGGCTCACCAGGTATCCCATCGGCACGGCCGCCAGCCCCTGCCGGCCCGTCCGGGTGCCGCGCAGCACCTGCCAGATGATCCAGCCGGAGACCGCGGCGAACCCCGAGTAGAACACCGCGTGCCAGGGGGTGAAGAACGTCTCGAGCTCCGCCAGGTTGCTGTGCGCCCAGGCGTCGATCATCAGGCCGATGCCGAACCAGACTCCCAGCAACGCCGTGACCATGTCCGTGCGGGGGGTCACCCACTCCCGCGGCTCCCCCGAGTCCGCCAACAACCGCCGTACGTCCACGCCGACCACAGCCACCGTCGGGCTCCTTTCGTCGGATGGCATTCTGCTCCCCGGACGGACCCCCGGGAAGCCGGGCAGCCCCCCTCCCGCCGGTGCGGTTAACCGCACCTAGAGGAGCAAGTCCGAACTCGTTCGATCTGCGAACGGAACGGTCCACGCACCCCCGCTCGAGATCGAAGCCATTGTGAACGCCGCCCACTGAGGTGTCCGATCACCGCCAGCGCGGCCCTTCGCTTGTCTGTGACGCTGGAGCCATGAGTACGGCGAATGCAACCGAGAAGCAGACCGACGGCTCGCCTGCCGAGGACCGGTCGCAGGACGCCTGGGCGGTGATGGAGAAGTTCTACCAAGCCGAGGCCGCGTATGTGGCCGCGGGCGGGTTCGGCAGGGCCGGCTATGACGAGGTCGCCGCATACCTGGACCCCGAGGTCGTCCTGTATCAAGCCCCTGGCCTGCCCTTCACGGGAACGGGGACGTGGCGAGGACGTGACGGGCTGGAGCGGTTCCTGGCCGCTTTCAGCGAGACCTGGACATCCATGGAGTTCCTGGAGCAGGAGCACTGGGGCGACAGGGACACGGTGGTGGTACGGAGCCGGGTACGGTTCCGCGCTCGTGCAACCGGCCAGGAGATCGACACGCTGATCCTTCAACTGATTCGGGTACGGAACGGGCGCATGCTCGAATGCCGGCCGTTCTACTGGGATCCCGCCGCCATCGCCGCCGCGACCTTGCGCACATAGGGCCCTGAGCCGAACTTACCCGTCTAGGCGTTCAGGTAGCGGAGCACGGCCAGCACCCGGCGGTGGTCGTGCGGGCCGGCCTCCAGCCCGAGCTTGCCGAAGATGTTCGTGCAGTGTTTCTCCACCGTGCGCTCCGCGATGGCCAGCCGCTCGGCGATGGCCAGGTTCGTCCGCCCCTCCGCCATCAGCCGGAGCACGTCCCGCTCGCGCCCGGTGAGCTGGATCAGCGGGTCGTCGGGCTGCCGGTGCCGGCTCACCAGCTTCTCGACCACCACGGGGTCCAGCGCGGAGCCGCCGGAGCCCACCCGGCGGATCGCCGCGGCGAACTCGGCGAGGTCCGACACCCGGTCCTTGAGCAGGTAGCCGACGCCCTCGACACCGCCGTCGAGCAGTTCGACCGCGTAGCTCACCCGCACGTACTGCGAGAGCACGAGCACGCCGACCTCCGGGTGGTGCCGGCGCAGGGTGAGCGCCGCCCGCAGCCCCTCGTCGGTGTGCGTGGGCGGCAGGCGGATGTCGAGGACGGCGACGTCGGGGCGGTCCCCGCCGACCAGGGCCAGCAGCTCCTCGGCGTCGTCCACGGCCGCCGCCACCTGGAACCCCGCCTCGGTCAGCAGCCGGGCCATGCCCTCCCGGAAGAGGGCGGAATCCTCGCAGATCGCTACTCGCACGGCATCGTCACCCGGAGCACCGTTCCCCCTCCCCGCCGGCTGTCGAGCCGGAGACTTCCGCCGTTGGCCTCGGCGCGGTGGGAGAGCCCCCGGAGTCCGGAACCGCGCGCCGGATCGGCGCCTCCGCGGCCGTCGTCGCCGATCTCGACCACGAGGCGGCCCTCGCTCCGCGCCAGCCGCACCCAGGCGCGGTCCGCCCGCGCGTGCTTCGTCACGTTGGCCAGCGCTTCGTTGACGATGTAGTAGGCCGCGCTCTCGACCGCCGCGGGAAGCGGCTCCACCATGCCGATCACGCACTCGACGGGGACGGGCGTGACGGCGGCGAGCTCCTTCACCGCTCCCGGCAGCCCGCGTTCGGTGAGCACCGGCGGGTGGATCCCGTGGCTGACGGCGCGCAGGTCGTCGAGCGCCGCCAGCACGGAGGTCTTCGCCTCGCCGATCAGCGCGTCCTTCCTGCCGGGGTGGGCGGTGGCCTCGGCTAGCCCGAGCGTCATCGCCACCGACAGCAGCCTCTGCTGCACGCCGTCGTGCAGGTCGCGCTCGATCCTGCGGCGTTCGGCCTCGCCCCACCGGAGCATCCGGGCCCGCGACGCCGCGAGCTGCCGCAGCCGCGCCTTCAGATCGGCGGTGAGCCGTTCGTTCTCCAGCGCGAGCGAGGCGGCCGCGCACGCCGCCTCGACGAGCAGTGGCTGCTCCAGCAGCGCGGCGTCGTGCAGGAGCACGGCGAGCCGGGCTCCGCCCTGGTCCACCCGGGTCATCACCCTGCCGTCCTCCTTCGGCGGGAGCTCGACGGGGCGGCCCTCGGCGTCGACGTACCGGTCCTGGTCGGCCGTCCAGTAGCCGACGCGCAGCGTGGGGTCGTGGAGCACCGCCGCCAGCTCGCTCTCCAGGCCGTCGGGCTGCTTCCTGCCCCTGAGCCGCACCACGAGGTCCGCCACCCGGCCGCGGTCGATCCCGCGCCGGATCAGGCTGCCGAGGTAGGCGAGCGGAACCGCGATGAACGCCCCGAACATGGCGTAGACGAACAGCGGCTGCGTTCCCCAGCCCCAGCCGGCCGCCACGTGGTCGGCCACGAACGCGACCGTGGCGATCAGCGAGGCGGCCGCGACCGGCGTGACCGCGTGCCGCCGGGCGGCGCTCCCCTCACGCCACCGCGCCACGGACAGGCCCACCACCAGGGCGCCCGTGATGACGACCGTCTGCCACCGGACCCCGTCGACGAAGAGCGCGATCGACCCGAGCGGCTCCGGGGGATCGGTGAGGACGGCCACGGACGCCCCCGGGAGCACCACCGACTCGGCGTAGGCGACACCGGCGACGATCCTGGACGGCAGGCCGTCGAGCCGGCCGGTGGGGTAGGCCAGGAACAGGTGGCAGGCCAGGCCCGCCCACAGCCCGCAGGCGCCCAGCCAGATCACGAACGGCGACGGCGTCCCGTCGCCGATCAGGAGCTGCTGGGGGATCCACGCGATCCCGATGGCGACCATGAGCAGGCCGACCCGGTTGCGCGGATGGAGCCGCCAGGCCACGATCCCCGTGCCGAGGAACGACGCCCCCACCACGGCCCCGAGCGCCCACAGCGGGCCGCGGCGCGCCTCGGGGAGCATCACCAGGAGCAGCCAGACCGCCACCGCCGGAGCGGCGATCGCGGCGGTGCTGATCCACGGTCGGCCGGTCATCCCTCACCCCCGGGGGATTCTACGATTGATCGCCCCGATCCGGACGGGTGTGCGGGCTCCGGAAAGCGCCGCGCATCCGGCTCCGGACCGGACCGGCCGGGCGGGTCCGGGGCTGCGTGCGAAGAAACGGACAAATATGTCTTAAAGCCCCAGCTGGGGGAAGAGACCGTCATGGTCGGTACCACGTCTTCCGGGCCTGCGGGGTCTCCGGGCACGCGTAGAGAGCATCTCGGGCACGTCGTCTTCATCACCGCGGCGGCGGCGATAGGCGGTTTCCTCTTCGGCTACGACAGCGCCGTGATCAACGGCGCCGTGACCGGCATCCAGCGCCACTTCGAGGTGGGCGCGGTGGTGACCGGCTTCGTGGTGGCGATCGCGCTGCTCGGCTCGGCGGGCGGCGCCTGGATCGCCGGAGGGCTGGCCGACCGCTGGGGGCGCACCCGGACCATGCAGGTCGCCGCGGTCCTGTTCGCGGTCAGCTCGATCGGCCAGGCACTGCCGTTCGGGATCTGGGACCTGGCGTTCTGGCGGGTGCTCGCCGGCGCGGGGATCGGGATGGCGTCGGTGCTCGGCCCCGCCTACATCGCGGAGGTCGCGCCGCCCGCCTACCGGGGCCGGCTGGGCTCCTTCCAGCAGCTCGCCATCGTGCTGGGCATCGCGGTCTCCCAGCTCGTCAACTACGCCATCGCGCAGAAGGCGGGAGGGGACGTCAACAACGAGCTGCTCGGCATCCAGGCCTGGCAGTGGATGCTCGGCGCCTGCCTGGTCCCGGCCCTGCTGTACCTGGTCTTCGCCTCGGTCATCCCCGAGTCGCCGCGGTTCCTCGTCGCGGCGGGCCGCAGCGCGCAGGCCCGCAGGGTGCTGGCCGAGGTCGAGGCCGAGGGCGCCGACCTGGACGCCCGGGTGGCGGAGATCGAGCAGTCGCTGCGCCTGGAGCACCGGCCCCGCCTGCGCGACCTGCGGGGCTCGGCGTTCGGCCTGCTGCCGATCGTCTGGATCGGCATCACGCTCTCGGTGTTCCAGCAGTTCGTCGGCATCAACGTGATCTTCTACTACTCGTCGGCGCTGTGGCAGTCGGTCGGCATCGAGCAGAGCGACTCGCTGCTGATCAGCTTCTCCACCTCGATCATCAACATCGTCGGCACGTTCATCGCCATCGCGCTGGTCGACCGGATCGGCCGCCGGCCGCTGCTGATGATCGGCTCGCTGGGCATGGCGGTCGCCCTGGCCACGGCCGCGTGGGCGTTCAGCGCGGGCGTGCCGGCGGGCGAGACCGTGACCCTGCCGGAGCTGCAGGGCACCGTGGCCCTGGTCGCCGCGCACGTCTTCGTGCTGTTCTTCGCGCTGTCATGGGGCGTGGTCGTCTGGGTGCTGCTCGGTGAGATGTTCCCCAACCGGATCAGGGCCGCCGCGCTCTCGGTGGCCGCCGCCGCGCAATGGGTGGCCAACTGGCTGATCACCGTCTCGTTCCCGTCCCTGGCGGAGTGGAGCCTGGCCGGCGCGTACGTCGGCTACGCGGTCTTCGCCGCGCTCTCCCTGGTCTTCGTGCTGGTCAAGGTGCGGGAGACCAAGGGGCGCAGACTGGAGGAGATGGGTTAGGAGGCCGCAGGAGCGGTCAGGGACACGTCCATGCCTCCTGTGAACCCGTCCTCCGCGGACAGATCTGCCGCGGACGGCCCCTCTGCGGACAGATCTCCCGCGGACGGCCCCTCCGCGCGCAGACCGCCCACGAGGGCCGAACTCGACGCGGCGAGGGACCGGACGATTGGCGCGCCTGGTCGCCGAGGTCCGGCCGAGGGTGCTGGCGGTGGCGGGGGTGACCGCCTACCGGACGGCGTTCGGACGGCCCAGGGCGGCGGTCGGGCCGCAGGAGGAGCGGGTCGGCGGTACGGCGGTCTGGGTGCTGCCCAACCCCAGCGGGCTGAACGCGCACTGGACGCTGGACCGGATCGCGGGGGAGATGCGGCGGCTCAAGGAGTCCCTCGGGTGACAGCGCCGCCGGAGCGGCCCGGGCGGGTCGTCACCGGTGCGGCGGCCCCGGCGGGTGCGGCGACCGCGTCCGGAGGCGTGTCCGCGGGTCGCCGGCGTCACTCCTCGGCGGGGTCGCCGTCGGCGAGGATCTGGTAGAGCCTGCGGCGGGTCTCGACCAGCTGCTGCCTGGCCTGGCGGATCTGGGCCTCGGTCCCGGTCTGCAGGATCTGCATCATGGCGAAACCCGACTGGCGGGCCAGGTCCACCAGCTCCCAGGTGCCCTCGTCGACGTCGGGCGTCATCTCCTCCCAGGGCGTCCGGACCTCGTCGGCGTGCTCGGCGATGTAGGCCAGGCCCGCCTCGGTGAGCCGGAAGGTCTTGCGGCCGTCGTTCTCCTCGGACAGGACCAGGCCCTCGTCGGTGAGCTGCTGGAGCGCCGGGTAGACCGCTCCCGGGCTGGGCTTCCAGCCGCCCTGGCTGCGCTGGGCGATCTCCTGGATGATCTGGTAGCCGTTGCGGGGCTCCTCGGAGAGCAGGGCGAGGATCGCGGCGCGGACGTCGCCCCGCTTGGCCTTGCGCCCGCGGCCGAACGGCGGGCGCCCGCCGAACGGGCCGCCGCCCCGGCCGCCCATGGGGCCCCGGCCCCAGTCCCAGGGGAACCCCCCTCCGCCGAACGGGCCGCCGCCCCGGTGGCCGCGGTGCCGCTGCTCGTGCGGCCCGTCCTCGCGGGGACCTCGGTGGCCGCGTCTCGGACCGGACTCGTGCCGGCTCTCGGCCATGGCGCGCCAGGCCTCCCGGGCGGCGCGCTTCATCTCACGGCGGATCTCCCGGGGATCGGCCCCCGGCCACCCGTCCATCGCATGTGCGGACGTCATGTCGTCCTCCTCTTCCGGCGATCGTCTTGTGATCGCTCTAGACTCTTCAAAGATATATCGAGAACATTCTCGCGACAACCCCCGAATCCTCGCGAATCCGCCCTTGGTGGGTGGTCACGCAGAGGAATGCTCTGGTCACTCAATGAAAAAGTGAGATAGATCACGAGATTCTCGCCGGATTTCGGAACAAGCACCGAGACCTAGGCGTTACAAATGACATAGACGGGATTCGTTCCGTGCCGGAAGGGCTGGGGGGTGCTTTCGGTGCGGAACGGTCCCGTCTGCCGTTTCGGCACCTCCCCGCCTCCTCCGCCGCCGCATCCGCGCCCCTCCGGCGTGCTTCCCGGACCGCTTCCCCGGTGTGATCCCTCCGGTGAAAATGGAGCCGTCCGCCGTTCGGGGCGGCCATGCCGTACGCTCACCAGGTGTGATCTTGATGGTGGTGGTCAAGCGATGATGGGGCACACGCACGCGCTGACGGGGGCGATCGCCTGGCTGGGCGTCGCGCCGCCGCTGGCCGCGCTGCCGCTGCTCACCGAGTCCTCCCGGTTCGTCGAGACCGGCGTCATGGTGAACGCGCTGACCCCGGCCGAGTTCGTCGCGGGGGCGCTGGTCTGCGCCGGGGCCGCGATGCTGCCGGACCTGGACCATCCCAGCGCGACGATCGCGCAGACCTTCGGGCCGGTGACCTGGGCGCTGAGCAAGGGCGTCAACTGGCTGGCCGGCGGCCACCGCAACGCCACCCACTCGCTGCTGTTCGCGGCCGCGGCCGGATTCGGCGCCCACTACCTGGCCAACACCCATCCGATCGGCCGCGACGTCCTGGTCGTGCTCCTGATCGGCCTGGCCCTGCGCGCCATCGGGATCGGGGTGCCGGGCAAGAAGGTCGCCTCGGCGATGGTGAACGTCGCGCTGACGGCCGGGCTGTTCCTGGTGTTCCGCTCGGACGGCGTGGGGTACGCCTGGCTCGGGGTGGCGGTGGCGATGGGCTGCCTGGTGCACGTGGTGGGGGACTGCTGCACGGAGAAGGGCTGCCCGGTGCTGTGGCCGATGAAGCAGCGCTGGCTGCTGCCGTGGAAGATCGGCATCAAGACGGGCCGCGCCTTCGAGCAGAAGTTTCTCGCCCCGGTACTTTCCGTCGTCGTTCTGGGACTCGTCTACTGGCGCTTCCTGCTGGTGTGATCATACTGGTGGGTAACTTGATGTCGAGATATCTCTGGGGATATCTTGATATCGAGACATCCACTGCAACCCATCGGTGACATGCGGGTTAGGCATACCTAACCGACAGGGGCACTCGCGCGGTGCGGCAGGATTCAGTTGCGCCTTTGAGCTACGGGGCGCCAGACGACCCAGACGACCTGGTGATGAGGGAGGCGAATCGTGTCCGCGAACAGCTTCGGCAGCCGTGACACGCTCCGCGTCGGTGACGCGGCATACGAGATCTACCGGCTGGACGCCGTCGAGGGGTCGGCGCGCCTCCCGTACAGCCTGAAGATCCTGATGGAGAACCTGCTCCGCACCGAGGACGGCGCCAACATCACGGCCGACCACATCCGTGCGCTGGGCCAGTGGGACCCGTCCGCCGCCCCGAGCGTGGAGATCCAGTTCACCCCGGCCCGCGTGATCATGCAGGACTTCACCGGCGTGCCCTGCGTCGTGGACCTGGCGACCATGCGTGAGGCCGTCCGCGACCTCGGCGGCGACCCGGCCCGGATCAACCCGCTGGCCCCGGCCGAGATGGTCATCGACCACTCGGTCATCGTCGACTTCTTCGGCGGGCCGGACTCGTTCCAGCGCAACGTCGAGCGGGAGTACGAGCGCAACCGCGAGCGCTACCAGTTCCTGCGCTGGGGCCAGACGGCGTTCGACGAGTTCAAGGTGGTCCCGCCCGGCACCGGCATCGTGCACCAGGTGAACATCGAGCACCTGGCCCGCGTCGTGATGATCCGCGACGGGAAGGCGTATCCGGACACCTGCGTCGGCACCGACTCCCACACCACGATGGAGAACGGCATCGGCGTCCTGGGCTGGGGCGTCGGCGGCATCGAGGCCGAGGCCGCCATGCTCGGCCAGCCGATCTCCATGCTGATCCCGCGCGTGGTCGGCTTCAAGCTGACCGGCAAGCTCCCGGCCGGCGCCACCGCCACCGACCTGGTGCTCACCATCACCGAGATGCTGCGCAAGCACGGCGTCGTCGGCAAGTTCGTCGAGTTCTACGGCGAGGGCGTCTCCAGCGTGCCGCTGGCCAACCGCGCCACCATCGGCAACATGAGCCCCGAGTTCGGCTCCACCTGCGCGATCTTCCCGATCGACGGCGAGACGATCAGCTACCTGAGGCTCACCGGCCGCTCCGAGGAGCAGGTCGCGCTGGTCGAGGCCTACGCCAAGACCCAGGGCCTCTGGCTCGACCCGTCGGCGGAGGACGCGGTCTTCTCCGAGTACATCGAGCTGGACCTGTCCACCGTCGTGCCGTCGATCGCCGGCCCGAAGCGCCCGCAGGACCGCATCGCGCTCTCTACGGCCAAGGAGACCTGGCGGCGCGACGTGCGCAACTACGTCACCGACTTCGAGGACGACGGCGTGGACGAGGCGAGCGAGGAGAGCTTCCCGGCCTCCGACGCCCCGGCCTCCAACGCCAGCGCGAACGGTGTCCGCCCGCACAAGCCGGTCCCGGTCACGCTCTCCGACGGCACGGGCTTCGAGATCGACCACGGCGTGGTGACCATCGCGGCCATCACCAGCTGCACCAACACCTCCAACCCGTACGTCATGATGGGCGCGGCGCTGCTGGCCAAGAAGGCGGTCGAGAAGGGCCTGACCCGCAAGCCGTGGGTCAAGACCTCCCTGGCCCCCGGCTCGCAGGTCGTCACCGGCTACTTCGAGCGCTCCGGGCTGCAGCCGTACCTCGACAAGATCGGCTTCAACCTGGTCGGCTACGGCTGCACCACCTGCATCGGCAACTCCGGCCCGCTGGACGAGGAGATCTCGGCCGCGATCCAGGAGAACGACCTCGCGGTCACCGCGGTGCTGTCCGGCAACCGCAACTTCGAGGGCCGGATCAACCCCGACGTCAAGATGAACTACCTGGCCTCGCCGCCGCTGGTCGTCGCCTACGCCCTCGCGGGCACGATGGACATCGACCTGAACTCCGAGCCGCTGGGCACCGGCGCCGACGGCGAGCCGGTCTTCCTCGCCGACATCTGGCCGTCGCCGGAGGAGGTCTCCGAGGTCGTCAGCGCCTCGATCGACCAGGAGATGTTCCTGCGGGACTACGCCGACGTGTTCAAGGGCGACGAGACCTGGCAGTCGCTGCCGATCCCGACCGGCGACACCTTCGAGTGGGACCCGGCCTCGACCTACGTGCGCAAGGCCCCCTACTTCGACGGCATGCCCGCCCGGCCGGAGCCCGTCACCGACATCTCCGGCGCCCGGGTGCTCGCCAAGCTCGGCGACTCGGTCACCACCGACCACATCTCCCCGGCCGGCGCCATCAAGGTCGGCACCCCCGCCGCGGAGTACCTGCGGGCCAACGGCGTCGAGGTCAGGGACTTCAACTCCTACGGCTCCCGGCGCGGCAACCACGAGGTGATGATCCGCGGCACCTTCGCCAACATCCGGCTGAAGAACCTGCTGCTCGACGGGGTGGAGGGCGGCTACACCCGCGACTTCACCCAGGACGGCGCCCCGCAGAGCTTCATCTACGACGCCTCCGCCAACTACCAGGCCGCGGGCATCCCGCTCGTCGTCCTGGCCGGCAAGGAGTACGGCTCCGGCTCCTCGCGCGACTGGGCGGCCAAGGGCACCGCGCTGCTCGGCGTCCGCGCCGTCATCGCCGAGTCCTACGAGCGCATCCACCGCTCCAACCTGATCGGCATGGGCGTGCTGCCGCTGCAGTTCCCCGAGGGCGAGACGGCCGACTCCCTCGGCCTGACCGGCCGGGAGACCTTCGACATCGTCGGGGTCGAGGAGCTGAACTCCGGCGGCGTGCCGCGCACGGTGACCGTGCGGGCGGACGGCAAGGAGTTCCAGGCGGTCGTGCGCATCGACACGCCGGGAGAGGCCGACTACTACCGCCACGGCGGCATCATGCAGTACGTCCTGCGCTCCCTGCTCGCCAAGAGCTGAGCAAGGGGGGCGGGGGCCCGCACGCAGGCCCCCGCCCGCATCGGGGGGACACCCCGGACCAGAGCCGCCCGGCGGGCCACATCCCGCCGGGCGGCTCCGTCGTTCCCGGGACTCCGCAGGCGCCCGACGGGGCCGGACGGCGCCCTCCGGCCCTTACCGGTCACGGGCCTCCCCGGCGGACGGGAGCCGCTCCGGGCCGCCTCCTGGGCGGCCTGGTGGTCGTCTATGTCTCCACCCGGGCGCCGGGCGCGCTGGTCGGGGCGATGGTGCTGCTCGCGGTGGCCCTCCCGCGTGGGCGGCGGCCGTACCGCGCAGCCGGGCGACGATCGCGGGGGCGGGGGAGGGCTTCGTCTCGGGGATCACGGGCACCGCCATCTGGACGGCGGGCGCATCGGGACCGGGATCCTCTGCTTGGCCGCGCTCTCCGCGCTGACCCTGGTCCTGCACGGCAACCTGGGTTAATCCCACGTTTCTGGATTGTTACCGGCCACAACAAACTTTACCCGGACAAGGTCTGGTGTTCCAGGCCACAGCGGAATACGTTGCCGCAAACAACATTCAACGGCACGGTGATCCGCGACCCGGAGAGCCGCGCCGGTGAACTCGGCATGCCGCACTTCCCGACCCCCCATCTCTCGAAGTTCTCGAAGAAAGGACCCGTGCACCATGCGCAAGGGGATCCTCAGCCTGTCCGCCGCCGCCGCGGCGATGACCCTCGGTCTCACCGCCTGCGGGGGCGAGGGCGGCGACACCTCCGCACAGAGCAGCACCGCTCCCTCCGGCGCCGCGAGCCAGCCGGCCGCCGCCGGGAAGGTCGGCGTCATCCTGCCGGACAGCAAGTCCTCGGCCCGCTGGGAGACCGCGGACCGCAAGTACCTGGAGGAGGCGTTCAAGGCCGCGGGCGTCGCCTACGACATCCAGAACGCCCAGGGTGACAAGAACCAGTTCCAGACCATCGCCGACCAGATGATCACCAACGGCGCCACCGTCCTGATGATCGTCAACCTGGACAGCGGCACCGGCAAGGCCGTGCTCGACAAGGCCAAGGCCCAGGGCGTGGCCACGATCGACTACGACCGCCTGACCCTGAACGGCGGCGCGTCGTACTACGTCAGCTTCGACAACACCAAGGTCGGCACCCTGCAGGGTGAGGGCCTGGTCAAGTGCCTCACCGACAAGAAGGCCGACAAGCCGATCGTCGCCGAGCTCAACGGCTCGCCGACCGACAACAACGCCACGCTGTTCAAGAACGGCTACGACGGCGTGCTGCAGCCCAAGTACGACTCGGGCGAGTACGTCAAGGGCCCGGACCAGTCGGTTCCGGACTGGGACAACGCCCAGGCCGGCACGATCTTCGAGCAGATGCTGACCGAGCAGCCGAAGATCGCGGGTGTGCTCGCCGCGAACGACGGCCTCGGCAACGCCGCGATCACCGTGCTGAAGAAGAACAAGCTCAACGGCAAGGTCCCGGTCACCGGCCAGGACGCCACCGTCCAGGGCCTGCAGAACATCCTCGCCGGCGACCAGTGCATGACGGTCTACAAGGCGATCAAGAAGGAGGCGGACGCGGCGGCGGAGCTCGCGATCGGCCTGGCCAAGGGCGAGAAGCCGGCGGCGACCGGCACGGTCAAGGACACCGAGAGCGGCGCCGACGTGCCCGCCGTCCTGCTCGACCCGCAGGCGATCTTCTTCGAGAACGTCAAGGACGTCGTGGCCGACGGCTTCGTCACCAAGGAAGAGCTGTGCACCGGCGAGTTCGCCGACAAGTGCACCGAGGCCGGAATCCAGTAACGCGCCGAGGGAGCGGCCGGCCGGTCCCGAGGGACCGGCCGGCCGCCCCCCGCACCCGAGGAGCACCGTATGACCCCCGTACTGGAACTCCGCGGGATCGACAAGAGCTTCGGTCCCGTACAGGTCCTGCATGACGTCGCCTTCTCCGTCTACCCCGGGGAGGTGACGGCGCTCGTCGGCGACAACGGCGCCGGCAAGTCCACGCTCGTCAAGTGCGTCGGCGGCATCCACCCCATCGACTCCGGCGAGTACCTCTTCGAGGGCAAGCCCGTCCAGGTCGGCTCCCCGCGCGACGCCGCCGCCCTGGGCATCGAGATCGTCTACCAGGATCTCGCCCTCTGCGACAACCTGGACATCGTCCAGAACATGTTCCTCGGCCGCGAGCATAAGCGCGGCATCGTCCTCGACGAGGACACCATGGAGGAGATGGCGGCCAAGACCCTGGAGAGTCTCTCGGTCCGGACCGTCAAGTCCATCCGGCAGCACGTCTCCAGCCTCTCCGGCGGCCAGCGGCAGACCGTCGCCATCGCCAAGGCGGTGCTCTGGAACAGCAAGGTCGTCATCCTCGACGAGCCCACCGCCGCCCTCGGCGTCGCCCAGACCGCGCAGGTGCTGGAGCTGGTCCGCCGCCTCGCCGACCAGGGCCTGGCCGTCGTGCTCATCTCGCACAACATGAACGACGTGTTCGCGGTGTCCGACCGGATCGCCGCGCTCTACCTCGGCCGGATGGCGGCTCAGGTGAAGACCTCCGACGTCACCCACGCGCAGGTCGTCGAACTGATCACCTCTGGCCGGAGCGGGGACCTCGGCCTCACCAACGGAGTTCCGGCATGACCACCACCCTCAAGCCCGCCCCGGTCGAGGGGCCCTCGATCGCCGCCAACGCCCGCGGCTACGTCGAGCGGGTCCGCGGGGGCGACATGGGCGCGCTGCCCGCCGTGTTCGGGCTGGTCGTGCTCTGCGCGGTCTTCTCGATCCTGCGGCCCTCGTTCCTGACCTCGGGCAACTTCGCCAACCTGTTCACCCAGGGCGCCGCGGTCACCGTGATCGCCATGGGCCTGGTGTTCGTGCTGCTCCTCGGCGAGATCGACCTGTCGGCGGGCTTCGCCAGCGGCGTCTGCGCCGCGGTGCTCGCGATCCTGCTCACCGAGCAGGGGATGCCCTGGTACGTCGCCGTGGCCGCGGCGATCCTCACCGGAGCGGTGATCGGCAGCGTCATCGGCACGCTGGTGGCCAAGCTCGGCATCCCGTCCTTCGTGGTGACGCTCGCCGCCTTCCTCGGCTTCCAGGGCCTGGTGCTGCTGCTGGTCAAGGGCGGCACCAACATCTCCATCCGGGACGAGACGATCCTGGCGATCTCCAACAAGTACCTGCCGCCCGTGCTGGGCTGGGTGCTGCTGGTCGCCGGCGTCGCGGCGTACGCGGGACTGCAGCTGCTGCGCGCGCGCAAGCGGGCCGGGCGCGGCCTGACCGCCGACCCGATCTCGCTGATCGCGGTCCGGGTCGGGGCGCTGGCCGTCCTCGGCGGCCTGGCCGTCTACTTCCTCAACCTGGAGCGGAGCCGCAACGCCGCGGTCGTCTCGCTCAAGGGCGTGCCGATCGTCGTCCCGATCATCATCGTGCTCCTGCTGGTCCTCACGTTCGTGCTGCGCCGCACCTCCTTCGGCCGGCACCTGTACGCGGTCGGCGGCAGCGCCGAGGCCGCGCGCCGGGCGGGCATCAACGTGGACCGGATGAAGATCAGCGCGTTCATGATCTGCTCCACCCTGGCGGCGCTCGGCGGCGTCATCGCGGCCTCCCGGGCCAGCTCGGTCGACCCCAACACCGGCGGCAGCAACGTGCTGCTGTACGCCGTGGGCGCGGCCGTCATCGGCGGGACCAGCCTGTTCGGCGGCAAGGGCCGGGTGCTGGACGCCATCCTGGGCGGCGCCGTGGTCGCGGTCATCGAGAACGGCATGGGCCTGATGGGCTACAGCTCCGGTGTGAAGTACATCGTCACCGGCTCGGTCCTGCTCCTGGCGGCGAGCGTGGACGCGTTCTCCCGCAAGCGCGCGGCGGCCACCGGCATGAGGTGACCGGCGCCGGTCTAAGGTGATCGATGATCCTCTGACCCCCCGAAGGAACACCACGCGATGCGGGCCGGCCCCTCCCAAGAGGAGATCAGACGCCACAACCTCGGCGCTCTGCTCCGTCATGTCCACCTGAGCGGGCCGACCTCGCGCGCGGAACTCACCAGCAGGATGGGGCTCAACCGCAGCACCATCATGGCGCTCACCGCGGACCTGACCGCCGCCGGCCTCGTCCGCGAGGAGCTCCCCCGGGAGACCGGCCGGGCGGGACGCCCCTCCCTGGTGGTCCGCCCCGAGTCGGCGCGGGTCTACGTGTTCGCCCTGGACGTCGGGGTCGACCGGCTGGTCGCCGCCCGGGTCGGCCTGGGCGGGGCGGTCCTCGACCGCCGCGAGACGGTACGGCGGCGCGGTCCCTTCTCGCTGGAGGAGGTCGTCGGCCCGCTGGCCGCCTTCGCCCGGCAGATGCACCGCAGGACGCGGCCGGACACGGTCTGCGTCGGGGTGGCCGCGGCCTTCTCCGGCGGGGTGGCGCAGCACGACGGCGTCGTCAGGTTCGGGCCGAACATGGGCTCGGTGGACGTGCCGTTCGGCGAGGAGATGGCCCGCCGCCTCGCGCTCGGCCTGCCCGTGGCGGTCGGCAACGACGCCAACCTCGCGGCGATGGCCGAGCACCTGCGCGGCGTCGGCGTCGGTTGCCGCGACCTCGTCTACCTCCACGGCGACGTGGGCGTCGGCGGCGGCGTGATCGCGGGCGGCGCCCTGCTCGGCGGCCATCAGGGCTTCGGCGGCGAGGTCGGGCACATGGTCGTCAACCCCGAGGGCCGGCTGTGCGGCTGCGGTTCGCGCGGCTGCCTGGAGGCCGAGGTGGGGGAGCGGGCGCTGCTGGAGGCGGCCGGGCGCTTCGGCTCCCAGGTCGGCAGGGAGGCCGTCCGCGCGGTGGTCTCGGCCGCCGACCGCGGCGACATCGTCGCCCAGGCGGCGCTGAGCCGGGTCGGCGACTGGCTCGGCCTGGGCGTGGCCAACCTGGTCAACGTCTTCAACCCGGAGATGGTCGTCTTCGGCGGCATGCTGCGCGAGGTCTACCTCGGCTCCGCCGCGCAGGTCCGCAGCAGGCTGAACCTCGACGCCCTCCCGCCGTCGCGGGAGCAGCTGCGCCTGCGCACCACGGCCCTCGGCGACGACGCCACCCTCGTGGGCGCCGCCGAGCTCGCCTTCGCCCAGGTCCTGGCCGACCCCCTGGAGGTCCTCGCGCGCGCCGGCTCCTGACGGCGGGCCGGCGCGCTCAGTCGACGACGCTGCGGGGGGCGGTGAAGGTGTTGCAGGCGCCCGGGGTCCCGCGCTCGAAGCCGCGCTTCATCCAGTAGGCCTGGCTGCTGCCCCTGCCGTGGTCGTTCTTCGGCCAGCTCTTGTGCCCGTTGCGGGCGGTCCACTCCAGCATGGCCTCCCAGTGCTCCGGTGTGACCTGCAGATCGTCGGCGGCTCCGCGCAGGAAGGCCGCGGCCAGGCAGTCGGCCTGCAGCTCCAGGCGGCGGGAGAGCGCGAGCCTGGCCGAGGCCCGGGCCCGCCAGACGGCCCGGCTGTAGTAGGGCAGGATGCCCGCCAGCTGCTGGACGTGGTGGGCGTACTCGTGGGCCATGAACTGCGCGTGGTTGGGACCGTACGGGTTCTTCAGGGCGGCGCGGGTCAGGCCGATGTAGACGGTGCGGTTGCTGGAGCAGTAGTAGCCGCCCGCGCCGGCGGGCCACTTCCCGCAGGGGCTGCTCACCCGCGAGGTCGCGAAGCGCAGCTTCGGCGGGGTGAAGTCCAGCCCGGCCTTGCCGAACTGGATCCCCCAGGCCGTCCCCAGGCAGCGGGAGACGCGGGTCATGAAGGTCCGGTAGGAGGCCGCGCTCCCCGCCTTGATCTTTCCCGCCGGGCACGCCACCGAGGGCAGCCTGCCGGAGTCGTACAGGGGGTTCGCGGTCGCCGCGGTCCTGCCCTGGATCGGGGAGGTGCCGGCCGGGGGCGGGGGAGGCTGGGCGGAGGCCAGCGGGATCGCCCCCGCCTGGCCCGCCCCCGCCGCCAGGGAGAAGGAGAGGGCGGCGGTGACGAGGGAGGACAGGGGTCCGAGGGGAAGAGCGCTCATGGTGAGGGAAAGGGTAGGGCAACTATGGATAAAACGTATAGATTGCCCGTCCTTGCAGGCGGCGCGCTAGAGGCGAACTAGACTCGCTCTGTTACGTCAGGACAGAGGGGATGATTCCGTGAGCGAGCGCGCCGGACGGCTGGGCGGTCTTCTGGAGTCGGTCAAGGGACCACGGGACCTCAAGTTGCTGAACGCGGACGAGCTGCCGGTGCTCGCCGCCGAGATCAGGGACCTGCTCGTCAGCTCCACCGCCCGCAGCGGCGGGCACCTCGGCCCGAACCTGGGCGTGGTCGAGCTGACCATCGCGCTGCACCGCGTCTTCGACTCGCCGCGCGACCGCATCCTCTGGGACACCGGCCACCAGGCCTACGTCCACAAGATGCTCACCGGCCGGGCCGACCGCTTCGACACGCTCCGCCAGGAGGGCGGCCTGTCGGGCTACCCGAGCCAGGCCGAGTCCGAGCACGACGTCATCGAGAACTCCCACGCCTCCACCGCCCTGTCGTACGCCGACGGGCTGGCCAAGGCCTACAAGCTGCGCGGCGAGAGCGACCGCACGGTCGTGGCCGTGATCGGCGACGGCGCCCTCACCGGCGGCATGGCCTGGGAGGCGCTGAACAACATCGCCGCCTGCAAGGACCTGCCGCTGATCATCGTGGTCAACGACAACGGCCGCTCCTACTCGCCGACCATCGGCGGGCTGGCCAACCACCTGGCCTCGCTGCGCACCACCCAGCGCTACGAGGACGTGCTGGAGTTCGTCAAGGGCAACCTGACGAAGGTCCCCGTGGTCGGAGCCCCGGTCTACGACGCGCTGCACGGCGTCAAGAAGGGCATCAAGGACGTCCTGGCCCCCCAGGTCATGTTCGAGGACCTCGGCCTGAAGTACATCGGGCTGGTCGACGGGCACGACGAGCAGGCCGTCGAGGCGGCGCTGCGCAAGGCCCGCGGCTTCCGCCACCCGGTCATCGTGCACGTGCTCACCAAGAAGGGCTTCGGCTACTCTCCGGCCGAGAACCACGGCGAGGACTGCTTCCACTCGCCCGGCGTCTTCGACCCGCTGACCGGCGAGGAGAAGCCCAAGCCGCACGGCTGGACCAACGTGTTCGGCCAGGAGATGGTACGGCTCGGCACCGAGCGCCAGGACATCGTGGCGATCACCGCCGCGATGCTCGGCCCGACCGGGCTGATCCCGTTCTCCGAGGCCTACCCCGACCGCCTCTACGACGTCGGCATCGCCGAGCAGCACGCCCTGACCAGCGCCGCCGGCCTGGCGCTCGGCGGGCTCCACCCCGTCGTGGCGGTCTACGCCACCTTCCTGAACCGGGCCTTCGACCAGCTGCTGATGGACGTCGCCCTGCACCGGCTCCCGGTCACGGTCGTGCTCGACCGGGCGGGCGTCACCGGCGACGACGGCGCCAGCCACAACGGCATGTGGGACCTGTCGATCCTGCAGGTCGTCCCGGGGCTGTCCGTCGCGGTCCCGCGCGACGAGCCGCGACTGCGCGAACTGCTCGCCGAGGCCGTGGCGGTCGACGACGGCCCCACCGTGGTGCGCTACCCCAAGGGCCCGGTCGGACCCGAGATCGAGGCCGAGGGCAGGCTCGGCGGGATGGACGTGCTGCGCGCGGGCGACCCGGACGTGCTGATGGTCTCCGTCGGCCCGATGGCCGAGACGTGCCTGGAGGCCGCCGCGCTGCTCGACGCCCAGGGCATCTCGGCCACCGTGGTGGACCCGCGGTGGGTCAAGCCGCTGGACGAGGCGCTGGTGGCCGCCGCCCGGGTGCACAAGCTGGTCGTGGTGGTCGAGGACAACGGCCGGGTCGGCGGCGTGGGCGACGCGGTGGCCCGGATGCTCCGCGACGCCGACGTGGACGTCCCGGTCCGCACCTACGGCATCCCGCAGCGCTTCCTGGACCACGCCAAGCGGGCGAAGATCCTCGCCGAGATCGGCCTGACCGCCCAGGACATCGCCCGCGAGATCACCGAGGCGGTCGCGAAGCGCTCCCCGGTCCTGGAGAACCACCCGGCCCGCTGATCCCCGCGGACTCGGCCTCCCCGGCCCGCATGACCCGCCGATCGCGGGGAAGCACCCGGAGGTGATCCGCGGGACGGGGAGGCTCCGGTGGCCGTTTTCCGAGTGAAGTCCGTCGAGCAGTCGATCAGGGACACCGAGGCGCCCGAGCACCGGCTGAGAAAGGACCTCACGGCGCTCGACCTGACCGTGTTCGGCGTCGGCGTCATCGTGGGCACCGGCATCTTCGTGCTCACCGGCCGGGTGGCCAAGGAGATGGCCGGGCCGGCGGTCGCCCTGTCGTTCGTCGTCGCCGCGGTCGTCTGCGGGCTCGCGGCGCTCTGCTACGCCGAGTTCGCCTCCGCCGTGCCGGTGGCCGGGTCGGCGTACACCTTCTCCTTCGCCACGCTGGGCGAGTTCCCCGCCTGGATCATCGGCTGGGACCTGATCCTGGAGATGATGCTCGGCGCCGCGGTCGTCGCGGTCGGCTGGTCGGGCTACCTGACCTCGCTGCTGGACTCCCTCGGCCTCCGCCTGCCCGCCGCGCTGGCGGGCGAGGACCCGGTCTTCAACCTGCCCGCGGCCCTCGTCGTGCTGGCCCTCACCGCGGTGCTGGTCGCCGGCGTCAAGCTCTCCTCACGGCTCAACCTCGTCGTCGTCGCGATCAAGGTCACGGTGATCCTGCTGGTCATCGTGGCCGGGCTGTTCTTCGTCAGGGCCGCCAACTACACGCCGTTCATCCCGCCGGCGAAGTCGACGCCCGCCGTCGAGGGCCTGTCGGCGCCGCTGATCCAGGTGGTCTTCGGGATCACGCCGGTGGCCTTCGGCGTGGTGGGCGTCTTCACCGCCGCCGCGATCGTGTTCTTCGCCTACATCGGCTTCGACGTGGTGGCCACCGCGGCGGAGGAGACCCGGAACCCGCAGCGCGACCTGCCGATCGGCATCATCGCCTCACTCGGCGTCTGCACGGCCCTGTACGTCGCCGTCTCCGTGGTCGTCGTCGGCATGCA
Organism: Planomonospora antibiotica; assembly: GCF_014647955.1. Lineage (NCBI taxonomy): Bacteria > Bacillati > Actinomycetota > Actinomycetes > Streptosporangiales > Streptosporangiaceae > Planomonospora > Planomonospora antibiotica. The sequence continues at coordinate 91,418 of NZ_BMQE01000013.1, read as the reverse complement.
GCCGTACCGGGAGCTCAGCGAGGCCGCCCCGCTCGCGGACGCGTTCAAGGCCGTGGGCCAGACCTGGGCCGCCTCGCTGATCAGCGTCGGCGCGCTGGCGGGCCTGACCACCGTCGTGATGATCCTCATGCTCGGCCAGTCGCGGGTGATGTTCGCCATGTGCCGGGACAACCTGCTGCCCCGGGGCCTGGCCCGGGTGCACCCGCGGTACGGCACGCCGTACCGGATCACGATCCTGCTGGGCGTGATCGTCGCCGTCCTGGCCGGGCTGGTCCCGCTGGCGGAGATCGCCGAGCTGGTCAACATCGGCACGCTCTTCGCGTTCGTGGTGGTCTCGCTCGCGGTGGTGATCCTCCGGCGGACCCGGCCGGACCTGCCGCGCTCCTTCCGCACCCCGCTGGTGCCGCTGGTGCCGATCCTGTCGGTGCTGTCCTGCGTCTACCTGATGCTCAACCTGCCGGTGGAGACGTGGATCCGGTTCCTGGCGTGGATGGTGCTCGGCGTCCTGCTCTACTTCTCCTACGGCTACCACCACAGCGTCCTGGCCCGCGGACGGGGCGAGGGCCCGCCCCGCGTCCCCTGAGGGAGGCGCGGGACGGGCCCTCGCGGGGCCGGGCCGTCAGGCGGGCACGGAGGCGACGCCCGGCTCCAGGAAGCGCGGCGCGGCGATGCCGGACCGGTCCAGGAACGGGGTGATGCCGCCCAGGTGGAACGGCCAGCCCGCGCCCAGGATCATGCACAGGTCGATGTCCTGGGCCGCGGCGACCACGCCCTCGTCGAGCATGATCCGGATCTCCTGCGCCAGGGCCCGCAGCACCCGCTCGCGCACCTGCTCGGCCGTGGACGGGGAGGCGCCGCCGGAGAAGATCGCCACCGCCTCCGGGTCGAGGGAGAAGTCCGCGCCGTAGACGCCGGGCTTGCCCGCCGCGACCAGCTTCGCCATGTTCTCCGAGACGCCGAAGCGGTCGGGGAAGGCCGCGTGCAGGGTCTCGGCGACGTGCAGGCCGACGGCCGGGCCGACCAGCTGCAGCAGCGCGAACGGGGTCATCGGCAGGCCGAGGTCGTCGAGGGCGTGCTCGGCGAGCTCCAGCGGGGTCCCCTCGTCGACCGCGGCGATGACCTCGCCCATGAAGCGGGTCAGCAGCCGGTTGACGACGAACGCCGGGGCGTCCTTCACCAGCACGCTGGACTTCTTCAGCGACCTGCCGACTGCGAAGGCCGTGGCGAGCGTGGCGTCGTCCGTGGCGTGGCCGCGGATGATCTCCAGCAGCGGCATCACCGCGACCGGGTTGAAGAAGTGGAAGCCCACCAGGCGCTCGGGGTGCGCCAGCTGCGAGCCCATCTCGGTCAGCGAGAGCGAGGAGGTGTTGGTCGCCAGCACGCAGGTCTCCGAGACCACGGCCTCGACCTCGGCGAACACCTGCTGCTTGACCTTCATGTCCTCGAACACGGCCTCGATGACGAAGTCGGCGTCGGCGAACGCGTCCTTGGTCAGCGAGCCGGTCACCAGGGCCTTGAGGCGGTTGGCCTGGTCACCGGTGATCCGGCCCTTGCCGAGCAGCTTGTCGACCTCGGCGTGCACGTAGGCGACGCCCTTGTCCAGGCGGGCCTGGTCCAGGTCGGTCAGCACGACCGGGACCTCCAGGCGGCGGGCGAACAGCAGCGCCATCTGCGAGGCCATCAGGCCGGCGCCGACCACGCCCACCTTGGTGACCTTGCGGGCCAGCGCCTTGTCCGGGGCGCCGGCGGGCCGCTTGGCGCGGCGCTGCACCAGGTCGAAGGCGTACAGCCCGGCACGCAGCTCGTCGCCCATGAGGAGGTCGGCCAGGGCCTGGTCCTCGGCGTCGAACCCCTCGTCCCGGGAGGCGGTGCGGGCCAGCGCGACCAGCTCCAGCGCCCGGTAGGGGGCGGGGCTGGCGCCGTGCAGCTTCATGTCGAGCAGCGCGCGGGCGCCGTCGACCACCTGCGACCAGTCCTCGGCGGTGTGGTCGGTCCGGGAGACCTCCACCTCGCCGCGGAGCACCTGGGCCGCCCAGCGCAGCGACTCCTCCAGGAAGTCGGCGGGCTCGAACATCGCGTCGGCGACGCCCAGCGCGAAGGCGTCCCGGCCCTTGATCATGCGGTTCTGCGAGAGCGGGTTCTCGATGATCAGCTTGAGCGCGTTCGCCGGGCCGATCAGGCGGGGGAGCAGCTGGGTGCCGCCCCAGCCGGGGACCAGGCCGAGGAAGCACTCGGGCAGCGCCACCGCGGGCACGCCGGAGGAGATGGTCCGGTAGGTGCAGTGCAGGGCGACCTCCAGGCCGCCGCCCATCGCCGCGCCGTTGACGAACGCGAACGACGGCACGTCCAGCTCGCCGAGGCGGCGGAACACGTCGTGGCCCAGCTTGCCGATGGCCAGCGCCTGGCCGCGCTCGGAGACCAGGGCGGCGCCCTTGAGGTCGGCGCCGACCGCGAAGATGAAGGGCTTGCCGGTGACGCCCACCGCGGCCAGGTCGGTGCGGCCCGCGACGGCGTCGACGGCCTCGTTCAGCGAGGTCAGGCCGGCCGGGCCGAAGGTCGACGGCTTGGTGTGGTCGAAGCCGTTGTCCAGCGTGATCAGGGCCATCGTGCCGGCGCCGTACGGCAGCTCGACGTCGCGGACGGCCGCTCTGGTGACGACCTCGTCGGCGAACAGTTCCTTGATATCCGTCACTTCGCACCTTCCCAGGCGAGGTTCTCCCAGATGACCGTTCCGCCCATGCCCATGCCGACGCACATCGTGGTGACGCCGTACCGGACGTCGGGGCGCTCGCCGAACTCGCGGGCGAGCTGGGTCATGAGGCGCACGCCCGAGGAGGCGAGCGGGTGGCCGAAGGCGATCGCGCCGCCGTAGGGGTTGACCCGGTCGTCGTCGTCGGCGATGCCGAAGTGCTCCAGGAAGGCCAGCACCTGTACGGCGAAGGCCTCGTTGATCTCGAACAGGCCGATGTCGTCGATGGAGAGCCCGGCCAGGCGCAGCGCCCGCTCGGTCGACGGGATCGGGCCGACGCCCATGACCTCGGGATCGACGCCGGCGAAGGCGTAGGAGACCAGGCGCATCTTGGGGGTCAGGCCCAGCTCGGCGGCGACGTCGGCGGCGGCCACGATGCAGCCGGTGGCGCCGTCGTTGATGCCGGAGGCGTTGCCCGCGGTGACCCGGCCGTGCGACCGGAACGGGGTCTTGAGCGAGGCCAGGCCCTCCAGCGTGGTGCCGGGGCGGGGCGCCTCGTCGGCCGTGGCCAGGCCCCAGCCCCTCTCCGCCGAGCGCACGGCCACCGGGACCAGGTCGGGCTGGATCTTCCCGCCGGCGTAGGCCTTGGCGACCTTCTCCTGGGAGGCGAGGGCGAAGGCGTCCGCGCGCTCCTTGGAGATGGTCGGGTAGCGGTCGTGCAGGTTCTCCGCGGTCATGCCCATGACCAGGGCGGAGCCGTCCACGATCTGCTCGGCCACGAACCGGGGGTTGGGGTCGACGCCCTCGCCCATCGGGTGGCGGCCCATGTGCTCGACGCCGCCGGCGATGGCCACGTCGTAGGCGCCGAAGGCGATGCCGCCCGCGACCGAGGTCACCGCGGTCATGGCGCCGGCGCACATGCGGTCGATCGCGTAGCCGGGCACGCTCTTGGGCAGTCCGGCCAGGACGGCGGCGGAGCGGCCGATGGTCAGCCCCTGGTCGCCGATCTGGGTGGTGGCCGCGATGGCCACCTCGTCGACACGCTCCGGCGGCAGATTCGGATTACGCCGGATCAGCTCGCGGATGACGCGGATCACCAGGTCGTCGGCGCGCGTTTCGGCGTACAGGCCCTTGGGGCCCGACTTGCCGAAGGGCGTGCGCACTCCGTCGACGAATACGACGTCACGAGACGAAGGCACGGGTTCGCTCCTCGTTGATGGGTGGCTACGCAGACCATGCTACTGGTCGGTAACAACGTTTGGCGCGGGCGGCGCGGACCGGATCCGGGCGCGCCGCGGTGAGCTCCCCCACAGCGTCCCCCAGAGCGTCGCCGGAGCGTCGCCGGAGCGCTCCCGCGGCGCCCGCAGCGGAGGTCTACCCCTCGGAGGTGCGCGGCGGGGATCTTCTCTGGCAAGATTGGCAATCGTTTTCCAGGAGGTCGCCTGTGGTCACGCTCGAAGATGTCGCCAGGCACGCGGGGGTCTCGCTCGCCACGGCCTCGCGGGTGCTCAACGGGAGCACCCGGCAGGTGGGTGCGTCGCTGCGGGCCAGGGTGGAGCAGGCCGCCCAGCAGCTGGGCTACCGGACGAACGTGGCGGCGCAGACGCTCGCCCGCGGGGCCAGCAACGTGATCGGGCTCGTGGTCCACGACCTGACCGACCCCTATTTCGCGGCGCTGGCCGACGGGGCGATGCGGGTGGCCGAGGACCAGGGGCTGATGGTCATGGTCGCCACCACGCACCGCGATCCGGAGCGGGAGATCGCCTACGTCGCGACCCTGAACGCGCAGCGCGTGCGCGCCGTGCTGCTGGCCGGGTCCCGGATCGCGGACCCCGGCGTGACCCGGCGGCTGCGCGAGGAGCTCGACCGCTACCGGGCGACCGGGGGCCGGATCGCCTGCGTCGGCCAGGACCTGCTCGGCGCCGACACGGTGGCGCCCGGCAACGCCGAGGGCGCCGCCGAGCTCGCCCGGGCCCTCGCCGGTCTCGGGCACCGGCGCTTCGCCGTGCTGGCCGGGCCGCCCTGGCTGATCACCGCCCAGGACCGGGTCTCCGGATTCACCGGGGCGCTCGCCGAGCTGGGCCTGCCCGCGCCGCAGCTCGTGCACGGCACCTTCGACCGCGACGGCGGCTACGGGGCGGCGGCCGAGGTCACCGGCGCCACCTGCGTGTTCGCGGTCAACGACGTGATGGCGGTGGGAGCGCTGGCGTCGTTCCGGGACCGCGGGATCCGGGTTCCGGAGGACATCTCGGTCGCCGGGTTCGACGACATCGCCACCCTGCGCGACCTCGTCCCCTCCCTGACGACGGTACGGCTCCCGCTGTCCGACATGGGCGCCCGCGCGCTGGAACTCGCCCTCGACCCGTCGGAGGAGGCGCGGGAGCCCCGGGTCGAGCGGGTGTCGGGCGAGGTCGTGCTGCGCAGGAGCACCGGGGGCCTCATCCCGTAAGGGTGACGCCCCCGGGCCCTCGAGGTCAGGCGGACCCGACCAGCTCGCCGAACCTGGCCTTCACCCGGGCCAGGACCTCGTCGGGGTCGGCGGCCCAGACGTCGGCGTTGAAGATCTCCACCTCGATGTCGCCGGTGTAGCCCGCCGCGGCCACGGCCGCGGTCAGCGGCGCGAAGTCGATCACGCCGTCGCCCATCACCCCCCGGCCGAGCAGCACGTCCTGCGGGAGCGGGTGCAGGAAGTCGCACACCTGGTAGGAGGCGATCCGCTCCCCGGCCCGGGCGATCTGCTCCAGCACCTGCGGGTCCCACCACACGTGGAAGGTGTCGACGACGACGCCGACCTGCTCTGCCGGGTGCCGCTCGGCCAGGTCCAGCGCCTGCCCGAGGGTGGACAGCACGGCCCGGTCGGCGCAGTACATCGGGTGGAGCGGCTCCAGGGCCAGCCGCACCCCGCGCTCACCGGCGTACGGCGCCAGTACGGCCAGCGCCTCGGCGACCCGCTCCCGGGCCCTCGCGAGATCGCGGTCGACCACCCCGAGCGGCTCCGCGGGGACCACCCCGGGCAGCCCGCCGACCACCATGACCAGGCACGGGGCGCCCAGCGCGGCCGCCTCGTCGATCGCCCGGCGGTTGTCGTCCAGCGCGGCGGCGTCACCGGAGGTGAGGAAACCGCCCCGGCAGAGCGACGACACGCGCAGTCCGGCGTCGGCCACCAGCTTCACGGTCTCGTCGAGGCCCTGCGCGGCGACGTCCTGCCGCCACAGGCCGATGGCCTCGACGCCGTGCCGTACGCACCCGTCGACGGCCTCGGCCACCGACCAGCGCTTGGTCGTCCACTGGTTGAGGGACAGGCGGTTCCCCGCCGGTGTCGCAGCCCCTGTCGCAGCCCCTGTCACAGCCCGTGCACCTCCAGCAGCGAGCGCATGCGGCGCACGGCCAGTTCGGGGTCGCTGAGCAGGCCCGCGGCGTCGGCCAGCCGGAACACCTCGGCCAGGTGCGGCAGCGACCGGGCCGCCTGGGCGCCGTTGACCATGGCGAACGCGTCCTGGTGGCCGTTGAGCCAGGCCAGGAAGACGATGCCGGTCTTGTAGTTGTAGGTCGGCGCCTCGAAGATCTTCCGGGAGAGCGGGACCGTCGGGGCCATGATCTCCTCGTAGCGGGCGAGGTCCCCGGCGTCGAGCGCCGCCAGGGCCGCGGAGGCCGCCGGGGCGATCGCGTCGAAGATGCCCAGCAGCGCGTGGCTGCCCGAGGCGATCAGCGACGGGTAGTTGAAGTCGTCGCCGGTGTAGAGCTTCACGCCCTCCGGCAGCGCCGCCCGCAGCCCGATCTCGTGCTCGGCGTCCAGCAGCGAGACCTTGACCCCGTCCACCGCCGCCGCGTGCCCGCGGATCAGCTCCAGGAACGAGGCGGTGGCCTCGGCCACGTCCCGCGAGCCCCAGTAGCCGGCCAGGTTCGGGTCGAACATCTCGCCGAGCCAGTGCAGGATCACCGGCCGGTCGGTCTGCGAGAGCAGCTTGCCGTAGACCGCGTGGTAGTCCTCCGGGCCGCGCGCGATCCGGGCGAGCTGCCGGCTGGCCATCACGATGACGCCGGCCCCGGCGCCGCGGACGGTCTCGATCTGCTCGGTGTAGGCGGCCGCCACCTCGTCCAGCGTCCCGGCGTCCGGGGCGTGGTCGGTGCCCGCCCCGCAGGCCACCAGCGCGGCCGGGTCGCCGAACTCCGCCGCCTCGGCCGCGCTGCGCCGGATGAGCTCGCTCGTGGCGGCCCAGTCCAGGCCCATGTTGCGCTGCGCGGTGTCCATGGCGTCGGCGACGCGCAGGCCGTACGACCACAGGTGGCGGCGGAAGCGCAGCGTGGCGTCCCAGTCGACGGCGGCGGGGGAGCCGGGGGTGTTGTCGCCGAGCGGGTCGGCGACCACGTGGGCGGCGGCGTAGACGATCCGGCTCTGCGGCGGCCCGGCGGGCCGCTCCCAGACCACCGGCTCGCGCAGGGTGTGCTCCCCGCCGGGGAGCACGATGCGCGTCACGGCTCCACCGGCAGGCGGCGGCCCTCGGCGGAGGAGCGCAGGCCCAGCTCGGCGAGGCGGACGCCGCGCGCCCCGGAGGCGAAGTCGTAGGGGAACGGCGCGTCCTCGACCACGTGGCGGACGAACATCTCCCACTGGATCTTGAAGCCGTTGTCGAACTCGGCGTTGTCGGGCACCTCCTGCCAGTCGTCGCGGAACCGCGCGGTGACGGGCAGGTCCGGGTTCCAGACCGGCTTGGGGGTGGTGGCCCGGTGCTGGATGCGGCAGTTGCGCAGGCCGGCGACGGCGCTGCCGTGCGTGCCGTCCACCTGGAACTCCACCAGCTCGTCGCGGTTGACGCGGACGCTCCAGGAGGAGTTGATCTGCGCGATGATCCCGCCCTCCAGCTCGAAGACGCCGTAGGCGGCGTCGTCGGCGGTGGCGGGGTAGGTCTCGCCCCGCTCGTCCACGCGCTCGGGGATGTGGGTGGCGGTCTGGGCGTAGACCGAGCGGACGCGGCCGAACAGGTTCTCCAGCACGTAGGCCCAGTGCGGGAACATGTCCAGCACGATGCCGCCGCCGTCCTCGGTGCGGTAGTTCCACGAGGGGCGCTGGGCGGTCTGCCAGTCGCCCTCGAAGACCCAGTAGCCGAACTCGCCGCGCACCGAGAGGATCCGGCCGAAGAAACCGCCGTCGATCAGGCGCTTGAGCTTGAGCAGTCCCGGCAGGAAGAGCTTGTCCTGCACGACGCCGTTCTTGACGCCCCGGGCCTCGGCGGCCTCGGCCAGCGCGACGGCCTCCTCGACGGTCTCGGCGGTCGGCTTCTCGGCGTAGATGTGCTTGCCGGCCTCGATGGCCTTGAGCACGGCCTTGACGCGGGCCTGGGTGACCTGGGCGTCGAAGTAGATCAGGTTCTCGTCGGAGGCCAGGGCCGCGTCGAGGTCGGTGGTCCATTCGGCGATGCCGTGGTCGGCGGCGAGCTTCTCGAGCTTCTCGGCGTTCCGGCCCACCAGCACCGGCCTGAGCAGGACGCGGCTGCCGTCGGACAGTGCCACGCCGCCCTGCTCGTTGATCGCCAGGACCGACCTGACCAGATGCTGGCGGTAACCCATGCGGCCGGTGACACCGTTCATCACGACACCGATGCTTCGGGGGGACATTCTCTCTGAGCCTCCTATGGAAAGCGCTTTCCAGGCCACTGTACGGCAGTCGCCACCACCGGGGCAACCACCTGCCGGAGAGGTGGGAAGAGGAACGGGCGAGCCGCCCGCACCCGCCTGCGACGGGGCCCTACAGTCGTGCCCAGGGCTGGTGTTCCCGGCCGGCCCGGACCGCAACCCGCAGACCGTCCCGCCAGGAGGAGGCATGCCGGTCTTCATCGCCCGCCTTCTCGCCCGGATAGGGCTCCTGGGGACGTGGTGGACGCCAGCCGCCCTGCTCGCGGTGGTCTACGTGACGAGCTGGCCGCTGATGGCGCTCGCCGAACCGGAGGGCAGCGCGGTCGCCGCGCCGGCCGGCTACTGGTGGTACTTCGTGGTCACCACCGCCACCGTCGGGTACGGGGACCTGCGTCCGGAGTCGACCGCGGGCCGGGTGGTCGGCACGTACGTCATCGTCGGCGGCATCGCGACGCTGACGACGGTCTTCACCAAGCTGGCGAAGACACTGGAACGGGCGAAGGGGAGGCGGATGCGGGGTGCCGTCACGGTGGACGTCTCCGGTCACGTCGTGCTCCTCGGCTACACGCCGGGCAGGACCGAGCGCATCGTGGACGAGCTGATCGACGACGGCCGACGCGTCGTCCTGTGCGCCTGGGACGACGTGCCCGCCAATCCCATGCCCGACCGCAAGGCCACGTTCGTCCGGGGGGACCTGAGCGATGGCGCGGTGCTGAGCCGGGCCGGGGTGCAGCGGGCGCGGAGCGTGCTCGTGGACGTCCGCGACGACAACGAGGCACTGGCCGTCGCGGTGACCGTCGGCCACGTCGCCGGGCACGTCCACCTGGTCGTCACGCTGCGCGACCTCGGCAGGGAGCGGCACCTGAGATACGTGGACGAGACCGTGCGCTGCGTCCAGTGGCACAGCCCTCACATGATCACGGAAGAGCTGAAGCATCCCGGTATCACCGAGGTCTACGCCGAGCTGATGACCCACGACGGCGCCGGCACCTACTCGGTACGGCTCCCCGAGCCGTTGGGACCGGTCCTGGTCGAGCACTGCCAGACCGTGCTCGGCCGCAAGGGCGGCGCGACCATGCTCGCCGCCCGCGCCGGCGGCGAACTGCTGGTCAACCCCGGCTGGCGGACCGAGCTTCCTCCCGGGGCGGTGCTCTACTACGTCGGCTCGCGCCGGCTGACCCCTGAGTGGATCGCCCGGGCCCTGCGCGGGCGGCAGACGGAGGACGGATGAGACGGTGGTTGCCGCTGGTCGCACTGGCGGCCGCTCAGTTCGTCATGGTCCTCGACCAGTCGGTGATGAACGTCTCGATCAGCGCCCTGGTGGACGACTTCGACACGACGGTCCCCACGATCCAGGCCGTGATCACTCTCTACTGCCTGGTGATGGCCATGCTCATGCTCACCGGCGCCAAGATCGGTGACATCGTCGGCCGCCGCCGGGCCTTCGTCGCCGGCCTGGTGATCGCCGTCGTCGCCGTCCTCGTCCTGCTCGCCACCGTCCGGCCCGACCTGGCCGGTACCGTCTTCGCCGTCTCGATGGCCCTGCTCGGCGTGGGCATGGGACTGGTCGTCTCACAGCTCGGCAACGTGGTGCAGTCGTCGGTCGACGCCACGGGCCGGAGTGAGGCCGGCGGCCTGCAATACACCGGCTGCCGGCTCGGCTCCTCCCTCGGGGTGGCACTCATCGGCGCGATCGTGCTGGCGGGCCTGACCGGTGTGTTCGTTTCGAACATCCGGGCCGACGACCGCATCGCTCCTGAGGTCTCCGCCCAGGTCGGCGTGGCGGTCGAGTCGGGTGTGGATTTCGTCGCCACCGACCGGGTCCGGACCGCCGCGCAGGAGGCCGGTCTCGACCAGGCAGCCGCCGAGGCTCTCGTCGACGACTACCAGGACGCCCAGATCCAGTCGCTCAAGGCCGGTCTGCTCGCCGCGGCGCTCCTCGCGCTGGTCTCTTTGATGTTCACCCGAGAGCTGCCGCACGTGACGCCCTCCCTCGTCGCGACCGCCGCTGAGCCGTGACGGTCTCGGCGAGCCGGGAGAGCTCTCACCGCGCGACCTGGAAGAGGGCGGTCAGCCCTCGCCGGTGGCCTCCAGGCGGGCCAGCGCGTCGACCACCGGACCGACGGCCAGGGCGATCTGCCACTCCCGGGCGCCCAGCCCGCGCAGCCGGGCCGCGACGGTCTCCGCGTCGACGACCGCGGGCGGCTCCCAGGTCAGTCGGCGTACGGCCTCCGGCTGCAGCAGGTTCTCCGTCGGCATGTGGTGCTCGTCGGCGAGAGCGGCGATCGCGGCCCTCGCCGCGGCGAGCCGCCGGGCGGCGACCGGGTCGCGGTCCATCCAGCGGTTGGCGGGCGGCGGCCCGTCTCCGGGGGCGCTGGGCTGAGGTAGTTCGGACTCCGGCAGGGCGCGGGCCCTGGTGATCGCGGCCAGCCAGTCGCGCAGGTGCTTGCGGGCGCTGCGACCGGTGAAGGCGGGGATGTCGGTGAGGGCCTTGGTGGTGCGGGGCAGTTCCAGGGCGGCGGCGACGATCGCCGAGTCGGGCAGGACCCGGCCCGGCGCCAGGTCGGCCTCGCGGGCCAGGGAGTCGCGGAGGGTCCACAGCTCCCGGACCACGGCCAGCCCGCGCAGCGCGCGCACCTTGTGGATCCCGGAGGTGCGCCGCCACGGGTCGGTGCGGGGCCCCGGTGACCGGTGGGCCAGCACCGCGGCGAACTCCTCCTCGGCCCAGGCGAGCTTGCCGCTCGCCTTCAGCTCCTCGTGCAGGACGTCCCGGAGCTCGATCAGGACCTCGACGTCGAGCGCGGCGTAGCGCAGCCAGTCCTCCGGCAGCGGGCGGGTGGACCAGTCGGCGGCGGAGTGGCCCTTCTCCAGCCGGAGGCCGAGGACGTTCTCCACCATCATGCCGAGGCCCACCCGCTCGTAGCCGAGCAGCCGCCCGGCGAGCTCGGTGTCGAACAGCGCGCGCGGGCGGAAACCGAGCTCCGCCAGGCAGGGCAGGTCCTGGGAGGCGGCGTGCAGCACCACCTCGGCATCGGCCAGCGCCGCGTCCAGCTCCGACAGGTCGGGGCAGCGGATCGGGTCGATCAGCGCGCTGCCCGCACCCGCCCGGCGCAGCTGCACCAGGTAGGCGCGGCCGCTGTAGCGGTAGCCCGAGGCCCGCTCGGCGTCCACGGCGACCGGCCCGGTGCCCTCGGCGAAGGCGCGCACGACGCGCGCGAGGCCGGCCGGGTCCTCGATGACGGGAGGGATGCCTTCTCGAGGTTCCAGCAGTGGAACGATCGTCGTCTCGTCGGTCACGTTCTGAAGGACTCCGGATCTTCGCGACGGCGCGGCGGCAGGGTCGCCACGTCGGGGGGCAGGGGGGGGATGCCCGCCGCCAGGCACATCAGGTCGCACCAGGCGGCGACGTGGCCGGAGAGGTCCTCCTCCAGGGGGGACCAGGAGGCGCGCAGTTCGAGCTCCGTGGTCACCGGGTCCTCGGACTTGTTGCCGAAGCCCTCGGAGACGGCCCGGGTGACGGTGCCTCCGGCGGCGGCGTAGCCGGCGGCGTGCGCGTCGAGCGACTCGGTGAGCCAGCTCCACGCGACGGGACCGAGCAGCGGGTCCTCGGTGATCTCCGGTTCCATGTCCGCCCGGACGTAGGCGACCAGCCGGAACTGGCCGTCCCAGCCCCGCTGGCCGTCCGGGTCGAAGAGCACGATGAGGCGCCCGACCGCGAGCTCGTCGTCGTCGCGGTAGACCGAGGCGCCGAGGGCGGCCGAATAGGGGGCCAGGCGCTGGGGTGCGGGGATGTCCTCCAGCTCGATCTCCGGCCTGACCTCGGTCAGGCGGAGGCTCGCCACCGCACGCCGGAAGGCGGCGGGAACGGGCGGCGCATCACCGACGGTCATATCGGAAGCGTAGGTCGAAACTGAGCGCACGGGGACCATCGGGGTGTTCGTGGGAGCCATCGGAGTCGATCAAACCGAAGCCATCGGGCGGTGGGGAGCGTGCGCGGCGCCGACGGGAACCCCCGGCGTCCCGGGCCGGCCTGGGGCGGAGCCGAGCAGCAGTGCGTGCCCGCACGCGGAGCAGGCCCACTCGGGGCACTCGCCCGCCCCGTGGCCGTCCGGGCAGGGAGGCTGCTCGAAAACCCGCTCGGCGGCACAGGAAGCGCAGTGCTCACCGCGGCGTTCGGGTGAATTCCACATCGTGGTCATCGCACACGGCCTTTCGTCGGGTCGTGGTCCGACGTTGGCACGTCGCGCCGACAATTCCGCGCAACGTGCTCGGCGTGTCCCCAAAGTGGTGCCGGAATCGATGCCGCGCGGTGATTGACGAACATTTGGACCGGCCGGGGGCCGACCCTGGTTCGCCGATGGGAGGAACTGTACCCGCAAACATGATCGCTCCGTGCCGTCTCGCGAGATCGGAGGCCTCCGGCCGCCGGCTTTCCTCGGGACTCCGGCCGAATCCCGGCGGACGGGAAGCCCGGCTCGGGGAGGACCGCCCCGGCACGGTCACCGATGTCCGTCCGGGGCCTTTCCGGGGGTGATGTCACTCGTTGACCGGTATTTCGGCCGGGCCGCGCCACCTGGGACTTGGTGCGCGGACCGGCCGGGGGGCATGGCACCCTGGGAGGGTGAATCCCGAGCTTGCCGACTCCCCGTTCCTGCGCGCCTGCCGCCGCCAGCCCGTCCCCCGCACGCCGGTGTGGTTCATGCGCCAGGCGGGCCGCTCGCTGCCCGAGTACCGGGCCGTGCGCGGCGGGGTGCCCATGCTCACGGCCTGCGCCACCCCCGACCTGATCGTGGAGATCACGATGCAGCCGGTGCGCCGCTACGGGGTGGACGCGGCCATCTTCTTCAGCGACATCGTGGTCCCGCTCAAGGCGATCGGGATCGACCTCGACATCAAGCCCGGCGTCGGACCGGTGATCGCCGACCCGATCAGGGACGCCGCCGCGGTCCGGACCCTGCGCCCGATCGAGCCCGACGACGTCTCCTACGTCACCGAGGCCGTCCGGGCGCTCACCGGCGAGCTCGGGCCGACGCCGCTCATCGGTTTCGCGGGCGCGCCGTTCACCCTCGCCTCCTACCTCATCGAGGGCGGCCCCTCCAAGAACCACGACCACACCAAGGCGATGATGTACGGCGAGCCGCAGCTGTGGCACGCCCTGATGGACCGGCTGACCGAGATCACCCTCGGCTTCCTGCGTGTCCAGGCCGCCGCCGGAGCCTCGGCCCTCCAGCTCTTCGACTCCTGGGTCGGCGCCGTCGCCCCCGACGACTACCGCGAGTTCGTCCTCCCCTACGCCGGCCGCATCTTCGCCGGCCTGGCCGACCTGGGCGTCCCGCGCATCCACTTCGGCGTCGGCACCGGAGAGCTGCTCGGCCTGCTCGGCGAGGCCGGAGCCGACGTGGTCGGCGTCGACTGGCGCGTCCCGCTCGACGAGGCGGCCCGCCGCGTCGGCCCCGGCAAGGCGCTCCAGGGAAACCTGGACCCGGCGACCCTGCTCGCCCCCTGGGAGGTCGTCGAGCGCAGGGCGGGCGACATCCTCGCCCGCGGAGCCGGGGCGGAGGGCCACGTCTTCAACCTCGGTCACGGCGTGCTGCCGGGCACCGACCCCGACCAGCTGGCCCGCCTCACCGATTTCGTGCACCGGGCGTCGGCCCGCTGACGTCCCCCGGCGGCCGGTCGGAGGGTACGGGGCCGGAAGACGCCGGGCCGGGAGGCACCGGGCCGGAGGGCGTCCGAGGCGCGTCCGGAGGTACCGGGCCGGGAGGCACCGGGCCGGGAGACGCCGGGCCGGAGGGCGCGGACGGTCCCGGGCGCCTCCTGCGGCTGCGGCGCAGCCCGAGGGCGATCGCCAGCCAGACCGGGACGATCACGAGCAGCCAGGGGAGCAGCGCACCGAGAACCGTCAGCCCGACCTTGACGGTGGTGACGAAGGCGTCCCAGCCCGCCTCCAGACCGCTGAGGAAGCCGCCGGGCTCCTCCTCCGGAGGTTCGGGCGCCTCGGCCACCGGGCCGATCAGGCTCAGGGTGAGCGTCGCCATGCCGGTGAGCGAGGCGAGCTTCTTCTGCCGGGCCTGGAGCGACTCCAGCTCCGCCTCCCGGTTGGAGATCTCCCGCTCGACCTCGAGCACCTGGCCGATCGTGTCCGCCCGCTTCAGCAGCGCGCGCAGCGAGTCCAGCGCGGACCGCGCCGACTTCAGGCGGCTCTCGACGTCGGCGATCTCCTCGGTGACGTCCTCGGTGTTCTGCTGGACCGACTCCCGCTTCCCCAGTTCCTTGCCGAACCGGTCGACGACGCCGGGGTAGCCGGCGGGCGGGATCTTGAAGACCAGCGTGGAGGAGGCCTCGCCGCCGCCGAAGGCGTCCGACTTCTCCTGGGAGAGATAGCCGCCGGCCGCGGTGACGATGCGCTTGGCCGTCTCCGCCGAGGCGGCCACGTCCTCGGCGCGGACGGTCATCTGCGCGGTGTAGACGATGGCCCGCTCGGTCGGGACCGCCTTCACCTGCTCCGTCTGCCGCCGCTCGCCCCCGGCCTCGGCGGGCGAGGGGGCCTCGGCGCTCTCCGCGCGGTCGAACCCCGCCTCGCCGGAGCCGCCGCCCCGGGCGGAGGCCGGCGCCGGCGCGCCGGCGTCACTCACGGAGTGCGTCTCCGACGCGCCGCAGGCCGACGCGAACAATGCCAGGCCCACGAGAGGAACCACCAGGCGCGGGCCGTACCGGAATCTGGTCATGCATCTGGAGACGGGCATCCGGGAGCGCGGGTTCGGCGGAAGGGGTCACGATGCCGTCACGTTCTCCCCGGCGGCGGGCCGCGGGGAGCGGCGGGCGGCGCCGGGCGGCGCGGCCGGGGCAGGACGCGGACGGCCGCCGGGGAGCGGTACGGTCAGGAGTCATGGAAGGGAACCGGAGCCATGTGGTGGTCGTCGGCGGCGGGATCGCCGGCCTGGCCGCGGCGTGGCACCTGCGGCAGGGCGGCGCGGACGTCCGGGTGACCGTGCTCGACGGCGCCGGGCGGATCGGCGGCAAGCTCCACGCGAGCGAGGTGGCCGGGGTCGCGGTCGACGCCGGGGCCGAGGCGATGCTCCTGCGGCGGCCCGAGGGCAGGGACCTGGCCAGGTCGGTCGGGCTCGGCGAGGAGCTGCGGCACCCGGGGGACGCCCAGGCGGCCCTGCTGGTCGGCGGGGTGCTGCGGCCGATGCCGAAGGGACAGGTCATGGGCGTCCCGTCCGACCTGCTGGCCCTGGCCCGGTCGGGCGTGCTGAGCCCCGCGGGACTGGCGAGGGTGCCGCTGGACCAGATCATGCCGGCCACGCTCGTCACCACCGACGTCTCGGTGGCCGCCTACGTCCGCGCCCGGATGGGCGGGGAGGTGGTGGACCGGCTGGTCGAGCCGATCCTCGGCGGCGTCTACGCCGGCCGGGCGGAGGCCCTCTCCCTGGACGCGACGATGCCCCGGATCGCCGCGGTCGCCCGCTCCGAGCGCTCCCTGCTCGCCGCCGCCCGGAAGATCACCGCTGAGACGCCCAAGGACGCCGGTCCCGTCTTCGCCACCCTGCGCCGCGGCATGGGCAGCCTGCCCGAGGCCGTCGCCGCCGCCTCCGGTGCGGAGATCAGGACCGGGGTGATGGTCCGGGAGCTGCGCCGCGCCGGGAGCGGCTGGCGGCTGGTGGCCGGGCCGGTGCCCGACCCCGAGGTCATCGAGGCCGACGCGGTGGTCGTCGCCGCCCCGGCGCCCGCGGCCGGCCGCCTGCTCGCGGCCGAGGTGCCCAAGGCCGCGGCCGAGCTGGCCAGGATCGAGTACGCCAGCATGGCCATCGTCACCCTCGCCTATCCGCGGGTGGCCTTCCCGCAGGCTCCGGCCGGCAGCGGCTACCTGGTGCCGGCGGCCGAGGGCCGCCCGGTCAAGGCCGCGACGTTCAGCTCGGTCAAGTGGCCGCACCTGGCCGAGGCCGACCCCAACCTGGTCGTGCTGCGCTGCTCGATCGGCCGGCTCGGGGAGGAGGCGCTCCTGCAGCGCGACGACGCCGAGCTGGTCGCCCTGGCGATGGCGGAGGCGGCCGAGATCCTGGGCGTGCGGGGCCTGCCCCTGGACTCCAGGGTCACCCGCTGGGGCGGCTCGCTCCCGCAGTACAACGTGGGCCACCTGGACCGGGTCGCGCGCATCCGCGCGGCGGTCGCGGCCCAGCCCGGCCTGGCCCTGTGCGGCGCGGCCTACGACGGCGTCGGCATTCCCGCCTGCATCGCCACCGCGCGTACGGCGGCGGCCCGGGTCCTGGACCACCTGGCCTCCCGGCAGAGCGGTTCCTCCGTCGCCTGAGAGGCGGCCGGGAGCGGCCCGGAGGGGAGGGCCGGGGAAGGGCGCGAGGTCCGGGAGGCCGTTCCCCGCCGGACGGACCGGGCGTCCTCCTCGCTAGATTTGGGGGGCGGGGGAAGCAGAGTTCCTGATGAGAGGGTGAGGACGACGGACGAGAAGCAGCGGCCCAAGGCGCGTGACCTGAACCAGGTGATCCGCTACACGATGTGGTCGGTCTTCAGGCTGCGCGACGGCTGCCCGGGCAACCGGGAGGGCCTGGCCGGCGAGGTCGAGGACCTCCTGGCGCAGATGGCCGAGAAGGACGTCGTGACCCGCGGCGTCTACGACGTGGGCGGTTTCCGCGCCGACGCCGACTTCATGTTCTGGTGGCACGCGCCGACCGCCGAGGACCTGCAGGAGACCTACTCGCGGTTCCGCCGCACCGACCTGGGCAGGCTGACCGAGCCGGTCTGGTCGGCGATGGCGCTGCACCGCCCGGCGGAGTTCAACAAGTCGCACATCCCGGCGTTCCTCGCCGAGGAGGAGCCGCGGGCCAACGTCTGCGTCTACCCGTTCGTCCGCTCCCTGGAGTGGTACCTCCTGGACGACGCCGACCGCCGCCGGATGCTCGCCGAGCACGGCCGGATGGCCCGCGACTACCCCGACGTGCGGGCCAACACCGTCGCGTGCTTCGCCCTGAACGACTACGAGTGGATGCTCGCCTTCGAGGCCGACGAGCTGCACCGCATCGTCGACCTGATGCGCACCCTGCGCGGGGCCGAGGCCCGGCGGCACACCCGGGAGGAGATCCCCTTCTACACCGGCATCCGCAAGCCGGTGAGCGAGCTGGTCAACGCCCTGCCGTGAACCGCTCCGCGGTGACCCGGCGGTGACTCCGGGGTGAAAGGCAAAGCCCTGCCGGAAACCGGCGGCCTCGTGCCAAAATTTTGTCATACTCAGGAAAAATCTCCCGAGTGCGAGGTCAAGGTGACCAAGGGCGAAGGTCTGGTGCGTTCCGGGCGGCACAGGGGCGGCCACCGCAGGAAGAGGTCCCGGCGGTGGAGCCGGGAGGCGTCCGTGGGGGCCGCGGCCCTGGCGGTCGCCGTCGCCGGGATCGTGGTCGTGAGCTCGTCGTCCGGAGAGGCTCCGGCCGCCGGCGGGAAGACCTCGCAGAGGGGCCCCGCGGAGGGGGGAGCGGCGCCGGAGACGGCCGCGGCGCTCCCGCGGGCGGGGGCCCCCGGCCGGGCGGAGACGGACGGACGGCGGGCCCCGATGGTGACCGCGGGACTCGACGGCGCGGGCTCGGGTGCGCCCACCGGTGATCCGGGCGGTGCGGCGCGGGAGTCCGCGGCCGAGGAGCCCGGTACGGAGAAGACCGGGACCGGCGCGGCCTCGGAACGGAAGAAGCCCGCCGGGGCCGGCGAGGCGGACGCCGGGAAGCCCGGGACCCGTGAACCCGGGGGCGGGAAGTCCGAGAAGGCCGAGAAACGCGAGAAGGGCGGGTCGGCCGAGGAGGTCGAGGCGGCGGGCCGGTCCAAGCACACCGACACCAGGGCCGTCGCGTACTTCCAGCGGAGCAAGGCGGCCAAGCGGGTGAAGGACATCCGCATGGTGGGGGGATACCTGCGGATATACACCGACCTTCCGGAGTCGGCGGACAACTCCAAGCAGGCGATCGAACTGTGCGAGACGGGCCTCGACTATCTCGCCGAGGAGGTCGGGGAGGACGCCCCCGTGGTCTTCGTCCAGGCGGAGTTCGGCGAGAACGGCAACCCGGTCCTGGCCAACGTGCTCGGCCCGGACGACTCCACCTGCCGGGTCACCTACCCCAAGCCGGGCCGGTAAGGCCCCCGTCCGCATCGCCAGGACAGGTCCGCGTCGCACGTCGCGGACCTGCGACGCCTGCGGGCACCGCGCCGCCCGATCGGGAGAGCCGATCCCGGCTCCGCCCGGACACCTCCTCGCCCGCACGGAGCAGGGCGTCAGAGGATCCTGACGCGGGTCTTGCCGCACATCGTGCAGCGCTGGGTGACCACCCTGCCGATGGTCTCGATGATCTCCCACCTGTGGCGGAGATGCACGGGGGCTCCTCGGGAGAAAGATCACTCTATGGAGATCCTTGCGCACTGTGCGTAGTAGTTTTTACCCGCACCAGGGCAGGCATTCACCCGCCTGCGCGGGTGAATGCGGGAAGTCCCGGGTGTCCTCCGGAGAACCGGTCGGGGCCGCGGCTACTCGGCGGGCTCCAGCCTGAGCGAGACGGAGTTGATGCAGTAGCGGTCGTCGGTGGGCGTGGCGTAGCCCTCGCCGTGGAACACGTGGCCGAGATGGGAGTCGCAGCGGGTGCAGCGGACCTCGGTGCGGACCATCCCCAGGGAGCGGTCCTCGATCAGGGTGACGGCCTCGGACGCCGAGGGCTCGTAGAAGCTGGGCCAGCCGCAGTGGCTGTCGAACTTGGTGTCCGACCGGAACAGCTCGGCGCCGCAGGCGCGGCAGCTGTAGACGCCCACGGTCTTGGTGTCGACGTACTCGCCGGTGAAGGGACGCTCCGTGCCCGCCTGGCGGAGCACCTGGAACTCCTCGGGGGAGAGCTGGGCGCGCCACTCGGCATCGCTCTTGACCACCTTGTCCATGCCATGACTCTACGCGAACGCCGCCGCCGGAAGAAAAATCTTGGAGGGCGAAGCACCCTGGGACGCCCGATCCGGCGTCCTTGTTGACGTGGGGGGTTTTCACCTCCCAGATGAGGGATGAGATCATCCGTCCGGCCGTCCCGAGGATCAACGGGACGGTTCGAATGCCGCCGGCCGGGCGGCGCGCCAGCGCCCGGGAGCGGAGAGCGGGACGGATGATCGCGGTCCGTCCCGTCGAGAGCCCGGTCCCGCCGCCGCGGCGACTCCGGGACGGACCCGTCCGTCCGGCGCCACCGTACGGATAACCGGGCCGACCGTACGGATAACCGGGCCGGACGGCAAAGTCTGCGTCTGATTCGGGTAAACGATGGGCCGCCTCCCGACGGCGGCGCTTGCCTCCCCCTCCGCCGGTTCGCGAAGCTCGGCCGTGCATCGAAGACACGAGGAACACATCGGCACCGGGGGCAGAACTGTGGCGGCTATCGCAGGAGCACGACGTCTCGCGGCGGTGGGCGCGGTGACGGCCTTCTCGTTCGGGGGCGCCGCCCTGGCGGTCGGGATCGGTACGGCCGCCGCCCAGGCGTCCCCGGTGGACGGGCGGGCCGTGCCGACCACGTGCGAGACGATCCTGCCGCCGTGCGACTCCCGGCCGGGCGGCGCCGCGGGACAGGCGGTGGGACAGGCCGGGGGGCGGGCCCGGGGAGACGGCGGCCGGGAGACGCACGGTCCCGGTGGGGGAGCGTCGAGCCGCCAGGACGACGTGTGGGCGGGAGCGCTGGGCTCGGGTTCCACCTCGTCGGAGGCGCACGCCCCCGGTGGAGACGGCGATCGGCCCGAGGACGCGTCCGGCGGCGGGGTGAAGGAGGCCTCGGGCGTGTCCCGGCCGGAGAAGACCGCCGGCGGGAAGCCGGCCGCGGACGAGGGCACAGACGAGGGCATGGACAAGGGCACGGACAAGGGCAAGGGCACGGGCAAGGGCACGGACAAGGGCACGGACAAGGACTTCACCGAGAAGGGGTCGAAGGGGTGGCCGGGGAAACCGGTGGCGCCCTCCACCGGATCCTGGCCGACCGCTCCGGGCGGGGGCGGCTCGGGCGGGTCCGGCCAGAGCTGGACCGCCGTGCCGGGTGAGACGGTCTCCAGGGCCCCGGCCTCCCTGCCCGCCTCGTGGGACCCCAGGGCGGACGAGCGGCGCAGGATTCCGGAGGGCGCCCCGCAGACGGGCGGCGGGGGCCTCGCGCCGAAGGCCCGGTCCGGTGACTGGCCCCTCGCCGCGGGCGGTGCGGCGCTGCTGCTGGGAGCCGGGCTGGCGGGCCTCGCCGTACGGGGCCGCCGGTCGGGCGAAGCGTAACCGGTGCCGTCCACCGGGCGGCGGCCGGCGCTCGGGGCGGCGGCGCTGGCCACCGGGGCCGGGGTGCTGCTGTGCGGGCTCGGCGTCGGCCGCATCCTCTCCGAGGAGGGCGCCCTCTCCGGGCCGGCCGGACAGCCGGCGCCGCCGGCGGAGGTGTCGTCGGCCGCGCCGCCGGAGGCCGTGTCGCGCCGCCCGCTCGTGCCGGTGGCCTCCGGCGGATCGCTGGCGTACACGTTCGCCCGGCCGCTGAAGAGGTCCGTGCCGCTGACCGTGCACATCCCCAGGATCGGGGTGACGGCCCGGTTGATGCGGCTGGGTCTCGGGGCCGGGGGCGCCATCGAGAACCCGCCCCTGCACCCTCCGGACCTCGCCGGCTGGTACGCCGGCGGCCCGGCTCCCGGCGAGCGCGGCCCCGCCGTCATCACGGGTCATCTCGACACCCGCACCGGGCCCGCCGTCTTCGCCCGCCTCGGCAGGCTCAGGCGCGGCGACCAGATCCAGGTGCTGCGCCGGGACGGCTCCGTGGCCGTCTTCGCGGTCGACGCGAGCGAGCTCGCCGCCAAGGACGCCTTCCCCACGGCCCGCGTCTACGGCGACGTGGACTATCCCGCCCTCCGCCTCGTCACCTGCGGCGGCGCCTTCGACCACGAGACCCGTAGCTACACCGGCAACACGATCGTCTACGCCCACCTCGCGCGCGTCTACCGCCGCGCCTGAGGCCGTCCGCGCACCTCCGCCCCGCACGGCGGGGCGGAGCGGTCACGGCTCCGGCAGGTACGGCATGAGCCGGCCCTCGGAGGCGAACCGGGCCAGCCGGGTCGGCGGCTCCTCCACGGCCAGGGAGGCGACGGCGGCCGGGGTCACCGCCGCCGGTCGCGCTGCTGTCCGCTCTTGGCGAAGGCGAAGTTCACCGCGATGATGCCGACCCAGATGATCGCGAGCACGGAGTCGACGTCGTCCAGGGCGATGGCCAGGCCCACCGTCGACGGCACGCCCAGGGCGAGGGAGACGATCGCGAGTGCGAGCCGCTGCCCGGCGGCCACGGAGGGGCGGACCGCGGGGGAGTGGGCCGCGAGCCGCTGGTCCACCCGCCGGTCGATCTCGGCGTCCATCTTCTCCAGGAAGCCCTCGACCAGGGAGTCCTCGAATTCGGGGCCGAGCTCGCGCCGGGCCTCGACCGCCGCGCGCAGCTCGTCGCCGGGTGATGATCTATCCATGGTCGAGATATATCGTTTGTAGTCGGTAATGTCCATGGAATTCACGAAGAAGACCGGACATATCTGGTGAACAGGAAGCCGTCCTCCTCCAGGACGTGGGCCAGCCGGAGGCGGGTGAGCACGTCCGGGCCGTCCAGGACCCGGGCGGCCGACCCGCCGACCAGCATCGGGCTGACCGTCAGGCAGAGCTCGTCCACCAGGTCCGCCGCGGCGAGCTGGCCGTTGATCCGCGCCCCGCCCTCGCACAGCACCCGGCCCAGCCCCCGCTCGGCGAGCTGCCCGAGTGCCGCGGCCAGGTCCACCCGGTCGTCCCCGGCCACGATCACGTCGGCGCGCCCGGCCGCCCGCGCGCGCCGGTCCGCCGGAGCGGCCCCGCAGGTGACGACGATCGTGCGCGCGCCCGGCTCCGCCTCGGTGAACAGCGGGGAGTCCAGGTCCAGCTCCAGGCTCCGGGTGACCACGGCGATCGCCGGGGCGGCGGGACGGCCCTCGCGCAGCGCCCGCCAGGACTCCCGCGGCCGGGCCGGGCCGTACCCCTCGCTGCGGACGGTCTCGGCCCCGGCCAGGATCACGTCGGCCAGCCCGCGCAGCACCCCGAAGACCCGCCGGTCGCCCGTGCCGGACAACCCGCCGGACAGGCCCTTGAGCCAGATCCCGCCGTCGGCGCTGGCCACCATGTTGACCCGCACGCACCGCGGTCCGGGATAGGCGTAGGCGAGCGCGAGATCGGCGTCGGCGTCGGTCCCGGAGGGGGGAGCGGGGTGCAGGAGGCGCATCCCCCCACCCTGGCACAGCCACCGGTCGATAACGGATTCGGCGCCCCTGGTGACTTCGGGGACCCGCCGTCACATGATTTTCCTGAAGATCAGGGAGGGCTGCATGGGGCTGGTCGCGATCGTGACATGGTCGATCACCGCGATGGTCGGGATCTACCTGCTGTACCTGTGGCTGTCCGGCGGCGGCCTGCGGCAGCAGGCGACGAAGGTCACCCGGTTCCCCACGGCGCTGGTCTTCGCCCACCCGGTCCTGGCGGTCTCCGCGCTGGGCTGCTGGATCGCCTACGTGCTCACCCTCCAGCGGTTCCTCGCCTGGCTCTCCTTCGGCGTGCTCTCGGCCGCCGCGCTGCTGGGCTTCGTCATGTTCACCCGCTGGCTGGGCGGCGGCCGCCACGCGCGCGGCGCCGAGCAGAGCTTCCCGGTGCTCGCGGTGCTGCTGCACGGCCTGGCCGGGGTGACCACGTTCGTACTGGTCCTGCTCACCGCCACGGTCGCGACGGGCCGCTAGCTCCACCGCGGTCCGACGGGCCGCGGCCGGGAACCGCCCGGCCCGCACCGGCCGCCCCGCCCGGTGCGGGCGCTCACCCCGGGGCGGTCCTGGCGCAGCGGAGGATCTGCATCGAGCGCGCGGTCACCGCGATCACGGACTCCGGCGGCCAGAACTCGTCGGGGAACGGCTCGTCCCGGAGGGCCTCGTCGGCGGTGTCCAGCACCGTCCGCCACGCGGAGCCGTAGCGCGCGTCCGGGAGGGTGAAGGTCATGTCCCCGTGGTGGGCGTTGATCAGCAGCAGGAACGAGTCGTCCACGATCCGCTCGCCGCGCGGGCCCGGCTCGGTGATGGCGTCGCCGTTGAGGAAGACCGCCAGCGACTTGGCGTAACCGGTGTGCCAGTCGGCCGCCGACATCTCCGTCCCCGCCGGGGTGAGCCAGACGATGTCGCGCACGCCGTCCGGGGCCGGGCGGCCGTGGAAGAACCGGCGGCGCTGCAGGACCGGGTGCCCGCGCCGGAGCTCCGACAGGACCCGGACGAAGCCGAGCAGGTCGGCCTCGGTCCCGGCCAGCGACCAGTCGATCCAGGAGACCTCGTTGTCCTGGCAGTACGCGTTGTTGTTGCCGTGCTGGGTCCGGCCGATCTCGTCGCCGGCGACCAGCATCGGCACGCCCTGGGAGATGAACAGGGTGGCCAGGAAGTTGCGCCGCTGCCGGCGGCGGAGCCGTACGATCGCCGGGTCCTCGACCGGGCCCTCGGCGCCGCAGTTCCAGGACCGGTTGTCGTCGGTGCCGTCGCGGTTGTTCTCCCCGTTGGCCTCGTTGTGCTTGCGGTCGTAGGAGACCAGGTCGTTCAGGGTGAACCCGTCGTGCGCGGTGACGAAGTTGATCGAGGCCACCGGGCGGCGGCCGGAGGTGGCGTACAGGTCCGCCGATCCGGTCAGCCGGGAGGCGAACTCCGGCAGCGCCGAGCCGTTGCCCCGCCAGAAGTCGCGGACCGTGTCGCGGTACTTGCCGTTCCACTCGGTCCACAGCGGCGGGAAGTTGCCCACCTGGTAGCCGCCCGGCCCCACGTCCCAGGGTTCGGCGATCAGCTTCACCTGCGAGATCACCGGGTCCTGCTGGATCAGGTCGAAGAAGGCGCTCAGCCGGTCGACGTCGTGCAGCTCGCGGGCGAGCGCGGAGGCCAGGTCGAAGCGGAAGCCGTCCACGTGCATCTCCAGGACCCAGTAGCGCAGGGAGTCCATGATGAGCTGGAGCGCGTGCGGGGAGCGGACGTTGAGGGAGTTGCCGCAGCCGGTGTAGTCGAGGTAGTAGCGCCGGTCGCCGTCGTGCAGCCGGTAGTAGGCGGTGTTGTCGATGCCCCGGAAGGAGAGCGTGGGCCCCATGTGGTCGCCCTCGGCGGTGTGGTTGTAGACCACGTCGAGGATGACCTCGATGCCCGCCTCGTGCAGCGCCTTGACCATGGCCTTGAACTCCAGCACCTGCTCGCCGCGGTGGCCGCCGGCGGCGTAGCCGTTGTGCGGGGCGAGGTAGGAGATGGTGTTGTAGCCCCAGTAGTTCGTCAGCCCCCTGGCCACCATCGCGTGCTCCGGCACGAACTGGTGCACCGGCATCAGCTCCACCGCCGTCACGCCCAGGCTCAGCAGGTGGTCGAGGACCGCCGGGTGGGCCAGCCCGGCGTAGGTGCCGCGCTGCTCCTCGGGGACCGCGGGGTGGCGCATGGTGAGCCCGCGCACGTGCGTCTCGTAGATCACGGTCTGGTGGTACGGCGTGCGGGGCGGCCGGTCGGCGCCCCAGTCGAAGAACGGGTTGACCACCACGTTCTTCGGCATGAAGGGGGCGCTGTCGTAGTCGTTGCGCGCGGCCGGATCGGTGAACCGGTAGGAGAACAGCGCCTCGTCCCACGACAGCTCGCCGTCGATCGCCTTGGCGTAGGGGTCGAGGAGGAGCTTGGCAGGGTTGCACCGGTGCCCCTGGGACGGCTCGTAGGGCCCGTGGACGCGGTAGCCGTACCTCTGCCCGGGCATCACGCCCGGCAGGTAGCCGTGCCAGACGAACCCGTCGACCTCGGGCAGGTCGACGCGCTCCTCACGCCCGTCCTCACCGAACAGGCAGAGCTCCACCCGCTCGGCCACCTCGGAGAACAGGGCGAAACCGGTGCCCACGCCATCCCACGTGGCACCGAGCGGGTACGGCTCTCCCGGCCAGACTTCGCGCATGTAACCCCATTCTCCTCCAGTCGGGCCTCCCGCGCAGGGTGCGCCTGCCTTTTCCGCCCTGCACCGCCGTACCGGCGGACCGGTACGGCGGGCGGGGCGCGGAACGCGGTCGCCGCCCGCACGGGGGCGCACACGACCGCGGGAGCGCGGGAGCGCGGCGGTCAGCTCAGCAGTTCGGCGTTGAGGCTGATCGTGGTGCCGGCCAGGGCCTTGCTCACCGGGCAGTTGGCCTTGGCCGTCTCGGCCGCGGTCTGGAACTGCTCGGCGCTGATGCCCGGGACGTGGGCGCGGACCGAGATGACGATCCCGGTGATGCCCTCACCCGGCTGGAAGGTCACGTCGGCCTTCGTCTCCACCGACTGCGGCGGCGTGCCCGCCTGGGCCAGCCCGTGCGACAGGGCCATCGAGAAGCAGGACGAGTGGGCGGCCGCGATCAGCTCCTCCGGAGAGGTCTTGCCGCCCGGCTGCTCGGCCCGCGAGGGCCAGGACACGTCGAACGTGCCCACGCCGGAGGAGTCCAGCGCGACCGTGCCGGAGCCCTCCATCAGGGAACCCTTCCACTGGGTCGTCGCGGTACGGGTCGTCGCCATGGCGATGTCCTTTCGATCGATCAATGTTCATGAGCGAACATACGCCGTTCAGGCGCCGGGGTGTGCGACCCGGTCGATGACGGCGTCAAGATCCAGCCCGGAGGGCAGCGTACCGAAGGCCCGGCCGCCCTCACCGGACAGCCGGGAGGCGCAGAAGGCGTCGGCGACGGCCGCGGGCGCGTGCCGCACCAGCAGGGAGCCCTGCAGGACCAGCGCCATGTCCTCGGCGAGCCGGCGGGCGCGGGACTCGATGTCGGTCAGGTCGGACAGCGACCTGCGCAGCCGGTCGGCGGCGTCGTCCAGGCGCCGGTCGGCTCCGGAGGCGAGCGCGACCTCGCCCAGGAACGCCTCCAGCGACTCCGGCTCGCGGCCCAGGGCGCGCAGCACGTCCAGCGCCGCCACGTTCCCCGACCCCTCCCAGATGCCGTTCAGCGGCGACTCGCGGAACAGCCGCGGCAGCTGCGACTCCTCCACGTAGCCGTTGCCGCCCAGGCACTCCATCGCCTCGGCCGCGTGGACCGGCGCCCGCTTGCACACCCAGTACTTGCCGACGGCCAGCGCGGTACGGCGCAGCGCGGCCTCGGCGGCGCTGTCGGGGGAGTCCCCGGCGACGGCCCGGTCGGTCGCCCCGGCCAGGCGCGTCATCAGCGCGGTCGCGGCCTCCGACTCCACGGCCAGGTCGGCCAGGACGTTGCGCATCAGCGGCTGCTCGACCAGGCGGCGGCCGAACGCGCCGCGGTGGGAGGCGTGGTGGACCGCCTGGCGCAGGCCGTACCGCATCCCGGCGGCCGAGCCGATCACGCAGTCCAGCCGGGTCATGTTGACCATCTCCAGGATGGTCCGCACGCCCCGGCCCTCCTCGCCGACCCGCCAGGCGACGGCCCCGTGGTACTCCACCTCGGAGCTGGCGTTGGACCTGTTGCCCAGCTTGTCCTTCAGCCGCATCAGGCGCATGGCGTTGCGGGTGCCGCCGGGCAGCACGCGGGGGAGCAGGAAGCAGGTCAGGCCGCCCGGCGCCTGGGCCAGGACGAGGAACACGTCGCACATCGGGGCGGAGTTGAACCACTTGTGGCCGGTGAGGGCGTAGGTCCCGTCGCTCAGCGGCTCGGCCCGGGTGGCGTTGGCTCGCACGTCGGAGCCGCCCTGCTTCTCGGTCATCGCCATCCCGGCCAGCACGCCGCGCTTGGCCGCCGCGGGCCGGAGCCCGAAGTCGTACGCGCGGGAGGCCAGCCGGGGCTCCCACTCGGCGGCCAGCTCCGGGGCGTGGCGCAGCGCCGGGACGGCCGCGTAGGTCATGGAGACCGGGCAGCCGTGCCCGGCCTCGACCTGGCTCCAGACGTAGAACCCGGCGGCCCGGGCCACGTGCGCGCCCGGCCGGGGGTCGGCCCACGGGGCCGCGTGCAGGCCGCCGGCCACCGCCACGGTCATCAGCTCGTGCCAGGCGGGGTGGAACTCGACCTCGTCGATCCGGTGGCCGTAGCGGTCGTGGGTGCGCAGCACCGGCGGGTGCTCGTTGGCCAGCCGCCCCCACTCGGCGGCCTGCTCCGTCCCGGCGAGCGCGCCGAGCCGGCGCAGCTCCTCCAGGGCCCAGCCGGCGCCCTCGCGGGCCAGGCCCTCGGTGAGGGCGGCGTCGGCGGACACGTCGTGACCGGTGAGCGGGGGGACCTGGTTGAAGACGTCGTGGGTCACGTGCGGCCTCCGCGTGAGATCGCCCGGCCCCGTCCTCGCCGGTCGCCGGGGGTTCCGTCTGCCTCTGTCTCGGCATGCGAACGGCCGCATGCCGAGACAGAGGCTATTCGTCCGGATACTGATGGGTAACCCCACGGTCGTCAGGAGCCGTCAGAGGCCGGTGACGATGTCCCTGGCGTAGTCGTCGTCGCTCTCGGCCAGGACCCGCTCGATCCCCGTCCGGGCGCGGGGGTCGCCCCGCCGGGCCAGCCCCCGCGCGGCCTCGGCCACCGTGCCCAGGTCCTCGTCGTCGAGCCGCGCGGCCAGCGCGTCGCGGATCTGCGGGGTGTCCTCCTCCAGGCCGGCCAGGCCCGTGGTCGCCCAGTCGCGCACGTCCGGGTCGGGGTCGGAGGTCATCGAGACGAGCAGCGCCAGTCCCTCGGCGTGGCCGGGCGGCAGGACCGCGGCCAGCGCCGCCGGATCGGCCTCGGTACGGGTCCAGCCCTCGGCGGTGACGATCTCCAGGACCTCGGGCAGCGCGCGCGGGTCGGCGTGGTGGCCGAGCGCGCCGAGCACCGAGCGCAGCACCCGCTCGTCGCCCTCGGTGGCGGCCATCCGCCGCAGCACGGGCAGGCTCTCCTCCAGGAAGGGCCTGGCGTCCTCGGTGAAGCCGTACTGGGAGAGCACGTCGACGGCGAGCTCGCGCCGGCGCGGGTCCTCGCTGACGCACAGGCGCACGGCGTCGTCGAAGGTCTGGCGGTCGCCGCGCTTCTGCAGCGAGGCCGCCACCGTCCACCAGGTCTCCGCCTCCTCGTCGACGTCGCGGTACGGCAGCGCCCGCTCGACCAGCTCGTCGAAGGGCAGCCACTCGCCGGTCGCGCCCTCCAGGAGGGTGGCGACGGCCGCGTGGCCGCGCTGGCACTCCAGCTGGACGGCGGGCCTGCCCTCGCCGTCCACCGCCGTGACGGTCACCAGGTCGGTGCCGTCCTCGGCGCGGGAGCGTCCCACGACGAACTCCGCGTCCTCGGGGGCCTGGTCGGTGACCTGGTCCAGCAGGGCGCTCTCCAGCTGCGTGCCGAGCCAGTCGTAGGCGATGGACAGCGGCGTGTCGCCCTCGCCGTCCGGCCGGGCCGGGTCCGCCCCGGCCTCCAGCAGCGCCCGCACCGCGCCCAGCGCCCCGCGCCGGGCCGCCAGGGTGAGCGGGGTGTCGCCGTCGTCGTTGGCGTCCTCGGCCCCGGCTCCGGCCTCCAGGAGCGCGTGCAGCGCCCCGTCGCGCCCGCCGGCCGCCGCCCAGAGCACGGGCGTCCACCCGCCGGCCTCCCGCCCGGCGGGGTCGGCTCCGGCGGCCAGCAGCGCCTCGACCGCCTCGACGTGCCCGCCGGCCGCCGCCGCGCACAGCGGCAGCCCCTCCTCCTCACCGCCGCTGATCCGGCCCGGGTCGGCCCCGGCCTCCAGCAGGACCCGCACGAGGCCGGCGCGGCCGGCCGCCGCCGCCCGGTAGAGCGCGGTGGGTTCCGCGCCGTCCGCCGGATCGGCGGGCGCGCCCTTGCGCAGCAGGGTCTCGGCCCGCTCGGCGTCGCCGGCGGTAACGGCGTCCAGAAGCTCTCGGTACATGCCTCCGGATCATAGGCGGACCGGGGTCCCCGCCGGTGGAGCGGGACCGCACGGCGCGGTGCCGGCGGGTGCCTGCACCGTCCGGTGGACGGGCGGACTCCTCCTCGGGGAGGAGACCGGCCCGGGGTACTCGCGATATGTTGTGACTTGTGAGTGATCCGGGTGGAATTCGAGCGTCGGACGACGAGCGGGAAGCCGTCGTCGAGCAGCTGCGGGTCGCCTCGGTCGAGGGGCGCCTGACCCTCGGCGAGCTGACCGAGCGCACGGAGGCGGCCTACAGCGCCGTCACCCAGGCCGAGCTTGCCGTCATCACCTCCGACCTGCCGCCGGCCGGTCAGCTCGCGGCACCCGCCCACGCGCCCGCGCCCGCGGGGAAGGGCGGTCGGGCGCGGCGCTGGTTCGTGGCGGTGATGGGCGACTCCAAGCGGCGCGGCAAGTGGCGCATCGACGGCGAGCTCGGTGCGGTGGCCGTGATGGGCGACGTCGTGCTCGACCTGAGGGAGGCCGAGGTCCGCACCGGCGTGGTGGACATCACCGCCACGGCGGTCATGGGCGACGTGAAGGTCATCGTCCCGGACGGGGTGGACGTCGAGCTCGAGGGCATCGCGATCATGGGGGACAAGCGGGTCGACGTGCTCGAGGCGCCCCCCGGTGCGAACGTGCCGCTGATCCGGGTCAGGGCGTTCGCCCTCATGGGCGACGTCAAGGTGATCGGCGACGCCCGGGCCGGGAGGTCCAAGAAGGCCTGGGCCGCCTGGCGGGAGCAGTGGCGCGAGCTGCGAGGGGAGCTGACGGGCGAGCCGTACCGGCAGCTGCCGCCGCCCGCCCCGCACTGGGAGGGGCACCTGGGGCACGCGCCGCACTGGCAGGCGCACCCGCAGCAGGACCCGTACGGCCGGCCGTACCCGCCGCAGCCCCCGGAGCCGCCCCGGGCGCCTCGGTCGTCCCACTCGCCCCACCCGCCGCAGTCCCCCGAGCCGCCGCGCCCGCCGGAGCACTGAGCACGGATTCACCGCGGCGTGCAACGCCCGGCGGGGGCCGGACGGTAGTGATCGGTGATTGCCACCGATCAGTGAGGACTACCGCATGCGTGACCGGGCCGACTTCGAGCGCTACGTCGAGCAGCGCTCGGCCCGTCTGCTGCGCACCGCGTACCTCCTCTGCCGCGACTGGGGCACGGCGGAGGACCTGTTGCAGACGGCGCTGGCCAAGGCGTGGTTCGCCTGGCGCAGGGTCGGGGAGAACCCCGACCCGTACGTGTACCGGATCCTGGCCAACACCCACGCCACCTGGTGGCGGCGGAGGTGGAAGGGCGAGATCCCGACCGAGACGCTCCCGGATGAGGCGGCCCGGGGTCCGGCGGCCGACCCGGCGGCCGGCCTGGGGGCGCGCGACGAGGTGCGCTCGGTGCTCGCGGCGCTGCCCGCCCGGCAGCGGGCCGTGCTGGTCCTGCGCTACTTCGCCGACCTGCCCGACGCGGAGATCGCCGAGGTCCTCGGCTGTTCGGTGGCCACCGTGCGCAGCCAGGCCGCCAGGGCGCTGGCCAAGCTGCGCGTCGATCCCGCGGCCCGGGCCGCGCTCACCTCGGAGCTGAGATGACGATCACTGAGAACGACTTGCGCGACCTTTTCGACACCGACAGCGGCGGCGGTCCCTGCAGGGGCGTGACCGTGGCCGACGTCGACCGGCGGGCCCGCCGCATCAGGCGCCGTCGCCTCGGCGCGGCGGGCGGGGCCGCGGCGGTGGGCCTCGCCGTCGCGGCGGCCTTCACCGTGCCGGCCGGGACCACGGACGTGGTCCCCGAGGACGTCTGGACCGGCGTCATGTCCCAGCCGGAGAAGCGGTACGGCGCCCGCCTGGTCACCACGACCGTCCTGTCCGAGCGCTTCTCCGACATGGGGAGGCGGATCAGGTTCGACGTCCCCGGGCAGGCGCGGAGTCAGCAGACCTGGGTCACGGTGTACTGCCCGCCGGAGGCGGAGGTGCTGCTCTGGGAGGGCGGGAGGTACCACAACGTCTACGTGTGCGATCAGAGGCTGGGCGAAGAGTTCACCGCCGCCCTGTCGACGGTCTCGTCCCGGGAACGGCTGGAGATCGCGGTGGTGCCCGCCGGCTCCGTCGAGAAGCTGGGACGCCCGCTGATCGACGGGGACGACGCGCAGCGGGTCGTGGAGCTCGCGGGCCGCAGCCGCGCCGACATGCGGATCACGATGGACGTCTACCGGAGCGAGCCGTGTCAGAGCGGTCCCGGCTGCCGGTTCGCCGACGAGTCCGTGCCGGCGCCTTCGGGTGGCTACCCGCTAAGCGGTGATTGAGCGCTCGGCCGTCCCCAGGGCCTGTTCGTACCGCTCCAGCAGCACGGAGGCGACCTCCGGGGCCGCGCCGAGCACGTCCGCCACGGTCTTCGCGCCCGCGGCGAGGGTGTTCGCGCGGATCCGGTCGGCGAAGTGGCCGGGGGCCAGCAGGTAGGGGGCCACGACCACGCGGGGGGCCCCGGCGGCCAGCAGCCGCCGGACCTCCGCCTCCGGCGTGGGCGCGGCGGCCGAGGCGTAGGCGGCGGTCGCCGACCACCAGCCGCGCCGGGCCCAGTCGCGGGCGATCCGGGCGACGGTCGCGTTGGCCCGGTGGTCGCTGGAGCCCGCCGAGACCAGCACCACCGCGGTCTCCGGGTCGCCGGCGGCCACGCCCGCTTCGGCCAGCCGCCGCTCCAGGGCGGTGGTCAGCAGCGGGTGCGGGCCCAGCGTCGCGCCCCGGTGCACCCGCAGCCGCGGCTGCCGGGCCGCCGCCTCGGCCAGCGCGCCGGGGATGTCCACCCGGCTGTGGTAGGCCTCGGTGAGCAGCAGCGGCAGCACGGCCGCCTCCGCCTGCCCGGCCAGCACCCCGGCGAGCGTCGGCGGGGCGTGGTCGAGGTAGGCGGCCCGCACCGGGAGCCCCGGTCGCGCCTGCCTCACCAGGTCCAGCAGGTCCTCCACGGTCGCGGCGGCGCGCGGGTCGCGGGACCCGTGCGCCACGGCGATCAGCGGGACCGGCCGGACCCGCGGGAGCGGGGTGCGGCTCACGTGTGGATGCCGCACTCGGTCTTGCCCATCCCGGCCCACCGGCCGCTGCGCGGGTCCTCGCCGGGGGCCACCTGGCGGGTGCAGGGGGCGCAGCCGATCGAGGGGTAGTCGTCGTAGTGCAGCGGGTTGACCAGCACCCCGTTGTCGGCCATGTAGTTGTCGACGTCGTCCTGGGTCCACCGGGCGATCGGGTTGATCTTGACCATCTGGCGCTTGGCGTCCCACTCCACGACCTTGATCCCGGCGCGGGTGCTGGCCTCGTCGCGGCGGATGCCGGACACCCAGGCGAGGTACGGCTCCAGCGCCCGGTTGAGCGGCTCCACCTTGCGCAGGAAGCAGCACAGGTCGGGGTTGCGGCCGAACAGCCGAGGCCCGAGGTCGCGCTCCTGCTCGGCCACCGTCCGGGACGGCCGCACGTCGATCACGTTGACGTCGTAGACCTGCCGGACCGCGTCCCGGGTGCCGATCGTCTCGGCGAAGTGGTAGCCGGTGTCGATGAACAACACGTCCACACCCGGCTTGACCCTGCTGACCAGGTCGATCATCAGCGCGTCGCTCATCGACGCGGTCAGGCAGAGCCGGTCGCCGAAGGTCGCCGCCGCCCAGCGGATGATCTCGATGGCGGGGGCGTCCTCCAGGAACCGCGCGGCGGACTCGACGATGTCCTGCAGGTCGAGCGCGTCGCGCTGCTGGCGTAATCCGATCTCCACGTCCACCAGGGTCATCTCACCACTCCGATTCCGAGAAACTTCAGCTTGAAGGCGCGGGCGCACGAGCGGCAGTACCAGCCGCCGTCGCCCTCGTAGGGCTCCAGGTCCTCTTCACCGCAGTACGGGCAGTGGAACGGGACCGCTCTGCCGCTCACTTGAGGTCCGCGTCGTCGGCCCGCCGCGCCCAGGCGGCGAAGGTCTCGCCCTCGTTCCGCTGCTTCTCGAAGGTGCGCAGCACCCGCTCGACGTAGTCGGGCAGCTCCGCGGCGGTGGCCTTCAGGCCGCGGACCTTCCGGCCGAAGCCGGAGTCGGCGCCGAGCGAGCCGCCCAGCTGGATCTGGAAGCCCTCGACCTGCTCGCCGGCGTCGTTGACCACCAGCTGGCCCTTCAGGCCGATGTCGGCGGTCTGGACGCGCGCGCAGGAGTTGGGGCAGCCGTTGACGTTGATGGTCAGCTGCTCGGTGAAGTCCGGCAGCCGGGCCTCCAGCTCGTCGATCAGGTGGGACGCGGTGTCCTTGGTGTCGACGATCGCCAGCTTGCAGAACTGGATGCCGGTGCAGGCCATCGTCTGGCGGCGGAAGGTGGAGGGGTTGACCTGCAGGTCGTTGGCCTCCAGCTCCGCCACCAGGCCGTCCACCCGGTCGGGGGCGACGTCGAGGACGACCATCTTCTGCTCGATCGTGGTGTGGACCCGGCCGGAGCCGTGCCGCTCGGCGATGTCGGCGATCAGGTGCAGCTTGTCCCCGCTGAGGCGGCCGACCCGGGGCGTGAAGCCGACGTAGAAGTTGCCGTCCTTCTGCGGGAAGACGCCCACGTGGTCGCGGCGCTCGCTGCGCGGCGCCGCGGGAGCGGGGCCGTCGGGCAGGGTGTACCCGAGGTACTCGGATTCGAGAACTTCACGGAATTTCTGGACGCCCCAGTCGCTGACCAGGAACTTCAGCCGCGCCCGGTGGCGCAGGCGGCGGTAGCCGTAGTCGCGGAAGATGCCGATCACGCCGCCGTAGACCTCGGAGGCCTGCTCGGGGGTGACGAAGACGCCCAGGCGCTTGGCGAGCATCGGGTTGGTCGACAGGCCGCCGCCGACCCACAGGTCGTAGCCCGCCTCGCCCCGCTCGTTGACGACGCCGACGAAGGCCACGTCGTTGATCTCGTGCACGGTGCAGTGCGCCGGGCAGCCGCTCAGCGCGGTCTTGAACTTGCGCGGCAGGTTGGAGAAGTCCGGGTTGCCGACGTAGTCGTCGTAGATCCGGCGGACCTGGTCGGTGGCGTCGAGGACCTCGTCGCTGTCGATCCCGGCGAGCGGGCAGCCGATGATGACGCGGGGGACGTCGCCGCAGGCCTCGGTGGTCGACAGGCCCACCGCCTCCAGCCGCTTCCAGATGTCGGGGACCGACTCGATCTCGATCCAGTGGATCTGGATGTTCTGCCGGTCGGTGACGTCGGCGGTGCCGCGGCCGTAGAGGTTGGAGATGTCGGCGATGGTGCGGAGCTGCTCCAGGCTGAGCCGGCCGCCGTCGATGCGGACGCGGAGCATGAAGTAGCGGTCGTCGAGCTCCTCGGGCGCCAGCACCGCGGTCTTGCCGCCGTCGATCCCGGGCCGGCGCTGGGTGTAGAGGCCGTACCAGCGCATCCGGCCCCGCAGGTCGGCCGGGTCGATGGAGTCGAACCCGCCCTTGGAGTAGACGTCGATGATCCGCTGACGGACGTTGAGCCCGTCGTCGTTCTTCTTCAGTTCCTCGTTCTTGTTCAGCGGCTCTCGGTAGCCGAGAGCCCACTGGCCTTCGCCCTTCGGGCGCTTGTGGTGGCGGTTGGCCGGGCGTGCCGGGGTCGTCATGTGTGCGCGTCCTTACGGATGGTGGGAAGACGTGACGGACACGCACAGGCTCCTCCCGCCTCATCGTCGAGTGCGGGGGCCGGTTCTGCTCCGCGGGAAGCGGTTACTCCGGGGAAGAACGCCTGTCGCGCGCCGAGCTGGGTGAAGTCAGCGAAGGGCGACGGTCAACGGGCGTTGCGACAGATCGCGCTGCGGACACGCAGGAGGTCGACGTGGCGTCGCACGACGAGCATGGGGTCCGCTGGCATGTCCATGACGATACCTTGGCGGCCCGGGATGTCCAATATCGGGTCCACACTCTGGACGTGGTCTTGGTCCGGGCTTTGGCTCGAGCCGGGGACCGGCCCCCGGAGGTACGGCCTCAGCCCTGGCGGGGCCAGTCCAGCGGGGACTCCCGGGGCTCGGCGGGGGGCTGGTGCTGGCAGTCGCACCACGACCCGCCCCGGCAGTCCTCGTGGCGGCGGTCCTTGCAGGAGTCGCAGATCATGCCTCCATTGTGCCGCCGGGTCCGTCCCGGCCCCGGGAGGCCCCGCCCCGGGAGGCCCCGCCCCGGGAGGCCCCGCGGCGCGGGCGCGGCCGGAGGGTGCCCCCCGCCCCGCTCCCGGCGGTTTCTCCGCAGGTCGCACGGGCAGCGGAAGGGCGCAGATCATCGCCGGCCGGATTCGTGGGACAGGGCCGCGGGGGAATACCGTTGGATGCCATGACGTCCACTGATGCCTCGGCGCGGCGGCCGGGACCGAAGCGGCGACGGCCGCGGGGCCACTCCAGGCTGCGCCGCCACAGCGCCAGGCTGCGGGCCGGGCTCTCCTGGGTGCGCGGCACCGGCACGTGGGCGCTGGCGGTGGCCACCACGAACGCGGGCGTCGCCTACCGGGTCACCGGCCTGGCGGGGGAGGCGGCCTTCTTCGCGCTGCTGTCGCTCCCGCCGTTCGTGCTGGGCCTGATCGGCGTGGTCGGCCAGCTCACCAAGGTGTTCGGGCCGGAGACCGTGCAGGACGTCAGCCTCTGGATCGACCGGCAGGCCCACCTGCTGTTCACCGACAACGCCGTGGACACCGTCGTCACCCCGCTCATCGACGACGTGCTGAGACCGGAGAACCAGGTCTCGCTGATCTCGCTGGGCTTCGTGCTCGCGCTCTGGTCGGGCTCGCGGGCGCTGTACGTCTACGTGGACCTGATCACGGTGGCCTACGGGCTCGGCGAGGAGCGCGGCATCATCCGCACCCGCCTGATGTCCTTCGGGCTCTACCTCGCGGGCCTGCTGAGCGGCCTGCTGGTCATGCCGGTCCTGGTGCTGGGGCCCGAGGCGCTGCGCGGCACGCTGCCGCGCGACTACGGAGGGCTGGTGGACGTGCTCTACTGGCCGGTGGTGGTCGTCGGATCCGTCTTCTTCCTCACCCTGCTCTACCACGTCAGCGTGCCGGTCCGCACGCGCTGGTGGCGGGAGATGCCCGGCGCCGTGCTGGCGCTCATCATCTGGATCGCCTGCGCCGCGGTGCTGCGCGCGGTGCTGGCCGACTGGTTCACGCCGGTGTCCATCTACGGCTCGCTGGCCTCCCCGATCGCTGTCCTGCTGTGGCTGTACATCACGGCCCTGGCCGTGCTCATCGGCGCCACGCTCAACGCCGAGGTGGACCGGCTCTGGCCCGCCGACGGCACGGGACGGGTCAGCCGCGGGGGACGGTCCGATATCGTCTAAGCGCGACTGGCGCATTTGGTGGAACAACCACCGGGGAGCGGAAAACGGCGGAGGCCGCGCGCCTGGGTCTCCGCGTGTCGTCAACGTAGGCAGGGAGTGAAGGCGCCATGAGTGGTTCTCTTTCCAGCGTCGATCCGCAGATCGCCGATCTGATCAAGGCGGAGGAGCGCCGCCAGACCGACACGGTCAAGCTGATCGCGTCGGAGAACTACGTCTCCAAGGCCGTGCTCGAGGCCACGGGCACCGTGCTCACGAACAAGTACTCCGAGGGCTACCCGGGCAAGCGCTACTACGAGGGCCAGCAGGTCATCGACCAGATCGAGACGCTGGCGATCGAGCGGGCCAAGTCGCTGTTCGGCGTGAACCACGCCAACGTCCAGCCCTACTCCGGCTCGCCCGCGAACCTCGCGATCTACATGGCCTTCCTGCAGCCCGGCGACACCGTGATGGGCATGGGCCTGCCCTTCGGCGGCCACCTCACCCACGGCTGGTCGGTCTCGGCGACCGGCAAGTGGTTCAACCCGGTCCGGTACGGCGTGCGCAAGGACACCGGCCGCGTGGACCTGGACGAGGTCCGCGAGATCGCCCTCCGCGAGCGCCCCAAGCTGATCTTCTGCGGCGGCACCGCGATCCCGCGCACGATCGACTTCCCGGCCTTCGCCGAGATCGCCCGCGAGGTCGGCGCGGTCCTCGCCGCGGACATCGCGCACATCGCCGGCCTGGTGGCCGGCGGCGCGCACCCGTCGCCGGTCGGCCACGCCGACGTCATCTCCACCACCACGCACAAGACGCTGCGCGGCCCGCGCGGCGCCATGCTGATGGCCACCTCCGACGAGCACGCCGCCGCGCTGAACAAGGCCGTCTTCCCCGGCCTGCAGGGCGGCCCGCACAACCACACCACCGCCGCCATCGCGGTGGCGCTCAGGGAGGCCGCCACCGAGGAGTTCAAGGCCTACGCCCACCAGGTCGTCGCCAACGCCCGGGCGCTGGCCGAGGAGCTGAACTCCCGCGGCTTCGACCTGGTCTCCGGCGGCACCGACAACCACCTCATCCTGATGGACCTGACCCCCAAGGGCGTCGGCGGCAAACCCGCCGCCCAGGCCCTGGACCGGGCCGGGCTGGAGACCAACTACAACTCGGTGCCGTTCGACACGCGCAAGCCGTTCGACCCGTCGGGCATCCGGCTGGGCACCGCCGGCGTGACCAGCCGGGGCATGGGCACCGACGAGATGCGGCAGATCGGCGTCTGGATCG
Source organism: Planomonospora antibiotica (assembly GCF_014647955.1). Classification (NCBI taxonomy): domain Bacteria; kingdom Bacillati; phylum Actinomycetota; class Actinomycetes; order Streptosporangiales; family Streptosporangiaceae; genus Planomonospora; species Planomonospora antibiotica. Next base: position 53,689 of record NZ_BMQE01000013.1, on the reverse strand, counting down.
ACCAGGTCGTCACCGCCCTGGCCAAGGGCGAGGACGAGGCCGAGCACGTCGTCGCCCGCGTGCAGGGCGAGGTGCGCGAGCTGACCTCGCGCTTCCCGGCCCCCGGCCTGTGACCTGACCGCCCGCGCGGCGCGCGGGCGGAAAAGCGTTTGCGGACACCGGCCGGGTCCGCGTTATAGTGGACCCGGCCACATGCCGCCCGGTGATGACGGGTGGCGACGACACGAGAGGGAGGTGAGGACTATGCGGGCCTTTCTGACGACCCCGCCGTCCGTCAACCTCCGGGTGTCCGCCTAGCCGACTTCACAGCGCGGGGCACCCGGTCTTCCACAAAGGGTGTACCCACGTTGTCCTCGTCAGTTCTTCCTGACTTCTACGATCTCTCCTCGCTCGGCTGGAACGACTCCCTCGCCGCCGGGCTCCCCTCCGGGACGCTGCCCGCCCGGGTGGCCCGCGTCGACCGCGGCGCCGCCGAGGTGCTCTGCGCCGAAGGCCAGCTGACCGCCCACTACAGCGCCCGCGTACGGCGGGCCGCCGCCGCCGACCCGGTCGACCTGCCCTGCGTGGGGGACTGGGCCGCGCTCCGCCGGCTCCCCGAGGGGCGCTTCGAACTGGAGGCGCTGCTGCCGCGCCGTACCGCCTTCGTCCGGGGAGGGGTGGGCCGGACCTCGCAGGGCGGCCTGTCCGGTGACTCCCGGGGCCAGGTGCTGGCCGCCAACGTCGACGTCGTCTTCGTCGCCGAGCCCGCCCTGCACGCCACCGACACCGCCGACCTGGGCCGGATCGAGCGGCTGCTCGCCCTGGCCTGGGAGAGCGGGGGGCACCCGGTGGTCCTGGTCACCAAGGCCGACCTGATCGGCGACGGCCTCGGCTTCCTGATGGACGAGGTCGCCTCGGCAGCGCCGGGCGTGGACGTGCACGCCGTCTGCTCCGTCACCGGCGAGGGCGTGGACCTCGTCCGCGGCTACCTGGAGGGCTCCCGCACCGCGGTGGTGCTGGGTGCTTCGGGCGCGGGCAAGTCCACGCTGGTCAACGCCCTGGCCGGGGAGGCGGTGATGGAGACCCAGCAGGTCCGCGCGGGCGACGGCCGGGGCCGGCACACCACGGTGCACCGCGAGCTCATCCCGCTGCCCGGCGGCGGGCTCGTCGTCGACACGCCCGGCATCCGCCGCATCGGCCTGTACGAGATGGGCGAGGGCGTGGAGGCGGTCTTCGCCGACATCGAGGAGCTCGCCGGGGAGTGCAGGTTCGCCGACTGCGGTCACGACAGCGAGCCGGGCTGCGCGGTCGTCGCGGCGATCGAGGACGGCACGCTCCCCGAGCGGCGGCTGGCCAGTTGGCGGAAGCTCCAGCGGGAGGCCGCCTGGATGGCCTCGCGGACCGACGCGCGGCTCCGCAAGGAGCTGCAGAGCAAGTGGAAGGTCATCCACAAGGAGATGCGGAAGCCGGGACGTAACCGGCCCTGACGCAAGGGATCCGGGCCCGAGGGGACGGGCCCGGATGCGACGACGTGTGATCTCGCTGCGGGTTCAGGGGATCAGCGAGATCACACGTACGGGGGGGAAGCCGGGTGGAGGTGTTCAGGCGACGGCGCTGATGCCGGCGCTGGCGGCGCGGCGCATGCGACGACGACGCTCGGAGGCGCGCTCGTCCTCGTTCAGACCGCCCCAGGTGCCGTACTTCTCCGGACGGGACAGCGCGTAGTCCAGGCATTCGGCGCGGACGGGGCACTGGGCGCAGATGGCCTTGGCCTTGCGCTCGCGGATGTCACGCTCGGGCTGACGTTCGCCATCGGGACCGAAGAAGAGCACGAGGTCCTCGCCCCGGCACGCGGCGTCATCCTGCCAGCCCCAGCTGGGCCGAGGACGGGCGGTCTGCCGACGTACCTGAGACATGAGAAAACCACCTTCTAGTGAGAAGAATTTCGGGTTACTGCCGCATTGGACGCTTTTGACATCCTTGGTGCCAACGCGTGGATCAGCCGCGATGTTCCCCGATCAGGCCGGCACGGGCGTGGCGTACCGCACAGACGTGAGCCTGTCCAGCATGACCAGCCGATAGGTGGTGATCGTGTCGGCGCAAGCCGTACCACATGGCGCCGTGAGCGTCATGGGTTCAACCACTACCCGAAAACGAGCGTCGCTACCGCGCACGATGGCCTCGGTGGCTTCGCCGTCCGACCTGGAGGACTCCACGGCCACTCCGCCGACCGAGAGCTCTCCCGTGTGGGCACGGACGAAATGCTCGGCAGCTTGCAGTGGCTCAGGAATGCCCGCGCGCCCCCGGAAACGGTCGAGAACAACCTCGCCGGACCGGTACGCGTCCGCTGCTGCGATCGCAGCAGCCTGAGACATGCTGCCGTAGTAGAGGCCGTGTGGCAAGCACACGAGATTGGCGGCGTAGCGATCGCCGCCAACATGTGATGTTTCCCATGTTCTGTCCGGCCAAACCTCGGCCAGCGAACGAGCTAGGGGAAGTCCAATGCGGGCGCAGCACACGTTGCGCTTCGCGTGCGTGCAGACCAGAAAAACCGGCTCACTCACCAGTATGCAGGACTTGGGGAGCACTCCGGCCGCCAGCGCGTCCAGGTCAAGATCGTCCGGGTCTGCGATCACGGCCTCGGCGAGCCACGGCTCGGGGCCGCGCGCGTCGCCCACCATGACGTGGACGCCGGGTCCCGGGGGCGCCGTCCGGCGGCCCGGCCGGCGGATCAGCTGGGGGCGGACGCCGAGGTTCGTCGCCCGTTCGACGAGGGTGCGCACGTCCTCGGGCAGGTCGCAGTCCTCCAGATGGGACGCCCAGGGCCCGGAGTGCTCGATGAGCAGCCAGAAGCGGGCGCCGACCGTCGCGCTGGCATGGACCGGCATCTGTGCGGTATGGCTGAACGCGGAGTGCGGACATCCCTTCGCCGTCATCCGTGCCCCCTTCCCCGAGCCCTCTCGCTCCCCCTATCCGGGCTTAGGTAAGACTAACCTAACGGTTTCGAGGGTATGGCGGCGGGTTTGAAAAAAGCTCAGCCCCGGTCCGGCTCCTCCGGATAGGCGAGCGCCGCCCGCGCGGCGGGCAGGGCCGCCTCCCGGTCCTGCGGCACCAGGCCGATCCGGGTCCGCCGGTCCAGCAGGTCGGCCGCGTCCAGCGCTCCCTCGTGCCGGACCGCCCAGACGAGCTCGGCCCCGGTGACCCCGGTGGGCAGCGGCTCGGCCAGCGCCGGGTCGCGCTCCATGAGGGCGCGCACGGCCCCGGCCTCGCTGCCGTACCGCCCGGCCAGCCGGTCGGCGGGCCGGGTCCCCGCCGGGACGGCGCCGACCAGGGGCAGCCGCGCCGTACGGCTCGGCCCCGCGTCCAGGCCGCGCGAGCGCACCGCCAGATCGACCGCGTCCTCGGCCATCCGCCGGTAGGTGGTGAGCTTGCCGCCCACGACCGTGACCGCCCCGCCTGCGGAGGCGAGCAGCGCGTGCCGCCGGGACAGGTCGGCGGTGCGCCCCCCGGCGGCCAGCAGCGGGCGCAGCCCGGCGAAGGTCCCGGCCACGTCCTGGCGCCGGACCGGGGCCTCCAGCACCGAGTCGAGCACGTCCAGCAGGAACGCGACGTCCTCCTCGGGGGCCTCCGGCACGTCCGGGACCGGCCCCTCCACCGGCTCGTCGGTCAGCCCGACGTAGACCCGCCCGTCGGCCTGGGGCAGGACCAGCGCGAAGCGGTTGCCCGTTCCCGGGATCGGCACGTGCAGGCCGGCCCGCAGCCCCGGCAGGGTCTCGGGGCGGAGCACCAGATGGGTGCCGCGCGACGGGCGCAGCCGGATCCGCGGGTCGAGCCCGGCGGCCCAGACTCCGGCGGCGTTGATCACCGCCCGCGCCCGGATCGTGGCGGTCTCCCCGGTGAGCTCGTCGCGGACCCGCGCCCCGGCGCCGTCCAGCTCCAGCGCCCGGCACCGGGTCAGGATCGCCGCGCCGTGCGCGGCGGCCGTCCTGGCCAGCGCCACCACCAGCCGGGCGTCGTCGACCAGCCGCCCGTCCCAGGACAGCAGCGCCCCGCGCAGGCCGCCGGCCCGCAGCGGGGCGGCCAGCTCGCGCGCCCGTCCGGTAGAGATCCGGGACGGGCCGGGCAGCAGGCGGCGCGGCGTGCGCGCGGCGGCGCGCAGCCCGTCGCCGAGCCGGTAGCCGGCCATCACCGTCGCCGCCTGCCGTCGGGAGACCTCCGGGGTCAGCGGGAGCAGGTACGGCTGGGCCCGCACCAGGTGCGGCGCGGTGCGGGCGAGCAGGGCGCCGCGCTCCACCGCGCTCTCGTGCGCCACCCCGAGCTGCCCCCTGGCGAGGTAGCGCAGGCCGCCGTGGATCATCTTGGAGCTCCACCGCGAGGTGCCGAAGGCCAGGTCGAAGGCGTCGACCGCGGCCACCGACAGGCCGCGCGAGGCGGCGTCGAGGGCCGCGCCGGCGCCGGTGGCGCCCAGCCCGACCACCAGCACGTCGACGGTCCGGCCGCCGGCCAGCTCGGCGAGCTCGCGGGAGCGGCGGGCGGCGTTGAGGGAGGAGTTCACCGAGACCTCCGGAGGATGCCCCGGCCTTCAGGCCGGGGAGGAATCCTGACCCCGCCAGGGGCAGCCCGGCGAAGCCGGGACAGCCCAAAGCGCGAAGCGCGCATACGTCCCCCCATTTGCTTACGGATCATGCTGCATTTCAGTAAAATGAAAACATGCGTACGGCGTACAAGGTGCGGATCTACCCCACCTCCGAACAGACGGCGGTGCTCAACCGCACGTTCGGGTGCGTACGCCTGGTCTGGAACAAGGTCCTGGCGTGGCGGCACGCCCGCTACCACACACAGGGCGTGAAGACCTCCTACGCCGAGACCGACCGGTACCTGACCGCGCTCAAGCGGGAGCCGGAGCACGGGTTCTTGTTCGAGGTGTCCTCGGTGCCGCTTCAGCAGGCGCTGCGGCACCAGTACACGGCGTTCGTGAACTTCTTCGCCGGGCGCGCCCGCTACCCCCGCTACAAGTCCCGGCACGGCAAGCAGTCGGCCACCTACACCCGTTCGGCGTTCCGCTGGCGCGACGGGCGGCTGCACCTGGGCAAGATGGACGGCCCGCTGATGTTCGTGTGGTCCTGGCCCGACATCGACGTGACCACGCTGAACCCGACCACGGTGACCATCTCCCGCGACCCGGACGGCCGCTGGTACGCCTCCCTGGCGGTCGAGATCGACGCCGAGCCGGAGCCGCTGCCCGCCACCGGCCGGGCCGTCGGCGTCGACCTGGGCGTGAAGGACTTCGCCGTCAACAGCGACGGCGAGCGCATCCGCAACCCGCGTCACCTGGAGCGCAAGGTCCGGAACCTGGCCCGCTACCAGCGCCGCATGGCCCGCAAGCAGCGCGGGTCGAACAACCGCGCCAAGGCCAAGGCCAAGGTCGCCCGCACTCATGCGAAGGTCCGCGACGCCCGGCAGGATTTCCTGCACAAGGCCAGCACGCGGCTGGTCCGCGACCACGACGTGATCGCGATCGAAGACCTCAACGTGCGCGGCATGGTCCGCAACCGGTCCCTGGCCCGCGCCATCTCCGATTGCGGGTGGGGTGAGTTCCGCCGCCTGCTGGAGTACAAGTGCGAGCGGTACGGCCGCCGCCTGGTCGTCATTGACCGCTGGCACCCCACGTCCAAGACCTGCAGCGCGTGCGGGCACCTGCTCGCCGAGCTGTCGCTTTCCACCCGGCACTGGACGTGCCCAACCTGCCGCACCCGGCACGACCGGGACATCAACGCGGCGAAGAACATCCTGGCCGCTGGTCAAGCGGTGTCTGCCTGTGGAGCTGATGTAAGACATTCCGGGTCCTCCCGGGTGCGGTCGGCTGTGAAGCAGGAAGCCCAGTCCGCGAGGACTGGAATCCCTCGCCTTTAGGCGGGGGAGGAAGTCAAGGCGACAGGTACCTCTCCAGGAGGGCGGTGAGTTCGGCGTCCAGCGCGTCCTCGGTGACCGGGTCCGGCGCGGCGGGGCCGGGGCCGTCCAGAGCGTCCGGGTCCGGCGCGTCCGGGGCGGCGGGGGCAGGTCCGCCCGGGACGGCCGGGTCGAGCATGGTGGCGCCGGACAGCAGGAACGACTGCGCGGTCAGCAGCACGGCCCTGGCCTGGGCGCGCGCGTCGCCGGGCCGTACGGTGCCGGCCGCCCGGCCCCGGGTGATCGCCGACTCGACGAGGGCGAGCATGGCGTCGTGGCTGGAGCCCCGGCGGTCCAGCAGGTACGGCAGGAGCAGCTCGGGGTCCACCTCGACGATCTTGCGCCAGAGCGGGTGGCCGCGCAGCGCCCGGACCGACCCGACGGCGGCGGTGACCGGGTCGTCGCCGGCGAAGCGGCCCGCGACCTCGACCCACTCCCGGGTCATCAGGTCGGCGACCAGGCTCCGCACGTCGGGCCAGTGGCGGTAGACGGTCATCCGGGACAGCCCCGCCCGGCGGGCCACGTCGGTGAGCGTGGTGCGCCGTACCCCGACGGCGAGCACGACCTCGCGCGCCGCGTCGAGGAGCGCGTCGGTGGAGCCCTTCGCCGGGCCGGTCTCGTTGTGACGGTTGGACGTCATATGTCACAGTGTAGGGGTGGAGACTCCGAAGACCGCCGCCGAACCGATGCTCTGGTCCGGCTGGGGCGACCCCGCCCGGGCCGCCGACCTGCCCGAGCCGGTCCGCGGCCTGCTGGCGGACCTGCTGGGCGTGCGCCCGCCCGCGAGCCCTCCGGTCCGCCTGGACGAGGTGCGGCTGCCCGCCCCGGCGCTGCCCGGGGAGGTCCTCGACGAGCTGCGCGGCGCGGTCGGCCCCGGCCACGTGCGCTGCGACGACGAGGCGAGGATCCGGCGCACCCGGGGCAGGTCCACGCCCGACCTGCTGCGCCTGCGCGCCGGGGACGGCTCCGACGCGCCCGACGCGGTGGTGCTGCCCGGCTCGCACGCCGAGGTGCTGGAACTGCTGCGGATCTGCGCCGCGCACCGGGTCGCGGTGGTCCCGTTCGGCGGGGGCACCTCCGTCGTCGGCGGCCTGACCGCGACCCGGGAGGGCTTCGCCGGGGTGGTCGCCCTCGACCTGGCCCGGCTGAACCGGCTGGTCGCGGTGGACACCGAGTCCATGGTCGCGGAGCTGGAGCCCGGCCTGCGCGCGCCGCAGGCGGAGGAGCTGCTCGCCGCCCGGGGCCTCACACTGGGCCACTTCCCGCAGTCGTTCGAGTACGCCACGCTGGGCGGCTTCGCCGCGGCCCGCTCCAGCGGACAGGCCTCCGCCGGATACGGCCGTTTCGACGACATGGTCGTCGGCCTGACCGCGGCCACCCCGCGCGGCACCCTGGAACTGGGCCGCGCGCCCAAGTCCGCGGCCGGTCCGGACCTGCGCCAGGTGGTGCTCGGCTCGGAGGGCGCCTTCGGGGTGATCACCTCGCTCCGGCTGCGGGTGCGGCCGGCCCCCGCCGCCCGGATCTACGAGGGCTGGCGGTTCGCCTCCTTCGCGGAGGGCACGGCCGCGCTGCGACGCCTGGCCCAGGACGGTCCCGTCCCCACCGTGCTGCGCCTGTCCGACGAGACGGAGACGATGGTCGGCCTGGCCAGGCCGGGTGAGATCGGCGGCGCGGCGGCCGAGGGGGGCTGCCTGGTGATCGCCGGCTACGAGGGGGAGGCGGCCGAGGCGGCCGGGCGCCGCGACCGGGCCGCCGAGGCGCTGGCCGGCCTCGGCGGGACCTGCCTGGGGCCCGGGCCCGGCGACGCCTGGGAGCGCGGCCGCTACTCCGCCCCCTACCTGCGCGATTCGCTGCTCGCCGCCGGCGCCACCGTGGAGACGCTGGAGACGGCCGCCTTCTGGTCCGGCCTGCCCCGCCTCTACGACGCCGTACGGCTGGCGCTGCACGGCGCGCTCGGCTCGCCGCTGGTGATGTGCCACATCTCCCACGTGTACGCCACCGGCGCCTCGCTCTACTTCACCGTCGTCACGGCGCAGAGCGGCGACCCGCTCGCCCAGTGGGCGGCGGCCAAGCGGGCGGCCAATGAGGCGATCGTCGCGGCGGGCGGCACGATCTCGCACCACCACGGCGTCGGCCGCGACCACCGCGAGGCCTACGCCGCCGAGATCGGCGAGCTGGGCGTGGAGGTCCTGCGCGGGATCAAGGAGCGGCTCGACCCCGCCGGTGTGCTCAACCCCGGGGTGCTGATCCCCTGACCGCGCCGGTCCGCCCGTCGTGCCGGTCTTCCGGCCCGGCCCGTCACGGGACCGGGCCGGGTCCTGCGGAGGGCTCCCGCCAGGCCCGTCCGGGTAGGGGCCCGGTGCAGACCGGCCCGTCAGCCGGGCGGGCCCGCCGGGTCCGGCGGGCACGAAGGGGGCCGGTCGGAGGCGGGCCAGACGTACGGCAGGTCGTCCGGCTCGTCGCCGAAGGCGGGGCGGTACAGCTCGGGGGCCTTGCGCAGCAGCGACGAGCGGTGGCTGCGGTGGAAGGCCGGGTCCCCCAGCCAGGGCGGCAGCTCGCCGGCGGCCGCCAGCTCCGGCTGGGAGCGGGGGGAGGCGACGCCGCAGCGCTCGGCCAGCTCTCCCGCCATGGTGGCCGAGCAGGTGTCGGCCCGGCCCGTGGAGCACCAGTGGCCGCAGATCTGCAGGCCGTACCGGACCAGGGCCTCCTCGTAGCCGGTCCACATCTTCACCGCGGGGTGGTTGCGCCAGCCGTACCCGTGGACGGTCAGCGCGCGCAGGATCTGCAGCGTCTCGACCCGCTGCTTGCCGAGGCGGAGCGGGTCGAGGACGCGCGCGGTGGCGTCGAAGTCCGGGTAGGGGAGGAAGGTCTGCATCGCCCCTCCTGTCATCGATCGCCTTCGGCGTGGCGGCCCCCGCCTTCCGGCCGGGGTCCCTGTCACATCACGATCACCTGGCGGACCGCCTCGCCGGTGTGCAGGCGGTCGAAGCCCTCGTTCACCTCATCCAGCGTAAGCCGGTGCGACAGCAGGGCGTCCACCGGGAGGACCCCGGCGCGGTACATGCCGACGAAGCGCGGCACGTCCCGGCGCGGGACGCACGAGCCGAGGTAGCTGCCGCGCAGCGTGCGCTCCTCGGCCACCAGGCTGAGCGCGGGCAGGGTGAGTTCGCGGGAGGGGTCGGGCAGGCCGACGGTGACCGTCGTGCCGCCCCGCGCGGTGGCCCGGTAGGCCTGCTCCAGGACCGGGACGACCCCGGTGGTGTCGACGACCTTCTCCGCCCCGCCGCCGGTGATCTCCCGGACCGCCTCGACGGCGTCCGGGCCGCCCGCGACGGTGTGCGTCGCGCCGAGCCTGCGCGCCAGCTCCAGTTTCGACTCCACGACGTCCACCGCGACCAGGGTGGACGCCCCGGCGGCCCTGGCGGCCAGCAGCGCGGCCAGTCCCACGCCGCCCAGGCCGAACACCGCGACGCCGTCGCCGGGGGAGACCCGGGCGCTGTGGAACGCGGCCCCCGCCCCGGTCAGCACGGCGCAGCCGAACAGGGCGGCGATCTCGAAGGGCAGCTCGGGGTCGATCTTCACCGCGGAGCGGGCCGAGACCACGGTGTACTCCGAGAAGGCCGAGACGCCGAGGTGGTGCCGGGGGCGGGTGCCGTCGGCGGCGGTGAAGCGCAGGCCGCCGCCGAGCAGGGTGCCGTCCCCGTTGGCCGCGGCGCCCGGCCCGCACAGCGCGGGACGGCCCGCCGCGCAGTGCGGGCAGTGCCCGCAGGCGGGCACGAACGCCAGCACCACGTGGTCGCCGGGGGCGAACCCGGTGCCCTGGCCGGCCTCCACGACCTCGCCCGCGGCCTCGTGTCCGAGGGCCATCGGCAGCGGCCGGAGCCGGGAGCCGTTGACCACCGACAGGTCGGAGTGGCACAGACCCGCCGCGCGGACCCGGATGAGCAGCTCCCCGGGGCCGGGCGCCTCGAGCGCCAGCGGCATGACCTCCAGGGGGCGCGACGAGGCGTACGGGGCCGGGCGGCCCGACTCGACGAGGACGGCGGCGCGGGTGGACGTGCTCATCTAAATGATCACCAGTTTCTCCATCGCGGCGCGCAGCGGCGCCGGGATCTCGCTGGGCCGCCGGGTCTCCCGGTCCACGAACACGTGGACGAAGTGCCCCTCGGCCACGACCGTCTCGCCGTCCTCGCGGAACAGGCCGAGCTCGTAGCGGACGCTGGAGCGGCCGAGCCTGCCGATCCTGAGGCCGACCCGGACGGGCTCGGGGAAGGAGACCGACGCCCTGTAGACGCAGTGCGACTCCACGCACAGGCCGATGGCGTCGCCCTCGTGGATGTCGAGACCCGCCGTCCTGATCAGCCAGGTGTTGATCACCGTGTCCATCAGCGAGTAGTGGACGGCGTTGTTCATGTGGCCGTAGACGTCGTTGTCCTTCCACCGTGTGGGGACCGTCTCCCAGTGCGCGTACACGGACAGAACTATATTCCAGAGTGGGCGGCCGGAGGGCGCGGGGGTGGATCACCGATCTCCGTCCTGGTCCGGGGCTTCCGGGAGGCCGGTGCGTTACCGAAGAGAATGTGCCATGTCATCTCTTCTCGCCCATCGGATGATCTGTCCAACCTAAGATCGTCCGATGTGACGGCTTACGGATTTCCCCCCGCGCTCACGCTGGAGCCCTCCGACCCGGTCGAGCTCGGCCCCTACCGCATCGCCGGGCGGCTCGGCACCGGCGGCATGGGCACGGTCTACCTCGCCGAGGGGCCGTCCGGACCGGTGGCGGTCAAGGTGATCAACCGGCACCTGGCCGCGGACCCGGAGTTCGCGGCACGGTTCCGGGGAGAGGTGGCCGCCGCGCGCAGGGTCAGCCGGTTCTGCACCGCCCCGGTGCTGGACGCCCGGCTGGAGGGCGAGCCGCTCTGGGTGGTCACCGAGTACGTCGCGGGGCCCGACCTCGCCCGGTTGCTGCGCGAGCAGGGCCCGCTGACCGGGTCCAACCTGGAGGCGCTGGCCGTCGGGGTGGCGACCGCCCTCACCGCGATCCACGACGCGGGCGTGGTCCACCGCGATCTCAAGCCCGCCAACGTGCTGCTCTCCCCGCTCGGCCCGCGGGTGATCGACTTCGGCATCGCCCGCGCCCTGGACGCGGGCAGGGGGCAGACCGTCACCGGCGCGATCCTGGGCACGCCGGAGTACATGGCGCCGGAGCTGGTCTCCGGAGGCGGCGCGGGCCCGCCCGCCGATGTCTTCGCCTGGGGTTGCGTGGTGGCCGCGGCCGCGACCGGTGCCTCGCCGTTCGCCTCCAGGACGGTGCCGGAGGCGCTCTACCGGGTGGTCCACGACACCCCGGACCTCGGCTTCCTCGACGCCGGCCTGCGCGGGCTGGTCGGGGCGGCCCTGGACAAGGACCCCGCGGCCCGGCCGACGGCCCGGGAACTGCTGTCCGGGCTGGTCGGGGGGAAGGAGGCCGAGGACACCGCCCGGGTGGCGGGCACGGTCCGGCTCGACCTGTCCGGCCTGGCCGGGCCGACCGCCAGGGTGCCCGCCGGGGAGGAGCCCGGCAGGCGGTCCCGGCTCCCGCGCCGGCCGTACCTGGTGGGCGGGGCGGTGGCCGGGGCGCTGCTGCTGGCGGCGGCCGGAGTGCTCGGCGCCCGGATGCTCGGGCAGGGGCCGCCGGAGAGCGCCGACGTGCTGTACCAGGACGACTTCGGCGACGACAAGTCCGGCTGGTACAACAGCAGCGGCATCGGCGGCGACGTCCCCCACGGCTACACCGGGGACGGGCGCTTCACCATGGCCACCGACTTCTCGAACGCGACCCGGTCGAACAACGCGCCGGTCAACGCCGAGGCTCCGGAGCACGTGCTGGTCAGCGTCAGGGCCGCCCTCGCCGCCGGGAACCCGTCCGGCGCGTGGAGCGGGGTCTACTGCCAGTACGCGCCTGAGGAGGACTACTTCTTCTACGTCGCGGAGGTCAGCCCCGGCGGGCGCGCGCGCATCCGCAGGAGCACCACCGAGGCCTCCTGGAACCTGACCCCCGACATCCCGATCCCGGACTTCAAGAAGGACGGGGCGGTGCTGCGGCTGGAGTGCGAGCGGGACGGCGGCCGGATCCGGGCGAGGTTCTGGGTGGACGACCACCTGGTGGGCGACGTGGTCGACGAGGACGTGGCGAAGGCGAACGGCAAGCCCCTGTTCGGGATCTACGTCACCAAGTGGCAGGGAGGTGAAACCGAGACCCGCACCTACTTCGACGACTTCCGGATCGGCCGCCTCCCCTGAACGGGTGCTCTTCCCGGAGTGGCCGGCTTCCCCGAACGGGCGCACGCGTGCATGATCGCGGCCAGAATATGACCATGGTCGACGTGAAGCGGGCGGCGGAGCGCGGGCGCGAGGTCTCCTCGCGGATCTCGGAGGAGGGCGCGGGCTGGGACTGCGTGGAGATCGGCATGTTCGACGCGCTGAGACCGCCGGGCGCGAAGTCGTTCTCCTGGCTGAACCCGCGCACGCTCTGGCGCTCGCGCAACGAGATCCTCGCCGCGCTGTTCGGCGACCCGTCGGGGCAGGTCCGGGCGCGCTGGACGGCCTCGCAGCGGGCGCGGGGCGCCGACCCCTCCTTCCGGATCCCGCTGGAGGTGGGGGAGGAGTTCTCCTTCCTGCTCCTCGGCGACACCGGCGAGGGCGACGCCTCGCAGTACGCCGTGGTGCCCGGCATGCTCCGGATCGGCGAGGGCACCGACTTCGCGGTCATCGCCAGTGATGTGGTCTACCCCACCGGCGCCGGCGACGAGTACGACGACAAGTTCTTCCGCCCCTACCAGGACTACCGGGCGCCGATCTACGCGATCCCCGGCAACCACGACTGGTACGACGGGCTCGGCGGCTTCATGCGCGTCTTCTGCGACGCCCCGGCGCTGGAGGCGCGGCGGGAGGGGTTCCGGCTCTCGCCCTCCGGGCTGCGCGGACTGCTCTGGCGCAGGCCGGAGCCGATCGACGAGGAGCGGCTGGCCCGCGCCCGCGAGCGCCGCTCCGCCCCTGAGCAGCAGGCGGTGCAGCCGGGGCCGTACTGGGTGCTGGAGGCCCCGGGCCTGCTCATCGTGGGCGTGGACACCGGGATCACCGGCACGATCGACCGGGAGCAGGCCGACTGGCTCCGGGAGGTCTCGCTGGACCCGCGCCCCAAGGTGCTGGTCACCGGCAAGCCCGTCTACGTCCGCAACGAGTACAAGCCGTCGAAGCTGGAGGGCGGCGGCACGATCGACGACATCGTGACCGACCCCCGGCACAACTACGTCGCCGCCATCGGCGGGGACGTGCACAACTACCAGCGCTTCCCGGTCAGGGTCGGCGACCGGACGATCCAGTACGTCGTGGCCGGCGGCTCGGGGGCGTTCACGCACGCCACCCACACCATCCCCCGGATCACGGTCGGCGGCGTGCACGAGGACGACTACAAGTGCTACCCGCTGCGCGGCGACTCGCTCTCGTTCTACAGCAAGCTCTACAGCGAGCGGCTGCGCATGCGCTGGCTCTACCTCACGCCGGACGAGGCCGTGTGCCTGATGTCCCAGCGGATCGGCAACGCCCCGCCGCGGCCGATCGGCGGGGTGCGGATCACCCGGCGGATGCGGTGGGCGGCGCGGCTGCTCGGCTCCTGGCCGCTGCCGTTCCGGCTGCCCGTGGGCAAGGTCTTCCACCGCTACCTGTCGGAGCTGTCCGACTGGGACACCCCGCCGTTCTTCAAGAGCTTCCTGCACGTCTCGGTGACGCCGGAGGCCCTGCGGATCCGCTGCTTCGCCGCCACCGGCTGCCTGCCCCAGGAGATCGAACCCCCGCTCGAAGACGAGGTCCTCATTCCGCTCGCCTGATCGAAACCGTCGGTGGCGCGTGGCACGCTGGGGGCATGAACGTCGTGGTCGTGCCGGGAGCCGGCGGGTCCGGTCTGCTCCGGCCCGAGGGGGGCGGGACCGAGACCGTGGCGGACCTGGCGGCGGCCGTGCGGGAGCTGGAGGCGCGGGCGGGGGACGGACCCGCCGGGGACCCGGCCGCCGGGCGGGGCGGGCACGGCGCGGGCCGCGCCGGAGGGGGCGGCGGCGGAGCGGGCGGTGGGGCCCCGCGCTGGGTCTGGGCCGACACGCGGGAGGTCTACCCGGCGCTGCTGGAGCGCGGGGTGCGGCTCGCGCGCTGCCACGACCTCGCGCTGACCGAGGGCCTGCTCCTGGCCCACGAGGGCCGGTACGGCGAGCCCCGGTCGGCCCGGGCGGCGCACGCCCGGCTGCACGGCCTGCCGGTGCCCGACGACCACGACGCCCATGAGCAGGGCCACGCGGGCCACCACGGGCCCGGGGCGCGGCAGGCCGTCCTGTTCGAGGAGGAGCGGCCGCCCCCGCCGGACGCCGGGCTGGTCGCCGAGGTCCACGCCGACCAGCTCCGGCGGATCGAGGCGACGGCCGACCCGCGCCGGTTCCGGCTGCTGGTCGCGGCCGAGTCGGCGGGAGCGCTGATCGCCGCGGAGATGGCCCACGACGGCATGCCCTGGCGGCGGGACCTGCACGACGCGCTGCTGGCCGAGATGCTCGGCCCGCGCCCGGTGCACGGCATGCGCCCGGCCAGGCTCCAGGCCTTGGCCGACGAGGTGGCGGCCGTGTTCGGCACGTCGTTCAACCCCGACTCCATCCAGCAGATCGTCAAGGCGTTCAAGGCCGCCGGCACGCCGGTCTCCTCGGCCAGGGCGCACGAGCTCAAGAAGATCGACCATCCCGGTGTCGCGCCCCTGCTGGCCTACCGGGAGCTGGCCCGGTTCCACAGCTTCCACGGGTGGGCCTGGGCCGACCAGTGGGTCCGCGACGACCGCTTCCGCCCGGAGTACGTCGTGGGCGGCGTGGTGACCGGCCGGTGGGCGACCAGCGGCGGCGGCGCGCTGCAGATCCATCGGGCCATGCGCAGGGTCGTGGTGGCCGACGAGGGCTGGACGCTGGTCGTCGCCGACGCCGCCCAGCTGGAGCCCAGGGTGCTGGCCGCGATGGCCGGGGACCGGGGCCTGGCCAGGGCGGCGGGGGAGGCCGACCTCTACCGGGCGCTGGCCCGGGCGTTCGACGGCGAGCGCGACCACGCCAAGATCGCCATGCTCTCGGCGATGTACGGCGGGACCAGCGGGGACGCCCCCAAGCTGCTGGCCGTGATGCGCCAGCGCTTCCCCGAGGCCTACCGGTTCGTGGAGGACGCCGCCCGCGCGGGGGAGGAGGGCAGGCTGGTCCGCTCCTGGCTGGGCCGCACCTGCCCGCCGCCCTCGGCCCGCTGGCGCGAGCTGGTCTCCGGGCCGGAGGGGAGCCGGGCGGCCCGCGACCGGGGCCGGTTCACCCGCAACTTCGTGGTCCAGGCGACGGCCGCCGAGTGGGCGCTCGCCCTGATGGCCGTGCTGCGCGGGCTGCTGCCCGACCCGGCCAGGCTGGTCTTCTTCCAGCACGACGAGGTGATGGTGCACTGCCCGCAGGAGCTGGCCGGCGAGGTGGCCGAGGCGGTCGGCCGGGCCGCGGAGGAGGCGACCCGCCTGCTGTTCGGCCCGACCCCCGTGCGCTTCCCGATGGAGGCCGTCGCCGTGCGCTGCTACGCCGACGCCAAGTGACGCGGGGCCGGCGGGCGGTGCGGGAGCCGGGGCGCGGCGGGCGGCGTGGACGGTTCCACCGGGAACGGCCCACCGCGGACGGTTCCACCGGGGACGGCCCGGTGCGGGGACCCGGCGGGGGCGGGGGTTCAGCGGCGGGCGAGGGCCAGCCAGGCGCCGGTGGCGGTGACCAGGACCGCCACGGCCGTGCCGAGCACGCCGTAGGACAGGGCCTGCACGATCACTCCGGCGACGACCGTGCCGGCCGCGCCGCAGACGTTCATCACCAGGTCGGACAGCCCCTGCACGGCGGGGCGCCGGGCCAGCGGGACGGCGTCGGTGAGCATCGCCGACCCGGAGACCAGGCCGCAGGACCAGCCGACTCCGAGCAGGACCAGCCCGGCGGTGACCCGGGGGACGTCGTGCTCGCCCGCCGTGCCGGCCAGGACGGCCGCGGTGAGCAGCAGGGCCATGCCGAGCACGAGCACCCGGACCCGGCCGACCCGGTCGGCGAGCCAGCCGACCACGGGGGAGAACAGGTACATGCCCGCGATGTGGAGGCTGATCACCAGGCCGATGACCGAGACGGAGGCCCCGTGGTGGTCGAGGTGGACCGGGGTCATGGACATGATCGAGACCATGGCGGTGTGGCTGACCGCGATCGCGGTCAGCGCCCGCAGCGCCGCCGGGGACTCGACCAGCGTCCGCCAGGCGGTGCGCAGGGTCCCCGCAGGCTTCACGGGGGTCACCGTCTCCGCGGCGGGCGCGGGGGGCCCGGCGGAGGGTGCGGCGAGGCCGCCGTGGGCGGGGTCGGTCTGGCCGGCCGGGGCGGCGGGACCGGCCGGGGCCGCGGCGTCCGCGCCGGTCGCGGTGTTCCGCGTGGACGCGGCGAGTGAACGCGCCAGGACCAGCGGGTCCGGGCGGAGTCCCGCGGTCAGGACGCCCAGTGCGAGCAGGAAGCCCAGCAGGGCGAGCACGAACGGGCCGGCGCCCGGGGCCAGGCCGAGCCGCTGGCCGAGCTGGTCGGCCGGTTCGGCGAGGTTGGGGCCGGCGACCGAGCCCACGGTGGCCGCCCAGACCACCCAGGACAGGTGCCGGGCGGAGTGCCCGGCGGGCGACAGGTCCGTGGCCGAGTAGCGCGAGGCCAGGTTGCCCGCGCTGCCGCCGCCGAACAGCACCAGCCCGGCCAGGAGCAGGGGCCACGACCCGGCGGTGACGGCGATCACGGAGATCAGGCAGCCGAGCGACGCGCAGCCGTAGGCCAGGGTCAGCCCCGTCCGCCGTCCGCCCCGGCCCGAGGCCTTGGCGGTCGGCAGGGCGAGCAGCGCGGCGCCGAGCACGCCCGCGGTGCCCGCCAGCCCGCCGAGCGCCTCCGAGCCGGAGAGCCTGGCGACCAGCACCGAGCTGAGGGTGAAGCTCACCGCGACGCCCATGCCGCTGGTGATCTGCGCCGCGGTCAGCACGCCCAGCGTCCGCCGCTGGACGGCGGCGACCCGATCCGGGCCCGGAGGGGAGATGTCAGGACTCAAGGGGGTTGTCGTCACGAGTGAAGTCTGTCATCACTCGTGACGATCCCCCCAGCGGATATTCCGCGACCCCGTGCGTCCCGGGACCGCGGGCTCCGGGGCCCGGCCCGGCCTCAGACCCCCGGGTCGAAGGTGGCGAAGAAGGCGTCGATCATCCCGGCGCTCTTCTCCCAGTCGATGTCCTTGACGACGATCGCGACCTGGTAGGCGCTGTCGGCGCCGACCACGACGTACCGGGTCCGCCCGTGCATCTGCACGATGCTGTCCGGCAGGACGTAGGTGTACTCCCAGTCGGCGGCCTTCCAGCCGTCGTAGGAGACCGGGGTCACGCCGACCTCGATGTACTCGTCCAGCCCGGACCTGTCGAGCTTGCCGAGCGCGGCCACCGGGTCGGCCACGGGGACCTGGGTGACGACGATGCTCTGCGCGCCGCTCTTCGGTCCGGAGAAGACGACGGCGCCGTCCTCGCGCTCCTTCACCGTCCAGTTCTCCGGCACGGCGCCGGCGATCCCGCCCGCGCTCAGCCGCTTGAACCCCTCGGGGACCTCACCGGTCCTGCGGCTCTGCCCGCCGTCGGCGGGGGCGGAGACCGAGGCGGACGAGGTGCGCTCCCGCGCGGGGCCGGAGTCGTCGCCGGACGTCAGCACGAGCAGCCCGGCCGCCACCACGGCGAGCACGCCGGCCCCGCCCACGGCCAGCAGGCGCGGGGTGGGGCGTCCGTCGCGCATCCAGCCGCCGCCGGAGGAGGCCCTGCGGCGCGAGGTCCTGCGCCCCTCGGCCCGCTCGCCCCGGTCGGCGGGCTCCGACCGGCCGGCCCGTTCCCGGACGGCGGTCCCGGCCCGTCCGCGGGCGGGCCGGTCCCCGGACGGGGCGCCGGGGACCGGGACCTCGCCGGAGAAGCTGGACAGCGCGTCGAAGGAGGCGTCGAAGAAGGCGTCTCCGGAGGAGGTCCCCGGGGCCCGGCTCAGTTCGGCGGAGGTGCTGCGCAGCGCGTCGTAGCCGCGCCGGGTCCCGCCGGTCATGCTGTCCAGCGAGGTGAACGGCGCGATGGTGACGTTCAGCGGGGCGGGCGGGCCGGGGGCGCCCGCCGGCCCGGCGGGATACGGCCCGGAGTGGCTGGAGAGCGGGTCGTACCCCGCCCCGCCGCCCGGGGAGTCCTGCTGCGGGTCGTACGGCACGCGCACCGGCCCCGAGGGGGTCTCGATGATCCGCGAGGGCATCGGTCCCGAGGGCAGGTCCAGCGGCGGCATGAGGTGCATCGGCATGGAGTTGCCCGGCACCGGCATCGCCGCGGGCACCTGGCCGTTGGGACCCCGGTAGGGGGTGTTGGAGCCGTGGCTGCGCAGGACCTGCTCCAGCAGGTCCGAGACCTGGGCGGCGGACATGCGGTCGGCGGGGTTCTTGCGGAGCAGGCCCTCGATGACGCCGGCCAGCGCCCCGGCCCGCTGCGGCCGTACGGGCTCCTGGGTGAGGATCGCGCCGAGCACGGCCACCGCGTCGGGCCCCTCGTACGGCGGGCGGCCCTCGACCGCGGCGTACAGCGTGGCGCCGAAGGCCCACAGGTCGCCGGCCTGCGTGATCGGCTGGCCGGAGAGGCGCTCCGGCGGGATGTAGGCCGGCGAACCCATCAGCAGGCCGGTCTGGGTGATGGTGACGTCGCCCTCCAGGGCGGCGATGCCGAAGTCGGTGAGGATCACGCGGTCGGAGGTGAGCAGCACGTTGCCGGGCTTGACGTCGCGGTGCAGGATCCCCGAGGCGTGGGCGTGCCGCAGCGCGTCGAGCACCCGGATGCCGATCTCGGCGGCCTGGGCCACCGGCAGCGGCCCGCTCTCCCGCACGGCCTGCTCCAGGGACCAGGCGCGGACGAGCTCCATCACGATCCAGGGGCGCCCGTCCTCCTCGACGACGTCGTGGACGGTCACGATCCCCGGGTGGCTGAGCCGGGCCGCCGAGCGGGCCTCGCGCATCATGCGCCGGTGCGCCACCTGCTTGCCCGCGTGGTCCAGCCCGTAGGGGAGGATCAGCTCCTTGACCGCGACGTCCCGGTCGAGCAGCACGTCGTGGGCGTGCCAGACCATGCCCATGCCGCCGCGGCCCACCGGTGACAGCAGGCGGTAGCGCCTGCCGATCAGCCTGTCCTGTCCCGCCTGGCCGGTCGGTGCGGTTCCGGTGATGTTCGCGACCTCCGGTCCAGGGGGTACCTTGCCGATCAGACGGTCCGCCGACATACCCCGCCCCCAGGTCCAAGCCCATTTGTGAGGTTGGACACGATATCCGGATTGTATTCGGTAATGGAAGTTGGGGGCAAAGAAAGGTCTTCGCGGCATTTGTCGAGCAAGGCCGGTCCGAGACGTGACCGGCCCGTCGACCAGCCGCGGACCGGCCTTGAATCCGCCGTGAACCGGGCCCGAACCGATCTCGGACCCGCTCCGGAATGGCGGGGCGCGGGGGCGGCCGGGCGCGGCGGAACCCTCGCCGGGGAACCGGCGGGTCAACGGGAACGGCGGCTTATCGGATCGGCGCCTCCCGCGCAAGGGCCGCCAGCGCCGCGGTGAAGGCCGAGGCGGGAGGGTTCACCAGGCCCGCGCCGACCTGGCCGGTGCCCGCCACCCGGCCCGCGATGCCGGTGTTGACCGTCGGCAGCAGGCCGGTCCGGGCCACCAGCGTCACGTCCACGCCGACCGGTGTGCCCCGGAACCCCAAGCCGGGGATCTGGTAGGCCGGGTGCTCGGCGAGGGTGATCTCGTACATCGACCGGGTGGCCGCCGCCGCCTCCGCCACGTCGCCGCCGACGAACCTGACGATCGCCGGGGCCGCCGCCATCGCGAAGCCGCCCAGCCCTGCCGTCTCGGTGATCGTGGAGTCACCGATGTCGGGGTTGGCGTCCGCCGGGCCGTACGCGCCGAGGTAGAGCCCGTCCGGCACGCCCGCCGGGCCGGTGAACCAGCGGTCGCCGAGCCCGGAGACCTGCACGCCGAAGTCGGTGCCGTTGCGGGCCATCGCGACGACCAGCGTCGAGCCGGGCACGTCCCTGGCCGCGTCGGCGCTCACCTTGCAGGCGGCCATGCCCGCGTTGAGGAAGAAGTGGTCGTTGCCGCCCGCGAAGCGCAGCACCTCGGCCGCGCGGCCGCCGGCGGCCTCCACCAGCGCGGGCGCCAGCTCGCGGACCAGCAGCGAGGTCGCGGCCCGGTTGCGGTTGTGCAGCTCGTCGCCCATCTGCAGGGCCTGCGCGATCAGCGACCGCAGGTCCAGCGGCCCGGTCAGCTCCAGGGCCGCGGCCAGCGCAGGGCCGAGCACCTCACCCATCCAGCGCAGCCGCCCGATCACCTCGGGGCCGTAGGCGCCGTAGCGCAGCACCCTGCCGAGCCCCTCGTTGAGCGAGCAGTAGGCGGTGCCGCCGTGCTCGGCGTCGCGCACCTCGAACATCCACATCGACGGGCTCACCACCCCGGCCATCGGGCCCACCGCGCGGTGGTGGTGGCAGGGTTCCAGCCGCACCCGCCCGGCGGCCAGCAGCTCCTCCGCCTCCCCGGCGTCGCCGGCCAGCCCCTCCAGCAGCACCGCCCCGATCAGCGCGCCGCGCATCGGCCCCGAGGCGCGCTCCCATCCGATCGGCGGACCGGCGTGCAGGAACGTGCCCGGCGGCAGGTCCAGTGCCTCGCCGGCCGGCCGGACCCCGGCCAGCAGGGGCCGCGCGGACGTCAGCCTGCCCACCGCCCGGGCGTTGGCGGCGGCCCTGCGCGGATCGGCCAGCACCCGGACCAGGTCGTCCTCGGTGCCGGACAGCGGCGGCCGCCAGTCCACCGCCGTGCGCGGTACGGCCTGCGCGTCCAGCGCCTCCCCGAGCACCGCGGCTCCGGCCGTGATCACGTGCGGCTCGCCGGAGAGCATCGGCAGGCTCATCGGGCACCTCCGGTCAGGCGGGCCGCGTGGCGGGCGGCGAGGGCGTTGGAGGCGAACACGTCCGCTCCCGCCGCGCACAGCGCCCCGGCCTGGGCGGCCAGCCCCTGCGGGTCGCCCTCGGAGCCGACCAGCGCGACGGTCACGGACACGCCGCGCGCGACGGCGGCGGCGACGGCGGGCGCGAGCCGCCCGGCGGGATCGGGGTCGGCGCCGTGGCCGAGCACCACGTCGAGCAGGACCGCGTCGCCGGAGGGCACCGCGGCCAGGGCCTCCAGTCGGAGCGCCGGATCGATC
Organism: Planomonospora antibiotica; assembly: GCF_014647955.1. Taxonomy (NCBI): domain Bacteria; kingdom Bacillati; phylum Actinomycetota; class Actinomycetes; order Streptosporangiales; family Streptosporangiaceae; genus Planomonospora; species Planomonospora antibiotica. The sequence goes on along the minus strand of NZ_BMQE01000013.1, from coordinate 32,434 downwards.
ATCGGGTGGGCGCGGCCCCGGGTGTAGGCGTCGTCGCCGTAGTCGGTGAAGCCGCCGGTCCCGGCGACCAGCGCCGCCTCCGTGCAGAGCGTGCCGCCCGAGTAGATCCCGTGCAGCGCCCGCGCCCGCCCGTCCGCCGCGCCGCCGTCCGCCGCGCCCGCCGAGGCCCCGCTCGCCCCGCCGTCCGGGACCGGGCGGGCCGGGGTCCCGGCCGCCCCGCCGTCCGGGACCGGCCCGGAGCGCGCGGCGTCGCCCGCTCCGGGTGCGTGCGGCCCGGCGGCGGGCCAGGACGGCCACTCGGGGACCTTCACCCCCAGTGCCCGCAGCACGTCCTCGGTGGCCGAGGTCAGGTCGTCCGGCCCGCGACCGGACGACCGGCCGGGGAACGCGGTCGCCACCGGGGTGGCGAGCCTGCCGGCCGCCTTCCGGACGGCGTCCGCCACCTCCGCGTCCGGGGGCTTGGAGACCAGGACGATCAGCTCGGTCGCGGGGTCGGCGTCGAGCGCCTCCAGGGCGCGGAGCGTGGACAGGCCGCCCACCTCCGCCGACAGGTCGCGCCCGCCGACGCCGAGCACGTGGCTCACCCCCACGCCCGCCAGGTCCAGCAGGCACGCCACCTGCTGCGCGCCGGTCCCCGAGGCGGCCACGATCCCGACCGGCCCCGGCCGGAGCACGTTGGCGAACCCGAGGCCCGTCCCGCCGACCACGGCGGTGCCGCAGTCGGGTCCCATGACCAGCACGCCGCGCTCGGCGGCCCGCCGCTTGAGCAGCACCTCCTGCTCCACGGGGACGTTGTCGCTGAAGACCATCACCGACAGCCCGGCCTCGACCGCGTCCATCGCCTCGGCGAACGCGTACGGCCCCGGAACGGAGACCAGCGCCAGCGTCGCGGCCCCGCCTGCGGCCCCGCCCGCGGCCCGGACGGCGGCGCGCACGGTGCGCGCCGGCTCCTCGGCCCCGGCCGCGCCCCCGGTCCGGGCGGCGAGGGCCGCCAGGAGCCCGTCGACCTCGGCGGCGGCCCGCTCGGCCGCGTCCCCGTCGGCGGCCCGCACCGCCACCAGCAGGTCGGCGGGCCCGGCGGCGGGGAGCTCGAAGCCCAGCTCGGCGGCGATGCCGAGGTTGAGCCCGGTGGCCATGGCCACCACCGCGACCTCCACCCCGGGCAGGGCGGCCGCGGCCCGGCTGACCCGCATCAGGCTCACCGAATCGTGGTAGACCCCGGTACGCACCCGCACCAGATCGGTGCCCGGCCGTTCAGCTTCCACCCGCTCCCACCTTCGAGATCGACCGGCCCGCGCGGTCTGAGAGGCAGAGGACGGCGGCCAGCCCGATGCGCAGCCCCCACGCCAGGTCCGCGCCGGAGGTGTGGCCGAGCCCGAGCAGCCGGCCCAGCGCGGGCTGCAGCGGCTGCCGTCCGGTCAGCGCACGCAGGACGGCCAGCACCTCGCCGCTGGCCTGGCCCCGGGCCGCGCAGTGCAGCAGCGTCGCCGAGATGGGCGTGGTCCTGCCGCGGGCGTCGAACGTGACCGCGGCGGCCAGCCAGCCGGCCAGCCAGACCGCCCGCTCCACCCCGGCGGCCGCACCCAGGTGGCGCAGCGCCACCAGCAGCCCGGCGAGCATGTCGTCACCGCTCGGGGTGAGGCCGGGGCCCAGCCCGACGAGCTGCTCGGCGGCGGTGAGGCTGCGCAGCAGCGAGCCCTCCGCGCAGCCGTCGGCCAGCAGCTCCGCGGCTCCGCCGCCCTCCAGCCCCGGACGCCGGGGGGAGGCGTCGCACAGTTCGGCCAGCAGGGGCAGCGCGCGCGCCAGCCGCAGCGGGTCGGCCGGGCCGAGCGGCGGAGCGGGGTCCCACCAGCGGCGGACCCGCAGGCTGAGCCGTCCGAGCTCGATCGAGCCGTCCCCCACCCAGGCCTCGCCGCCCACCGCGACGCGCGGCACGGGGTCGGTGACGACCATCGCGTTGGGCAGCCGGACGGCGTCCCCGGTGACCACCGCGATCACGTGCGGTTCGAGCTCGGTGCGCACCTCCAGGTAGACCCCGGCGGGAAACGCCGCCAGCACCCGCGCCGGGCGGCGGGGCGACTCCAGCAGCGGCCGCAGCGCCGTGCTGGCCGCGCCGGTCGCGTACGTCCGCGCCGGGATCCGCCGCGCCCCCGGGCGCGTTCCAACGGTCATCGGACCTCCCCATCCATGAGCCCGACGCTAGAGCGGAGCCCGATCGCCCCGTACGGAGAAAGCTGCCAACAGTCCGCTCAAAGGTTGGCTCTTCCTGACAGACGGTCCTATCGGTCACAATCGCCACATGGAGCCCCCTGTACGCCTGGCCAGCACCGGCACGATCATCCACGGCGTCTCGGTGGGGGAGGTCCTGGGCGTCTCGACGCTGGCCGGCGCCCGCCTGATCGCGGGCGCCGGAGGGCTGGACCGGGTCGTGCAGCGGCTCAACGTGATGGAGGTCCCGGACATCCTCGCCTGGGTCAAGCCCCACGAACTGCTGCTCACCACCGGCTACCCGCTGCGCAACACCCCGCAGTCGCTCGACCGGCTCGTGGCCGACCTGGACGAGCGGGGCCTGGCCGCACTCGCCATCAAGCTCGGCCGCTACCTGGACGAGCTGCCCGGCGAGATGGCCGAGCAGGCCGACCGGCTGGACTTCCCGCTGATCCTGCTCCCCGACGACGTCGGCTTCGACGACATCCTCAACCAGGTCCTCACCGACATCCTCAACCGGCAGGCCGCCGTGCTGGCCCGCGCCGAGGAGGCGCACCGGGCGCTGGTCGCGGTCGTGCTGGCCGGGGGCGGGCTGCGCGAGGTGGCCGCCGAGGTGGCCGGGCTGCTGGACGTGGCGGTGGCCGTGCTCGACGGAGCCGGGCAGATGCTGGCGTCGGCGGGGCCGGCCGACTGCCTGGCCGCACTGCGCACCGCGCCCGAGGGCCGCCGCACGGTCGTGCCCGTCGTGGCGGGAGGGCACCACCACGGCCGGATCGTCGCGTGCGGCCCCGCCGGGCAGGTGGGCGAGAGCGACGTCGGCATCCTGGAGCGCGCCGCCACCGTCGCCGCCCTCGTCATCACCCGCCAGGAGGCGGTCAACGCCGTCGAGAGCAAGTACCGCGCCGACTTCCTGCGCGACGTGCTGACCGGCCGGGCGGGCGGTTCCGACCGGGTCGCCTCCCGGGCCAGGGCCTTCGGCTGGGACCTGCGGCGCCCGGTCACGGTGCTGGTGGCCGAGCTCGACCCCGAGGGGGACGAGCGGCTCGTCCAGGACCGCCTGGTCGCCTGCTGGGTCGCCGCGCTGCGCCGCCACGACCCGCGCGGGGCGGTGGCCGGGTTCTCCCACGAGGTCGTCGCGGTCGTGGACGCCGCCGTGGACCCCGTCCGCCTGGCCAGGGACGCCGCGGCCGCCTTCGCCGACGGGCCGCCCGCCACCTTCTCCACCGGCGCCAGCCGTACGGCCTCCGGCGCGGAGGCCCTCCCCGAGGCGTACGCCCAGGCGCTGAAGGCCACCCGGGTCGGCCGCCAGCTGCACGGTCCCGGCGCGGTCGCCCACTTCGACCAGCTCGGGGTCTACCGGCTGCTCTCACTGGTCGGCGACACCGCCGAGCTGCACGCCTTCGTCCGCGAGACCCTCGGCCCGCTGGCCGCCGACGACGACCCCGAGAACGCCGACCTGCGCCGGACGCTCCAGGTGCTGCTGGAGACCAACCTCAACGTCGCCGAGACGGCGCGGCGGCTGCACTTCCACTACAACACGCTGCGCTACCGGATCGGCAAGCTGGAGCGGCTGCTCGGCAACTTCACCGAGGACGCCCACCTGCGGCTCAACCTGACCCTGGCGCTGCACGTGCTGCGCATGCGCGGCATCTGACCGGTGTCCGGGCGGGGACGCAGGACTGCGCCGGTCCTGTGCCCGTCCCGTGCCCGTCCCAGGCGGTGTCCGTGCGGTGTCCGGGCGTCCGCTTCGAGGGCGGCCGCCGCGCCGTCCGCGGGCCCCTTCCGCCGCCCGGCCCTATGCTGTGGCCGTGAACGAGACCTTTGAGCTGGAGACCGACTACATCCCCCTGTGCGACCTGCTGAAGTACTGCGCCGTGACCGACACCGGCGGTCAGGCCAAGTACCTCATCTCCCTCGGGAACGTGATGGTCGACGGCGAGGTCGAGACCCGCAAGACCTGCAAGATCCGCGCGGGCCAGGTCGTCACCGGCGACGGCTTCGAGATCCACGTCGTCGCCTCCGGAACCGCCTGAGGAGGCTCCACCGTACCGCCGTCGCCCGTGGCCGCGACGGCCCGCTCACCGCGCGTCTCCGTCGGCGCTGCGCGAGGGCTCCCCTGGTCAGCGGACCAGATTTGGCAGATCATGCTGATGCACGGCCGTGCCGACGGGCCTAGTGTGCCCGCAACGGCAGTGAGGATCCGCCGGAGGGAGCGCCTGCGGGGCGGCCACCGACCGACGGCCCGGGAAAGGTGGGCTTGATCAGAAAGTTGAAGGCCGCAAACCCGGTCCTTCGGGGCCCGGTAAGGCCGGCGCGGACCCGCATGTTTAACACGATCATGCTTTATCCTGTCAGCCGTGTCCCGGATCGTGAAGCGCGCCTACAGGTACCGCTTCCATCCGACCCCCGAGCAGGCCGCACTGCTGACGCGGACGTTCGGATGCGTGCGGCTGGTCTGGAACAGGGCGCTGGCCGAACGCACCCGCCGCTACAAGGACGAGGGCGTCTCCACCTCGTATGTGGAAACAGCCAAATGGCTCACCGCCTGGAAGCAGGAGCCCGGCCTGGAGTTCCTGAAGGACGTTTCGAACGTCCCCTTGCAGCAGGTGCTTCGCGCTCAGCAGGTGGCGTTCAACAGCTTCTTCGCCAAGCGCGCCCGCTACCCCCGGTTCAAGTCCCGCAAGAAGTCCCGGGCCTCAGCGACGTTTCAGAACAACGCCTTCTCGTTTCGGGACGGCGCGCTGAAACTGGCGAAGATGGACGCGCCTTTGGACATCGTCTGGTCGCGTCCGCTTCCGGAGGGCGCGGAGCCGTCCACGGTGACGGTCTCCCGGGACGCGGCCGGGCGCTGGTTCGTCTCCCTGCTGGTGGAGGAGACGATCCGCCCGCTCGACCCCGTAGAGCAGGCGGTGGGGGTGGACGCCGGGATAACCTCCCTGCTCACGCTGTCGACCGGCGAGAAGATCACCAATCCGAAGCACGAGCGGGCCGACCGCAAGCGCCTGGCCAGGGCGCAGCGCACCCTCGCCCGCAAGGCGAAAGGCTCGGCCAACCGGGTCAAGGCCCGGCTCAAGGCGGCCCGCGTCCACGCCCGGATCACCGACCGTCGCCGCGACTTCCTGCACAAACTCACCACACGGCTTGTTCGCGAGAACCAAGTGATCGCCGTGGAGGACCTGACCGTCCGCAACATGGTCAAGAACCATTCGCTGGCCCGCGCCGTCTCCGACGCCTCCTGGCGAGAACTGCGGACGATGCTGGAGTACAAGACCGCCTGGTACGGACGGGAACTGCTGGTCGTCGACCGCTGGTTCCCCTCCTCCAAGCTGTGTTCCACGCCGGGATGCGGCCATGTCAACGGCGCCATGCCGCTGAACGTCCGGTCCTGGACGTGCCCGCGGTGCGGCACCGTCCACGACCGGGACGTCAACGCCGCGAAGAACATCCTCGCCGCCGGGCTGGCGGAGAGGTGAAACGCCTGCGGAGGGCTGGTAAGACCGGTCCCGGAGTTCTCCGGGGAGGCGCGGCCCGATGAAACAGGAACACCGACCCGCGAGGGAAGGAGTCCCGGGCCTCCAGGCCCGGGAGGATGCCAAGGTTGCAGGTTGGACGAAACACGGAGACGGAAAGACGCTCGCGCCCGGGGAGATCGTTAGGCCGGACGAGCGGCTGTCTTGGCCGCGCACGGTCGGGTTCGGGGCCCAGTACGTCATCGCGATGTTCGGCGCGACGTTCGTCTTCATCCTGGTCATGGGGCTGGACCCGAACGTCGCCATCATGTTCTCCGGGGTCGCGACGATCCTGTTCCTGCTCATCGTGCAGGGCAAGGTGCCCGGCTACCTGGGGACCAGCGCCTCGTTCGTGGCGGGAGGAGCCGCCGGGTGAAGCCACCCCCCTTCGACTACCACGCCCCCCGCACCCTCGGCGAGGCGCTCGACGTCCTGGCCGGAACCGGAGAGCAGGGCAAGGTGCTCGCCGGGGGCCAGAGCCTGATCCCGCTGATGAACATGCGGCTGGCCGCCCCCGCGCACCTGGTCGACGTCAACCGGCTCGACGAGCTGGCCGTGGTCGAGGCCGGCCCGGACGGGGTCCGGGTCGGGGCGCTGGCCCGGCACGCGCAGGTGGAGCGCTCCGCCGGGGCCGCCGCCGTCCAGCCGCTGCTGCGCCAGGCGCTCCGGCTGGTCGCCCACCCGGTGATCCGCAACCGCGGCACCGCGGTCGGCAGCCTCGTGCACGCCGACCCGGCCGCCGAGCTGCCGGCCGTACTGGCGCTGCTCGGCGGCTCGGTACGGCTCGCGCGGCGCGGGGGCATGCGGGACGTGGCGGCCGGGGAGTTCTTCACCGGCCCGCTGGAGTCGGCGCTCCGCCCGGGCGAGCTGGCCGTCTCCGCGTTCTTCCCCGCGCTGCCCGCACGCTCGGGCACCGCCTTCCGGGAGGTGTCGCGCAGGCACGGCGACTACGCCCTGGCCGGGGTCGCGGCCCTGGTCCGGCTGGACGGCGACGGGCGGGTCGCCGCCGCGAAGGCGGCCTGTGTGAGCGCCGGGCCCGTCCCGGTGGTCGTCGACGTCACCGCCGCGTGCGGGGCCGCACCGGCCGGCGCGGCCGACTGGGAGGCGGCGGCGCGGGCCGTGCGGGAGCGGATCGAGCCGGAGGACGACATCCACGCGACCGCGGACTACCGGCGGCACCTGACCGGGGTCCTGGCCGCGCGGGCGCTCCGGGAGGCCGCCCGGACGGCCGTGGAGAACGCCGTGGGGGACGCCGTGGAGGGCGCCGGGGGAAACGCCGCGGGACGTGCCGGGGAGCACGCCGCCGGGACCGCGGAGCAGGAGGGTTCGCATGGGTGAGGCGGAGCACGAGATCGCGCTGACCGTCAACGGCGTGGTCCGGCGGACCCGGGTGCCGGGGCGGCGGCTGCTGTCGGACTGCCTCCGGCACGACCTGGGGCTGACCGGCACGCACGTCGGCTGCGAGCACGGGGTGTGCGGGTGCTGCACGGTCCTGATGGACGGCGAGCCGGTCCGCTCCTGCCTGATGTTCGCGGTCACCGCCGACGGGCACGAGATCACCACCGTCGAGGGACTCGCCGACGGGGCGCGCATGTCGCCGGTGCAGCGGGCGTTCGCCGAGTGCCACGGCCTGCAGTGCGGGTTCTGCACCCCGGGGTTCCTGTGCACGGTGACCGCGCTGCTGCGCGACAACCCCGCGCCGACCGAGGAGGAGGTGCTGGAGGGCGTCTCCGGCAACCTGTGCCGGTGCACGGGCTACCAGAACATCGTCAAGGCCGTGCACCGCGCGGCCGAGATCATGGCGGAGGAGCGGGTGGAGGAGGCATGACCACGAGGCTCTTCGGCGAGGCCGTCCAGCGGCGCGAGGACCCGCGGCTGCTCACCGGGCGGGGCCGCTACCTGGACGACCTGGGCGCGGGCGCGCTGGCCGCGGCGTTCGTCCGCTCCCCGCACGCGCACGCCGTCGTCCGGGACATCGACGTGTCGGACGCGCTCGACGTGGACGGGCTGGTGGCGATCTACACCTGGGAGGACCTCCCGGAGCGGCTGGCCCAGCCGCTCCCGCTGCTCATCCCGCACCCGGCGCTCACCCACGGCCGCACCGCCCGCCCGCTGGCCCGCGACCGGGTCCGGCACGTCGGCGAGCCCGTCGTCATGGTCGTCGCCCGCGACCGCTACCTCGCCGAGGACGCCTGCGCGCTGATCCGCGTCGACTACGACCCGCTGCCCGCGGTGGTCGGGGTGGAGGAGGCCGTACGGGGGGAGCGGCTCGTCCACGACGACGTGCCCGGCAACGTCGGCGCGCACCTGGTGCAGTCGGTGCCCGCCGCGGACGGGCGCGAGGCGGCGGAGGTGATCGCGGCCGCGCCGCACCGGCTGGAGTTCCGCCTCGACATCGAGCGCAGCGCGTCCATGCCGCTGGAGGGCCGGGGGGTCTACGCCCGCTGGGACGCCGACGACGCGTCCCTGCGGGTCTACTCCAGCACCCAGACCTCCACCAGCGTGCGGATGGCCCTGGCCGCCAAGCTCGGCCTGCCGCTGCCCAAGGTCGAGGTGATCGCGCCCGACGTGGGCGGCGGGTTCGGCGTCAAGATCATGCACCCCTGGCCGGAGGAGGTCCTCGTCCCCTGGGCGGCGATGCTGCTCGGACAGGAGGTCAAGTGGGCCGAGGACCGCCGCGAGCACTTCACCTCCTCCGCGCACGAGCGGGCCCAGGTGCACTCCGTCCGGGTCGGCTTCGACGACGACGGCCGCGTCCTCGGCCTGGACGTGACGATCCTGCACGACCACGGCGCCTACACGCCGTACGGGGTCATCGTGCCGATCATCACCTCGACCCAGCTGCCGGGGCCGTACAGGCTGGGGGCCTACCGGGTCGAGTTCTCCTCGGTCTACACCACCACCGTGCAGGTCACGCCGTACCGGGGGGCGGGCCGCCCGCAGGCGGTCTTCTGCATGGAGCGGACGATGGACCGCATCGCCACCCACCTCGGCCTCGACCGTACGGTGGTGCGCGCGGCCAACCTCATCCAGCCCGACGAGTTCCCCTACGACCAGGGCCTGACCTTCCAGGACGGCCGGCCGCTGATCTACGACAGCGGCGACTACCCCGAGTCGCTGCGCCTGCTCAAGGAGCTGATCGGCTGGGACTCCTTCGCCGCGGACAAGGAGCGGGCCGCGGCCGAGGGGCGGCGGCTGGGCATCGGCATCGGCTGCTACGTCGAGGGCACCGGCGTCGGGCCGTACGAGGGCGGCCACGTGCAGATCACCTCCGACGGCCGGGTGCACGTCTCCACCGGGCTGACCTCGCAGGGCCAGGGCCACGAGACCGTCTTCGCGCAGATCGCCGCGACCGAGCTGGGCGTGCCGCTGGAGCGGGTCTCGGTGGTCACCGGCGACACCCGCCGGTTCGGCTACGCGGTCGGCACCTTCGCCTCCCGGGCCGCGGTGATGAGCGGCAACGCCATCGCGCTGGCCTGCCGGAAGGTCCGCGAGAAGGCGCTGCGGATCGCCGCCGACGCGCTGGAGGCCGACCCGGGCGACCTGGAGATCACCGACGGGCTGGTGCACGTCGCCGGGGTGCCGGGCGCCTCGGTCCCGCTGGCCACCGTGGCGGTGCTGGCCAACCCGCTGCGCTACGCCTTCGACGACGAGGCGGCCCGCGCCACGCAGTTCGCGGGCGCCTCGCCGCCGGACCGGCCGCCGGTCGCCGAGGGCGAGGAGCCCGGCCTGGAGGGACGCGGCTACTACTCGCCGATCCGCTCGACCTTCGCCTCCGGCATGCACGCGGCGATCGTGGAGACCGACCCGCTGACCGCCGAGATCCGCATCCTGCGCTACGCCGTGGTCCACGACTGCGGCAACCTCGTCAACCCGATGATCGTCGAGGGGCAGATCCACGGCGGCGTCGCCCAGGGCGTCGGCGGCGCGCTGTACGAGCGGATGGTCTACGACGAGCACGGCCAGCTGCTCAACGCCTCCTTCATGGACTTTTTGATGCCGTACGCCACCGAGGTCCCGCACGTGGAGACCGCGCACCTGCAGACCCCGTCGCCGCTCAACCCGCTCGGCATCAAGGGGGCGGGGGAGGCCGGGGTCATCCCGGTCTCGGCGGTGATCGCCTCGGCGGTCGAGGACGCCGAGGGCATCCCGATCACGAAGATGCCGATCTCGCCGTCGGAGCTGTTCGACCTGCGCCGGGCGGCCGGAGACCTCCCGGCGCCCTGACACGCGGGCCCTCCGGGACGGGTACGGCTACGCCGGCCGGTCCGCCGGGTCGCCGGCGGGCTCGGCGGCCGGCTCTGCGGCGGGCAGGTCGCGCATCCGGCGGAGCGGGGAGAGCAGCAGCGGCACGGCGGAGAGCAGCCCGAGCACCACGCTGACCCAGAGCGCGGCCCGGACGCCGGCGATCTCGCCCAGCACGCCTCCGGCGAGGCCGCCCAGGGGGAGCACCCCCCACACGGTGAACCGGATGGTCGCGTTCATCCTGCCGAGCAGGTGCTCGGGGGTGACGGCCTGGCGGAAGCTGACCTGGCCGACGTTGTAGACGATGATGCCGATCGAGTCCATGAACATGCCGACCGCGTAGAGCCCGAGCTTCCAGCCGGGCTCGGCCAGCGGCACCAGTAGCATGAAGGGGTAGAAGACCAGTGGTGAGAGCCAGATGACCCGGGCCGAGCCGATCCGGCGGCTCAGCGGCCCCACGAGCGCCACGCCCGCCAGGCCGCCGGCGGCCGTCACCGAGAACAGCAGGCCGATGCCGGCCTCGGAGAGGCCGATCACCCGGACCAGGAAGATCATCGAGACGGCGGTGAGGATGCCGCCGGCGAAGTTCGCGGTGGCGGTGGCCGCGGTGATCATCCGCAGGATCGGGTGCCCGGCCACGTACCGGAGCCCTTCGCCGATCTCCCTGGCCAGCCCCCGCCGCTCGGCGCGCTCCGGGACCCGCTCGGCGGCGTCGATCCGGCCCAGCAGCAGCGCGGAGCCGAGGAAGCTGACCGCGTCGGCCAGCACCGCGACCGGCGCGGTGAGCACCTGGATCAGCCAGCCGCCCGCGCCCGGACCGGCGACGCCCGCCGCCGAGCGGACGATCTCCAGCTTGGCGTTGCCGTCCACCAGCCGGTCGCGCTCGACGAGGCTGGGCAGGTAGCTCTGGTAGGCGATGTCGAAGAAGACGGTGGCCAGGCCGGTGCCGAGCGCCACGCCGTACAGCTGGGGCAGGGTCAGCACGCCCAGCCACCAGGCGAGCGGGACCGACCCCAGCAGCACGGCCCGCGCCACGTCGGCGGCGACCAGGATGCGGCGGCGCGGCATCCGGTCCACCCACACCCCGGCGGGCAGCCCCACCAGCAGGAACGCCGCCGTCTCCGCCGCCACCAGCAGGCCGGTCTCGAACGGGCTCGCGTCGAGCGCGACCACCGCGACGAGCGGGAGCGCGAGCAGGCTGATCTGGGTGCCGACCTGGCTGATCACGTCGGCGCCGAACAGGAGCATGAAGTTCCGGTGCCGGAACAGACTGGGGGAGCTCACCCCGGCATCGTGGTCGACTCCGGGTAGGGAATCAACCCGGCCTGGTCGATCACCTCCAGCGTGGAGACCCGGTCTTCAGGGACTTTCCGATGCCGTACGCCGCGGAGGCCCCGCGCGTGAGGCCGTGCACCTGTCAGACGGCGACGAGGCGCCGGAGCCAGCGTTGGGCCGTGCGGATCTCACCCTCGTCGGCGCAGCCCAGGGGGCCGTCGCTGACAAGGCGGTGAGTCGAGATCGACGTGATGTCCTCGGTCCGGGCCCAGCTCCGCTGTCTGAGACCTGAGGTCGGAGAGGATATGAGGACGTGGCGGGAGAGGCCGCGGTCTCGGGTGGTCAAGGGAACGACGAGTGTCATGTCGATCGGGAAGCGGCAGTGCAGGTCCGAGGCCACGGCTAGGGCGGGACGCCCGCCGCGCTGTTCGCTGCCCACCGGCGTCCGGAAGGCCTCGATGGCCGGGTGTCCGTGCAGGAGCACCTCGCCGTTCGGGCCGGGACCCGCTGGAGATCACTCGGTGGGCGTGACGGGAACAGGCATCCCCTGCATGGCTTCCAGAACGGCACGCCCGTCCAATGGCCGTGCCAGCCGTACGGTCGCCCGCCTGGGATACCCCTCGGAGGTGCAGGCCGCTCCCGCCTGATTCGCGTGTCCCTCCACGACGACCAGGACCGAGTGCTCGGACTCGACCGCCCGCGCGCCGTACGTCATGCCGCAGGGGCCCTCGCCGACCGGCCCACCGATGAAGTCGACGGTCAACGTCGTGTCGTCGCGGTGGACGGACGCCTTCTCGACGGAGGGCGCGCCACTGGGAGGGTCGTACGGGTTCCATGGGGGAGGCGTCGGGGTGGCCCGGACGCCGTTGTGGCGGTAGGCCAGCTCATAGCGGTCCAGCGCCTCCGTGACCTGCCGGTCGAGTCGCCGATCACCTTCGGTCGAGACCCACCACAGCATCCCCGCTGCGCCCAGCATCGTGACGGAGGCGAGGGCAACGGCGATGAGGGCCCGGCGTCTCGGACGCGGACCTGTCACGGCGTACACCTCACTCGTGAAATCCGTGTCTCCCAGACTCTCATCGTCAAGACGTCGGGGAGGGAGCCGCGCAAAGTGTACGGGAGAGGCGGCAGCGCCGCGCTCTCAGGACGCCTCGGCGGTCAGGCGGCGGCGGAAGACCCAGTACGTCCAGCCCTGGTAGCCCAGCACGAACGGGAGCGCGATCAGGCCGATCCAGGTGAGCATGCCCAGCGTGTACGGTCCCGAGGCGGCCTCGGCGACGGTGAGTCCGGGCAGGGGGGCGGGCCAGAGCGTGGTGAACAGGGCGGCGCCGGTCAGCGCGATGGACGAGGCGGTGGCGGTGAACGCCCAGCCGTCCCGGCCGCGCCAGGTCAGCGCCGCCCCGGCGGCCAGGGCCGCCATCGCGGCCAGCGCGCACGCCCACGGCCACGGGTCGGCGCTCCACTCGGCGGCGGCCGTGGAGGGAATGCCGGACAGCGCCGCGATCCCGGCGGGCAGCACCACCGCGGAGGCGGCCAGGGCGGCGCGGCGGGCGCGGGCGCGCACCGGGCCGGAGGTCTTGAGGGCGAGGAAGACCGCGCCGTGCAGCAGGCAGAGCGAGAGCGAGAACACCCCGCCGACCAGCGCGGCGAGCGCGCCGTCGTGCAGCAGGGCGGCGAAGACCGCGCCCCACAGGAAGGCGGGCAGCGCGCTGCCGATCCCGATGCCCAGGTCGCACCAGGTCCGGTCGGAGGAGTGGGTGACCTTGCCCCGCCACTCCAGCCCGACCCCGCGGACGATCAGGCCGGCCAGGACCAGCACGATCGGCAGGTAGAACGCACTGAGCAGCCCCGCGTACCAGGCGGGGAACGCGGCGAACATGGCGCCCACCGCGCTGATCAGCCAGACCTCGTTGCCGTCCCAGACGGGGCCGATCGTGGCGAGGGCCTGCTTGCGCTCGCCCTCGCCCCGGGAGACCAGCGGGGCCAGCATGCCGACGCCGAAGTCGAAGCCCTCCAGGACGAAGAAGCCCGTCCAGAGGAAGGCGATGACCGCGAACCAGAGGGTCGTGAGTTCCATGGGATCTCTCTCAGTACATCAGGGTCGGCTGGAGCGGGGCGGCGGCGTCGCGGCCGCCCGCGCCGCCGGCGGGAGGTCCGGCGGGCGGCGCCGGGAGCGCCGGTTCGGGACCCGCCTTGACGTGGCGGACGAGCAGGACGGCCTCGGCCACGGCGAGCAGGCCGTACAGGAGGGTGAAGACCGCCAGGGAGACGGCCACCTCGGTCAGGCCGACACCGGGGGAGACGCTCGCCGCGGTGAGCAGCTCGCCCTGGACGGTCCAGGGCTGGCGGCCGATCTCGCTCAGCAGCCAGCCGGCGATCATCGCGAGGAACGGCAGCGGGAGCGCCAGCACGAAGGTCCGGGCGAGCCAGGAGGGGAGCTCGCGCTCCGGCCCCGGAGCGCGGCGGCGCCTGCGGGTCAGCCAGAGGCCCAGGACGGACAGGGCGACGACGGTCAGCCCGAAGACGATCATCACGCGGAAGGACAGGTAGACCACGGGGACGTTCGGCCGGTAGTCGCCGGGGCCGAACCGCCGGGCGAACTCCGCCTGCAGGTCCTCGGTGCCCCGGACGACGGCCCCCGGGTCGTTCGCGGCCAGGAGGCTGAGCAGCATCGGCACCTCGAGGCCCGGCACGGGGGAGAAAGCCGCCCCGGCGGTGTCGCGCTCCAGCCCTTCGGCGGCGGCCAGCTTCATGGGCTGCTGCTCGTGCAGGAGCTTGCCGGAGGCGTCACCGGTCCCGGCGACGACCGCGCCCGCGAGCGCCGTCATGACCAGCGCGGCCCGCACCGGGGTCCGCCACATCGCGGTCGCGCCCCCGGCGCCGCGGCGCATCGGGACCGTGTGGTCCGGGTCGGCCCTGCGCTCGGCGAGGATCCGGTGGCCGCAGACCGCCAGCACGAACCCGCCCGCGACCACGAAGGCCCCGGCCACCACGTGCGGGACCTGCGCGAGCGCGGTGGAGTTGGTGAGCACGGCCCACAGGTCCGTCATCCGCGCCCTGCCGTCCACCACCTCGTAGCCGACGGGGTGCTTCATCCAGGCGTTGGCGGCCAGGATGAAGTAGGCCGACAGGTTGGACCCGATGACCGCGGCCCAGATCGTGGCCAGGTGCACCCGCTTGGGCAGCCGGTCCCAGCCGAAGATCCACAGCCCGAGGAAGGTCGACTCCAGGAAGAAGGCGAGCAGCGCCTCCAGCGCCAGCGGGGCGCCGAAGACGTCGCCGACGAAGACCGAGTACTCGCTCCAGTTCATCCCGAACTGGAACTCCTGCACGATGCCGGTGACCACGCCCATGGCGAAGTTGATCAGGAAGAGCTTCCCGAAGAACTTCGTCAGCCGCAGGTAGTGCTCCTTGCCGGTGCGGTGCCAGGCGGTCTGCAGGCCGGCGACGAAGACGCCCAGCCCGATCGTCAGCGGTACGAACAGAAAGTGGTAGACGGTGGTGATCCCGAACTGCCACCGGGCCAGGTCCAGTGCTTCCATGCCTCTCCCCCTGCGGGACTTCAGCTCTACAGGCTGTAGTTCTACTTTTAGTAGTACTACGTCTTGTAGAGCAATGGGAGGGGGAGGCGCCGCGAACCGCTGCGATCCTCGTCACATGGCCCGGCCGGGACCGCACTTCCCCGCCGGGCCGGATCGCCCCCTCCGGTTCGCGACGCCGGCTTCCCCCCCCTGCGGCGCCGGGAGCGCGCCCGGCCGCCGGCCGGGCGCGCTCCCTCCTCGCCGGCGGGCCTCCCGCCCCGCCGGACCCCTCGGGCGCCTGATTCGATCATGGGTCACGGGGGACGGCCCGCGCGTCCGCCGCGGGAGTGATCCGGGGGTACGCCGGGCGGCGGACATGACCGGGACCGCCCCGGCGCGGGGTGGGGCGGGCCCGGTCGGCCGGGCCCGCTGCAAGCGCCCGCAAGGGGGCTGTAAGCGGCGGTACGGGGGCCTGCAAGCGCCTGGCCGTACCAATGACCCGAGAGCCCAGGGGGGACCGGCGGGGAGCCGGGCCGAGAGGGCGACAGGGAGAGATCATGATGAAGCGACTGACCACCGGCCTGCTGGCCACCGCCGCCGCCACCGCGGCCTTCGCGCTCGCCGTCCCGGCCGCCGCGCAGGCCGCCACGCCGGCCGCCGCGTCCGCCGCGGCCGGCTCGTCGGGCCACGACTACGACGACTCCTGGGGCTCCTACTACTCCGGCAACCACAAGGCCAAGGCCGGCGGATGGATCGGCGTCGACTGGAACCGCCGCCAGACCTCCAACGAGGTGCACCTGCGCGGCAAGGTCTACGACCTCGACCACCGCACCTACCGCCAGGGCGGCAAGTGCGCCCTGGTCAGGGTCCAGGCGCACCGGTTCGACGACCACCACGGCCGCTGGGCCGAGAGGGAGAGCTACCGGCACTGCGGCGCGGGCGGCTACAAGAGGTTCCACTTCGCCGCCGACGACGTCGACTCCGTCCGCGTGCAGGTCTGCCAGATCGGCCTGCGCAGCTCCCACCCGACCCGCTGCGGTGACTGGGAGTATCCGTACACCGCCGAGTCCGAGTGATCATCCCTGCTCCGGGGAACGCCCGTCCTCCTCATGGAGGCGGGCGTTTTTCCTGTTCAGCGAGGTCGGTGTAAATATCGACCCGGATGGCTATAAGTAGGGACACGGGAGGGCTGCAACTACATTCCGTTACCAGCGACCCCCGTCCTCGGGGGAGCCGGAGAAGTGATCCGGCACGAGGGACGGGGGCCGAAGGGGAGATGATGATGAAGCGACTTACCACTGGTCTTCTGGCCGTGGCCGCCACCGCGGGAGCGCTCGCGTTCACCGCGCCGACCGCCGCCCAGGCCGCTGCACCCACAGCGCCCGCCGCGGCCGCGGCGGACCGCGCCGACTCGTGGGGTCCGTACTACTCCAGCAACCGCAGGGCCTATGCCCGGGGCACGGTCGACTACGAGGGCGGCAGCGGTGCCTACCTCGTGTCGGGCGGGCTCCGGGTGAGGGGCTACCTCTACGATCGCGACTACCGCACCGGCGGCCAGGGCGGCATGTGCGCCTACGCGCAGATCCAGGGGTACCGTTCGGGCGGTTACGGCGGCTCCACCGGCTGGGACCGGGGCCGGACCTACCGGCACTGCGGCACGAACAACTACCGCACGATCGACTACGACAACGATTACGCCAGCCGGGCCCGCATCAGGATCTGCCAGGTCCGCCAGAACGGCGGCCGGCCGACCTACTGCAGCTCGTGGCGCTACTTCCGCGACTCGGACCAGGGCGGTTACGGCGGCTACGACCGCTCCGACCGCTACGACGACGTGCCCGGCTACGACCGGCCCGGTTCCTCCGGCTACCTGCCGAGCATCTCCGGCCACGCGCCGGCCTCCGGCTACACGCCGAGCAGCCTCGACCGGCCGAACAACATCGACCGGCCGAACAGCATCGACCGGCCGAACAGCATCGAGCTGGAGGACGACGCCGAGCAGAACCTCGACCGGTCGTCGGACCGCGACCACGGCTACGCGCCGGAGCACTCCCTCGACCGGGTGCCCGGTGAGGCCGGCAGCCACGTGCCCGCCCTGAACGCCGCCGAGCGGCCCGCCAACTGATCGCGGGCTCCAGGCAGGGGCGGCCCGTTCCCGCAGGGGAGCGGGCCGCTCCGCGTCCGGATGCGGTCCGGCCCGTTCCCCGCCTCCCGTCCGCCCGCCGGCCCCGCCGGCCCCGCCGCAGGCGTCTCGGCTCCCGGACGGCGCCGGTTGACATCCGGAGTGAGTGCGTGGATCTTAGGTGAGGCTCCGCTGTAGTGGATCATCGACGTGGTGATCTCCCGTCGTGCCCCGCCCGCGGGGCCCGTCCCGACCACCCCGCTAAGGATCTCTCCGGTATGCACGAGACCCGTATCGGCCGGCACGCTCCCGCGCTCCCGCCGGAGGTCCGGCACCCGGACCCGGGCGAGGGCTGAGGTGGCCTTCAGCGGCACCCCGCGACCGCGTCCACGCTGGTACCACGCCACGACCGAGCTGGACGACTTCGCGATCGTCAGCTACCGGGTGCCCGCCGAGGCGCTCGCCCGGCTGCTGCCCGGCGGTTTCGCCCCGGTGGAGTTCGCCTTCGCCGGCGGGCGCGCGGCGCTGGTCTCCGCGGTGGCCTTCCGCGACCGCGACTTCCACTTCCGCTTCTGCCCGCCGGCGGCGATCAACTGCGGCCAGATCAACTACCGCGCCTACGTGACGGCGGGCGGCGAGCAGGGCGTCTGGTTCTTCGGCACGAGCCTGGACCACCCGCTGGCCGTCGTGCCCCGATGGCTGTGGGGCATGCCGTGGCACCGCAGCCGCATCGAGATCGCCGCCGACTGGGAGGCGGCCCCGGCACGCTGGCGGCTGAGCGGAGACGACGCCCGGTGCGAGGCGGCCGAGGCGCCCGGGCGTCCGTCCCGGCTGGACGGCTTCACCGGCGAGGCGCACTGGATGGAGACGCTCACCCACCCCACCCGCGGCTGGTACCGCCGCCGGGACGGCCGCGTCGGCACCTACGGCATCTGGCATCCGCCCATGCGCCCGCGCCACCTCGCCGTGGCGTCCGCCGAGTCCGCGCGCTTCGGCGTCTTCGAGCGGCTGGGCCTGACCGCGCCCGGCTCCGAACCCCACTCGATCCTGGCCCAGCGGCGGATCCACTTCGACATCCACACCCCGCCCCGCCGATTCGTCCCCCGGGACTGAGACGCGGGTGCTCCGGAGCGGCAGGGGTGAGGCCAGCCCGACCATCATTCGGGGTGCGGGCAGGGGTTCATGATCCCGGCTGTCCGGAAATCCTGGAGAGTGAACCCGTCCAGCACCCACCACGCCGAAGGAGAGCCATGACCGATGTCACGACCGCCGATACCGGAGACCGGACCAGAGGAAGCGACTACGCCGGGCTGTCGCGCCGGATCGTCCAGGCGGGCCTGCTGGAGCGGCGCCCCGGTTACTACGCCGTCCGGCTCGGCCTGGTCGGAGCCCTCTTCGCCGGAGGCTGGACCGCCTTCTTCCTGATCGGCGACTCCTGGTACCAGATCCCGGTGGCGGTCTTCCTCGCCGTGGTGTTCGCCCAGATCGCGCTCGTCGCCCACGACCTGGCCCACCGGCAGGTCTTCCGCTCCAGGCGCTCCAGCGAGGTCGCCGGCCTGGTGGCGGGCAACCTCGTCATCGGCATGAGCTACGGCTGGTGGATGGACAAGCACACCCGCCACCACGCCAACCCCAACCACGAGGACCACGACCCCGACGTCTCCCCCGAGGTGCTGATCTGGTCGGAGCGGCAGGCGAGGGCCAGCAGGGGGATCGCCAGGTTCATCGGCCGCTGGGAGGCGTTCCTGTTCTTCCCGCTGCTGACCCTGGAAGGGCTCAACCTGCACGTGTCGAGCTTCCGGGCGCTGCGCCGCCCGTCGCTGCGGAACCGCGCGGTCGAGGGGCTGCTCCTGGTGGTGCACGTCGCCGCCTACCTCGGCGCGGTGTTCGCGGTGCTCCCGGTGGGCAAGGCCCTGGTCTTCCTCGCCCTGCACCAGGCCGTCTTCGGCGTCTACCTCGGCTGCACCTTCGCGCCCAACCACAAGGGCATGCCGATGCTGACCGGTGAGGACGAGCTCGACTTCCTCCGCCGCCAGGTCCTCACCTCCCGGAACGTGCGCGGCGGCTGGCTGGTCGACAACGCCCTGGGCGGCCTCAACTACCAGATCGAGCACCACCTGTTCCCCAGCATGCCGACCCCGAACCTGCGCCGGGCCCAGCCGATCGTCCGGGCCTACTGCGAGGAACTGGGCGTGGAGTACCTCGAGACGGGGCTGCTGCGCTCGTACGCGCAGGCGCTGCGGCACATGCACGCGGTGGGCGCGCCGCTGCGCGCGGGACGCCGCGTCACCCCGCCGGAGGCCACGGTCGGGGCGGGCGCCCCGGCGGAGTGACGAACCGCGGGCGCTTCGGCGGAGTGACGACCCGCGGGCGCCCCGGCGGACTGACAACCCGCGGGCGCGCCGCCGGGCAGATGTTGCTGTTAACCCCGCGGCCGGGGACTGTCTAGGGTGCTGAAGGTGAAGGTCGCAGGCAGCGCCGTGCTCGGCGCCGACAGAGATCGCGTATGGTCCGCGCTCCAGGACCCGGCCGTGCTGGTGCGCACGATCCCGGGTTGCGAGCGCCTGGAGGAGACGGGACCGGACACCTACCGGATGACGGTCACGGCCGGGGTGGCCTCGATCAGGGGCCTCTACCAGGGCGAGGTCGCCCTGCGCGACCCCGACGCCCCCAGCCGCTTCGTGCTGCGCGCCCGGGGCCAGGGGGCACCGGGCACGGTGGAGGCCACCGTGCAGGTACGGCTCAGCGAGGCCGACGGCGGCACCCGGGTCGACTACGACGCCGAGGCCGTGGTCGGCGGCATGATCGGCGGCGTCGGCCAGCGCATGCTCGGCACGGTGGCCAGGCGGACCGCGGCCGAGTTCTTCGCCGCCGTGGAGCGGCACCTGGTCTCCGGCGGAGCCGTCCCGGCCTCCGGTACGGCTCCCGCCCCGGTCTCCGATACGGCTCCCGCCCCGGCTCCCGACACGGCCCTCGCCGTCACCGGGTCCCCGGACACGGCCGCCCCGGTCCCGTCCGGCGCGGCGGGCCCCGGTCCCACCGCGCCGGAGGACGGGCGGCCGGTCCAGGTCTTCCAGCGGCCCGCCGCGCCGCAGGGGCAGGGCGTGCCCGTGTGGGCGGTCGTCACCGCGTTCGGCATGGGCGCCGGCGTGGCGCTCGGCAGCGCCGTGATCGGCTGGCTGCTCGGCCGTACCGGCCGCAGGGGCTGACCGGCCCCTCGCGGCGGGAGATCTTCCGGCGTAACGTGGCGGTATGCGCGAGGCACGTGCGGAGGACGCCCGGACCGAGGCCAGACGACTGATCCGCGATCTCCTCGGAGAGGAGCGGCTCTCCGCGGCCGCCCTGGTTCGCGAGGCGGGGGCCGTGCTGGGCGCCGACCGCGTCGCCCGCTGCGTGGAGCTCGCCCGCGGCGCCCCGCTGACCCGCAGGTCCGCCGAGCTGGCCTCGCTGGCCGGGCTGCTGGTCGGCACGCGCGAGCTGGGACCGCGCTGGTGGGAGCGGGCCCGGGGCGGCAAGCCGCTCGTCCCCGACGAGGTGCTCCGCTCCGCGACCGCCGTGGAGCCCTGGACCGACCTGACCGTGCTGGAGATGCTCACCGCCTGGATCGCCGACGACGCCGCCGACCGCCGGTGGGGGGAGCCCGCCGCGGCCGTGGACCTGAACTCCTGGCAGGCGGAGGACCGCGTCGCGCTGCCCGGCGGTGCCGCCCCCGGCGACAGGATCGTGCTCTCCTTCGACGCGGGCGGGCGCCTGGACGCCGTGGTGGTCCGCCGCCCGGACGGCGACCTCGGCTCCAACCTCGACTTCGACTCGCTGCGCTACTCCCGTCCGGCCGAGGCCCAGTGGAGCTGGGGCGTGGCGGCCGGCCTCGGCCCGCACCCCCTCGGGGGGGAGGACCCGAGCCCGTACGGCACGCCGGTGGACGCCGGGGCCGCCCGGACGCTGCGCGCCTGGGCGCTGCGCCACGGCGCCGGCGCGGCGCAGACCGGGCCGGAGTGGCGGGTCAGGGGCGACGTCGTCGCCGCGATCGAACGCGTCGACTGGATGTGGCGCAGCGGGGAGTGGTTCGCCTGGTGGCGGGCGGTCTCCGCGCTCGTCGACGGCGACCCCGTGCAGCTGGACGCCCGCTTGGCGGAGATCGCCGCGGGCTCCTGAGCGGGCGTCCGCCGAGCGGGACCGTCCTCCGGGCCTCCGCCGAGCGGGACCGTTCTTCGAGTGGGCGTCCGCCGAGCGGGACCGTCCTCCGGGCGTCCGCCGAGCGGCGCCGTCCCCGGCAGGGGAGGTCCCGGCGGGCGGGCCGCGGCGGGATCCGGCCGCCCGCCGCGGAGGGGGCCGCGGGCCCGCTCCGTCACCTGCCCGCGATCAGCGCCGCCACCCCGTCGAGGATGCGCGCCAGGCCGAAGGCGAGGGCGTGCGCCGGGTCGGCCGACCCCTGGTGCTCCCGGCCCGCCGCCTCGCCGACCCGGGAGGCCACCGGGAACCGGGAGGCGTCCATCACCTTGTCGAGCAGCGGGGCGTTGACCGTCCACCACTCGCTCTCGCTCATCCCGCTGTCCTGCTGGGCCCGGGTCATGTTCGCCCGGAGCCGGGCGGTGCCCTCGACGTGGGTCAGGACCAGGGCGAGGACGGAGTCCATCTCGACGTCGGACAGGCCGACGCCGTCCAGGGGGCGCAGCTCGGCCTCGTACTTCAGCGAGGCGTTCGGGCCCAGGGCGGGCCGGCCGCCGGGGACCTGCAGCATCCAGGGGTGGCGCCGGTAGAGGTCCCAGTTGCGCGCGGCGACGAACTCCATCCCGCCGCGCCAGCCGCCGGGCTGCGCCGCCGGCGCGTCCACGTCGTCGTAAAGCCGCCCGTAGGCGGTGTCGACCATCAGGTCGGTCAGCTCGGCCTTGCCGGGGACGTGCGTGTAGAGCGACATGGTGCCGGCCCCCAGGCGCTCGGCGACCTGGCGCATGGAGACGGCGTCGAGCCCTTCGGCGTCGGCGATCCCGATGGCGGCCTCGACGATCGCGCGCACGGTCAGCCCCGACCGCCCCGGCCTGCTGTGCGAGCCCCACAGCAGGGCCAGGCTGCGGGCCGGATCCGCATCGGGGGCCCTTCTCGCGCTCATGGGAACGAACTCCGAATCCTCGTCACCGGCCCTATCCTAATCGCTCCGTACGTTGTACGGTACGCCGTACCAGATATTCGGGCCGCGGGGAGGAGCCGCCCGGCGGCCGCGGAGCGAGGAGGGCGGAAGTGACGGACGCCGGGAGCGCGATCACGGCGCACGACGTGCGCAAGAACTACGGGGGAACGGCGGGTGGAGCGGGCCTGAACGGGTTCGACCTGCGGGTGGGGGCGGGGTCCGTCTGCGGGCTGCTGGGCCCCAACGGAGCCGGGAAGACGACGGCGGTCCGGATCCTGTCCACGCTGCTGGACATGGACGCGGGCCGGGCGAGCGTGGCCGGGTTCGACGTCCGCAGGCAGGGGCGGCAGGTCCGCGAGCGCATCGGGCTGGTGGGCCAGTACGCCGCGGTCGACGAGGTCCTGACAGGACGGCGGAACCTCGTGATGTTCGGCAGGCTCAACCGCCTGCCCGCCGCGGCGGCCGCGCGGCGGGCCGACGAGCTGCTGGAGCGGTTCTCCCTGACCGGGGCCGCGCGGAGGCCGGCGAGCGGATACTCCGGGGGCATGCGCCGCCGGCTCGACCTCGCGGCGAGCCTCATCGTGTCGCCTCCGGTGCTGTTCGTCGACGAGCCGACGACGGGTCTCGACCCCGCCGCCCGGCAGGAGGTCTGGACCGCGATCCGCGAGCTGGTGGACGCCGGGACCACCGTGCTGCTGACCACGCAGTACCTGGAGGAGGCCGACCGGCTGGCCGACCGCGTCTGCATGCTCGCGGCGGGACGGGTCGTCGCGGAGGGCACCCCCGACGAGCTCAAGTCCGCCCTCGGCGGCGACCGGATCGACCTGGTGCTCTCCGGTCCGGAGGACACCGAGGCGGCCCGGGCCGTCGCCGCCCGGATCGCCTCCGGGGAGCCGGACGTCGACCGGGCCGCCCACCGGATCGGCATTCCCGTCACCGGGCGCGTCCGGGCGCTGATCCGGCTGGCCACCGAGCTGAACGAGGCGGGGATCGAACCGGAGGACCTCGCGCTCCGCCGCCCGACACTCGACGAGGTCTTCCTCCACCTGACGGGCGGCACCCCGGCCACCGGTACGGCCGCCGGCCGCGCGGACCCGGCGGGCGGCGCCGGCGTGGTCACGGCCGCCCCGCAGGAGGCCTCCGGGTGAGCACGGCGCCCGGCGAGTCACCCCACCGGGAGCGTCCGGACGGGCATGACGCACGATCCGCCGACCCCTCGAAAGGAAGAAGAACCCCCATGGAAACCGTCCCTGCGGACACCTCCCGCCCACCCGCCCCGGCTCCCCCTCCGGCACCGTCCCGGGTCGGCCGGGCACTGATGGACGCCTGGACCATCACCCTGCGCGACCTGAACCACTGGGCCCTGCGGCCGGGAGCGGTCATCGTCGGATGGCTCTTCCCCGTGATGACCGTGCTGATGTTCGGCGGCCTGTTCGGCGGCGCGATCACGACTCCCGGCCCCGGCGGTTACTTCGAGTTCCTGATGCCCGGCATGTTCGCCCTGGCCATGCTCTTCGGCCTGGAGACCACCATGATGGCGGTGACCACGGACGCCGCCAAGGGGGTGACCGACCGGTTCCGCTCGCTGCCGATGAGTTCCTCGGCCGTCGTGCTGGGCCGGTGCGCCGCCGACATGCTCAACTCGATCGTCGGCCTGGCCGTCCTGGCCGGCACCGGGCTGCTGCTGGGATGGAGCTGGCACGAGGGCCGCGGTTCCGCTCTCACCGCCCTCGGCCTGCTGCTCCTGCTCCGCTTCGCCCTGCTGTGGGCCGGGATCTTCATCGGCCTGGCCGCGAGCGGGCCGGAGGCGGTGACCGCCGTCCAGATCCTGGTCTGGCCCGTGGGATTCCTGTCCGCCGTCTTCGTCGATCCGGCCACGATGCCCGCCTGGCTCGGCGCCGTCGCCGCGTGGAACCCGCTCTCGGCGACGGCCTCGGCCGTCCGGGACCTCTTCGGCAACCCGGGTTTCGCGGGGGAGACCTGGGCGGCGCAGCACGCGGGGCTCTTGGCGGTCGCGTGGCCGGTGCTGCTCACCGCCGTCTTCCTCCCGCTCTCCGTACGCCGGTTCCGGAGGCTGAGAAGCTGACCCCTCGACCCGGGGCGCGGCGGTACGGCCCGGCCCGGAATCGGCCGCTCAGCTCACGCCGAGGTCGCCGGAGCGGTAGTGGCGGCGGCAGAGCACCTGGTAGCGGACCGGGTCGGCGCCGGTGTCGCCGATGACGACCTGCTCACCGGTGCGGACCAGCGCGCCGTCGACCACGCGGGCGTTCAGCAGGCCGGGACGGCCGCACCAGCACAGCACCTCGACCTGCAGCCGGCTGATCTCGTCGGCGAGCTCGAACAGGCGCTGGGCGGCGGGGAACATCCGCGAGCGGAAGTCGGAGGCCAGGCCGAAGGCGTAGACGTCGATGCCGAAGTCGTCGGTCAGGTCCGCGAGCTGCTCGATCTGGGCGACCGTGTAGAAGCAGGCCTCGTCGCAGATCACGTAGTCGATCGGCTTGCGATCGGTGACCAGGGCGACCAGGTCCAGGTCGTCGTCGACCTCGACGGCCTCGCTGCCCAGGCCGATCCGGCTGGTGATCCGCGGCCCGCCGGAGCGGTCGTGCTTGGTCAGGACCATCCCGCGCCTGCCCTGGCGGCCGTGGTTGTAGTTCATCTGCAGGGCCAGCGTGGACTTGCCGCAGTCCATGGGGCCGAAGTAGAAGCGCAGGACCCCGTCCCGGTTCGCGACGGGGACGGGGACGGGGGAGAGCGCGGACGATTCGGTCACGACGGGCCAGCTTAGCGGGTTTGCCCATGGTGTTTGAGCAGGGATACAACTGGTAGGAATGCCAGGTCCCGCGTAGGTCAAGCCCGACTCGGCTTGCCTCCGACAAAGCGTGGGAGATTCTTTTGGCCGACAGAAACATGGGAGCACACCTGTGACGACCGCCAAGACCCCACCCCTTCCCCCGGCGGCGGCGCCCACGGCGCCGCTGACCAAGATCTCCGCGGCGCCGGACCACGGCGAGATGCCGCCCGCGCTCGCGGCGATGATGACCGAGGACGAGGCCGTCGCGGCCAAGGCCGAGGCGGCCCGCTGGAGGTACGGGTTCTACGTGGTCCTGACGGGCCTGATCGTCATCCTGGTCGGGTTCGTCGTCGTCGCGATGCGCGACGGCGGCGGCGGTGCGCCGTTCGCCGGTCTCGTCGGGGTCTCCGGAGCGATCATCGGAGCCTACTTCGGCGTCCAGGTCGGGCAGTCCGGCAAGGACCGGGTCGAGGCCGAGCTGCGCCGTACGAACGAGATGGCCATCCGGCTGGCCGCCAAGGTGCACGCGCACGACGCCGACGCGGTGATCGGCTCCATCATGGGCAACCGCCGCCGCTGATCCGCCTCGCCGGAGCACCGCCGGAGCACCGTCGGCCGGACCCGCATCCGCGGGCCGGGCCGGCGGCGCTCCGGCGTCGCGCCGGTTCACGGGCCGCCCGCGTCCCGGTAACCGGTCCGCATCCGCGGGCCGGTGCCGAGGGGCGGGCCGGGGTCGGCCCCGCGTCTGCGGGACGACCGGACACCGCGCGGCGGCCGGGTGGTCCTGCTGACCGCGTCAGCCCCGCGCCTGCGGGACGACCGGGCCCTCGCTGGCCTGGACCAGGACGAAGCCCTGCCCCTGGAAGGCGAGCTGCAGGGCCTCGCCGCTGCCGCGCCCGATGAGCGCTCCCGCCTTGAAGGTGCGGTTGACCCCCACCTGCAGCGAGGCGCTCCAGCAGACCGCCGACTGGCCGTCGGCGTAGGTCGGCCCCCAGGCGGCGTCGAGCATCGACGGCGTGCCGTGCGCGGTGACCGCCACCCAGCCGGTGCCGGAGACCGTGGTGTTGAACAGGCCGCCGGCGGCGATGCCCGCGCCCTGCACCCGGTTGATGTCCCAGGACAGGTGCGGGTCGAAGGCCAGCAGGTTCCTGCCGTTGACCGTGATCGCCTCGTTCTCCAGGTAGAACAGGTGCACGTCCTGGGCGTCGTCGGCGAGGAAGAGCACGCCCTGCCCGCGCACCCGCATCAGCGGCGCGCCCTCGCCGGTGACCATCTTCTTCAGGAACCTGCCGACGCCGCCGCCCTCGTAGTCGAAGTCCATCCGCCCCTGGAAGGCGACCATCGAGCCCTGCCGGGCCAGCACGTCCTCGCCGTTCAGCTGCACGCGCAGCATCTTGGGGGTCTGCAGGGTGAAGTGGCCGGGGACCTGGCCCTGGTCCTGGTTGCCGAAGAACGAGCTGCGCAAGAAGGGAGCCTCTTCCGTTTCGTACGGGATTGTCATCTGTTCAGCGATCGGGGAGGCCGGAGAGTTCCCCGGTGCGGCCCGGCCGCCGTGCACCGTGCGCCGCCGTGCACCGTGCGCCGCCGGTCGCCGTGCGCCGCCGGTCGCCGTGCGCCGCCGGTCGCCGTGCGCCGCCGGTCGCCGTGCACCGGCGTGCGCGCCGTACGGCACCGGCCGGCGGAGGGCCGTGCGGCGGAGCGCGGACGGGTGCGGCGGCGAGTTGCCCAAGGACCGGGACGGGTTTCGGCAGTGTGCGCCGATTTGCGGGCTCGGCGCGACTGGGTAGACACGGGGGCATGCGCAGCGTCCGTATCGGCGTCGACACCGGGGGCACGTTCACCGACGTGGTCATGGTGGACGAGCAGACCGGTGAGATCACCACCACCAAGACCCCCTCCACCCCGGCCGATCCGGCCGAGGGCTTCATGGCGGGCATCCGCAAGGTGCTCGGCCGGGCCGAGGGGGCGGCCGTCTCGGCGGTGGTGCACGGCACCACGGTCGCCACCAACCAGCTCCTCGAGGACCGCATCGCCGACCTCGGCTTCGTCACCACCGAGGGCTTCGAGTCCGTCCTGGAGATCGCCCGGCAGAGCGTCCCCGACGGTTACGGCAACTCCTACTTCTGGGTCAAGCCGCCCCGCATCGTCCCGGCGCACCGGGTCAGGACCGTCGGCGGGCGACTGGACCACACCGGCGCCGAGGTCCGGCCGTTCGACACCGAGGGGGCCGTCGCCGCCGCCCGCTGGTTCCGGGAGCGGGGGATCACCGCGATCGGAGTGTGCTTCCTGCACTCCTACGCCGACCCCGCGCACGAGCTGCGCATGCGCGAGGTCCTGGAGCGCGAGCACCCCGAGGCGGTCGTCTCGATCTCCAGCGACGTGCTGCGCGAGTACCGCGAGTACGAGCGGTCGGTCACCACGCTCGTGGACGCCGCGGTCAAACCGACCATGCGCCGCTACCTGGCCCGGCTGTCCGAGCGCCTCGGCATGCCGTTCTCGGTGATGAAGAGCAACGGCGGCGTGCTCTCGGCCGCGGAGGTCGTGCACCAGCCGATCACCACCGTGCTCTCCGGACCGGCCGCGGGCGCGCTCGGCGCCGCGCTGGTCGCCTCCACCGCCGGGCACCCGTCGGTGATCACGCTGGACGGCGGCGGCACCTCCACCGACGTCGCGGTCGTGCTCGACGGGGAGCCGTCGCTCACCACCGAGGGCGGCGTCGGCCGCTACCCGTGCAGGATCCCGATGATCGACATCGTGACGGTGGGCGCGGGCGGCGGGTCGGTCGCCCGGACCTCCCCCGAGGGCGCGCTCAAGGTCGGCCCGGCCTCCGCCGGCGCCGACCCGGGGCCCGTCTGCTACGGCCGGGGCGGCGCCGAGGTCACCGTCACCGACGCGCACGTCTTCCTCGGCCGGGTCCCCGCGCACCTGCTCGGCGGGGAGGTCCCGCTCGACGCCGGGGCCGCCCGGCGGGCCGTGGAGGCGCTGGCGGCGAAGCTCGGGCTGACCCCGGAACGCACGGCGACCGGCGTCCTGGAGATCAGCGCCTTCAACCAGGCGAACGCCATCCGGCGGCTGACCGTCGAACGCGGCCTGGACGTGCGCGACTTCCCGATGGTGGCCTTCGGCGGCTCCGGGCCGCTGCTGGTCTGCCGCCTGATCGACATCCTCGGCCTGCCGTCGGTGATCGTCCCGCCCGACCCCGGCAACGTCTCGGCGTTCGGCCTGCTCACCGTGGACGTCAAGAACGACTACGTGCGCACCTTCGTCACCCGCGACCTGCCCCTGGACACCGCCGCGGAGATCTTCGGCGAGCTGGAGGGCCGGGCGGCCGAGGCGCTGGCGCGTGAGGGCTTCACCGACCCCGTCTTCGCGCGCAGCGCCGACCTGCGCTACTACGGCCAGGCCTACGAGGTCCGCGTGCCCGCCCCGGCCGGGCCGCCGGACGCGGCCT
Organism: Planomonospora antibiotica; assembly: GCF_014647955.1. Lineage (NCBI taxonomy): Bacteria > Bacillati > Actinomycetota > Actinomycetes > Streptosporangiales > Streptosporangiaceae > Planomonospora > Planomonospora antibiotica. Next base: position 4,184 of record NZ_BMQE01000013.1, on the reverse strand, counting down.
GGCGCGCCGAGGTGCTGGACCGCTTCCACGAGGCGCACCGCGCGCTCTACGGGTACGGCTACCGCGACGATCCCCGGCACGGCGTCGAATGGGTCAACCTCCGCGTCTCCGGGATCGGCCCCATCGCCCGCCCGGTGATCGCCGAACGCCCGCCGCGCGGCCCGCACGATCCGCCCCTCGCCCCGGCCGGCACCCGCCCCGTGCACTTCGACGACGACCGGGCCCCCGGGGAGGACGGCAGTAGGGACACCCCGGTCTTCCGCCGAGCCGACCTGCGCCCCGGCGACGCGGTCCGCGGCCCCGCGGTGGTCGAGGAGTACGGTTCCACGCTCCCGGTGCACCCGGGTTTCACCGCCGCGGCCGACGGCCGCGGCAACCTCGTGGTCCGCCGCGAGCCGAACGGGAGGGCAGGAGCATGACGGCCGCCGACCCGGTGCTGGTGGAGATCGTCGAGGGCACGCTCGCCTCGGTGGAGCGGGAGGTCGAGACCGCGATCGCGCGCACCGCCCGCTCCCCGATGATCCGCGACGCGCACGACTTCCGCGCGGGCATCCACGACGTACGGCTGCGCAAGCTGACCGGCCGGTCCTACTCGGCGCTGGTCCAGCCGGTCGTCCGCGACTTCCCGGTGGCGGAGATGAACCCGGGCGACGTGTTCTTCCACAATGACGTCTACCTGTCGGAGGGCGGCATCGGCCACCTGCCGGACCTGTGCGTCACCGTCCCGGTCTTCCACCGCGGCGAGGTCGTCGCGTTCGTGCAGGCCTTCGGGCACCACGACGACATCGGGGGCTCCTGCCCGGGGTCGATGCCGTCGGGCGCGCGGAGCGTGTTCGAGGAGGGGCTGATGGTCCCGCCGATCAGACTCTGGGACCGGGGCGTGCCCAACCGGGCCGCCCTGACCATCATGACGCGCAACTCCCGGACGCCCGACTCGCTCGCCGGCGACCTGGACGCCGAGTGCTCGGCCTGCCTGATGGGCGCGCGGCGGCTGGAGGAGTTGTTCGACCGCTACGGGCGCGAGGCCGTCGAGGACTGCTTCGAGGCGATCCTGGCCAAGACCACCGAGACGTTCCGCCGGGAGCTGCTGGCGAGGATCCCCGAGGGTACGCACGTGTGGGAGGACTACGCCGAGCACGACGGGGTGGACGCGCCCCGGCTGCACGCCCAGCGCATCACCCTCACCGTCGACCACTCCGCCGACCGCCCCCTCGTCATCGACTTCACCGGGACCTCCCCGCAGGCCAGGGGGCCGATCAACCACGCGGGCGACTACGCCGACGGGGTGTTCCTGAAGAAGTGGCTCGCCCCGATCCTGCGCAACCTCGCCGAGACCCCCGAACGGATGGCCGAGCTCGACGTCAACGAGGGCGTCGTCCCGCTGATCGAGATGCGCTTCCCGGCCAAGGGCACGCTGCTCACCCCGGTCTTCCCCGCGCCGACCAACGCCCGCACGTTCGTGATCCTGCGGCTGCTGGGCGTGCTGGCCGGGGTGCTGGCCAAGGCCACCGGCGGGCGCATGCCCGCCGACCAGGAGACGATCCGCTACACCGGCGTGCACGGCACCGGCGCCGACGGCGCGCCGTACCTGATGCGGGAGGTCCTGGGCGGCGGCTCCGGCGGGCGCTGGTACGCCGACGGGGAGGACACGATCCACGTCGTGCCCGACTCGCGCAACATCCCGGTCGAGTTCGCCGAGTCCCGCTGGCCGCTGCGGGTCGAGCGCCTGGGCCTGGCCGTCGACTCCGGCGGCCCGGGGCTGCACCGGGGCGGCCTCGGCTACGACAAGCACATCCGGATGCTCCGCGACGCCTCGTTCATGTCCGTCGCCGACCGCTCGATCCTGTCCTGCTGGGGTGTGAACGGCGGCCGGGCCGGGCGGCCGTTCACCGTGGAGATCGAGGGGCGGCCGATGGAGGGCCTGGTCGACGACGCGCCGGTGCGCGCGGGCGAGGTGATCCGGATCCGCACCACCGGGGGAGGGGGCTGGGGGTGCCCGCTGGACCGCCCGGCCGAGGCGGTGGCCGCCGACGTCCGCGACGGCAAGGTCTCGGTGGAGGGTGCCCGCGACGACTACGGCGTGGTGCTGCACGGCCCGCCCGGCGACCCGAAGGTGGACGCCGGGGCCACCGGGCTCCGCCGCGCCGAGCTGCGCGGCCTGCTCCCGGAGAAGGGGCCGTTCTTCGACCGGGGGCCGGGCTTTCCCGTGCTGTCCGGCGGCCTGCCGTACGCGGAGGTGGACCTGCTGTGATCCCCTGTCCGGCGGGCGGCCCGCCGGACAAAAGATTGATCTACCATGTAAAGGGGAAATCCGGGCGATCGGGTGAAACAGAATGCGGCCGCCGGGCGGAGGCTCCGCCCGGCGGCCGCGCTCCTCAGGAGCGGTCGCCGACGGCCGCCTCCTCCTCCTCCTGAGGCGCGGAGTCCTCCTGGGACGCGGTGTCCCCGGCCTCCCAGCGCAGCAGGTCTCCCGGCTGGCAGTCGAGCGCCTCGCAGAGCGCCTCGAGCGTCGTGAAGCGCACCGCCTTGGCGCGGCCGTTCTTGAGCACCGCCAGGTTGGCGGGCGTGATCCCGACGCGGTCGGCGAGCTCGCCCACGGACATCTTCCGCCTGGCCAGCATCACGTCGATGTCGACGGTGATCGGCATCAGATCACCTCCTTCAGCTCGGCCTGCATCCGCGCCGCCTCGACGTCGCGCGCGACGGCCTGGGCGAGCAGCATCCGCAGCACGAGCACGACGAGGGCGACCCCCAGGACCGCCAGGCCGACCCCGCCGATCAGCAGGACGACGCCCGGGGGGACGGGGTCGCCCGGTGCCAGGACGACCCCGAGCGCGAACACCAGGAGGGCGGCCGCCGTGAACGCGCCGATCACGATGTCCACGTAGCGGAAGGCGGCGTGCGAGAACACCGTCCCGCGCCGCACCATCGTCACCAGCCGCCACACGCAGACCAGGACGACCTGGGCGGCCACGACGCCCAGGAAGACGATCGCGAGCAGCGGGGGGCGCAGGTAGGCGAACTCCGGGCGCAGCCCTTCCAGGTCGGAGGCGAGCAGCGGCACCATCACCGCCTGTACGAACACCGAGCCGGCGAGCAGTGCCACGAGCACGGCGCGCAGCGTGTGCACGGTCAGCTTTCCCATCGTCTCTCCTTCTATCGAGCAACGATGAGAATCTATCGATATTCGATAGGAGTGACAAGAGGGCGGGGCGGCCGTCGAGGTGAAGATTCGGCGCGGACCCGCTGCTCATCGGCCTGTCGCATGCGACTGCGAACCTCGAGTGATGAATCCATCACGCTAGGTCATCGATCGGACTAGCATGATCCGTCGTGAATCCCCCGCACTCCGCCTATGTAGACGAATCCATGCGTGTGTCGTCCGGTCTGTACCTGATGGCGGCCGTACTGGTTCCCTCGGCGTGCGCGGAAGGCTACCGGGCGGTCCTGCGGGGCCTGCTCCTGCGCAACCAGCGGCGGCTCCACTGGCGGGACGAGAAGGATAAGCGCCGTGTCCAGCTGGTCGAGGCCATCGGCGCCCTCCGGCCCTGCGGCATCGTCATCATCGGCACGGGCCTGGACCGCGGCCGCCAGGAGCGCGCCCGCAGGAAATGCATGGAGCGCCTGCTCTGGGAACTCGGCCGACGTCATGTGGGGGATGTCGTCTTCGAGCGCCGGCACAGTGAACTGGATGTTCGAGACAGGGACATGGTCGAAGCGCTGAGAGGTCGCCACGCGATGGCGCCTCGGCTGCGTGCTTCCTGGGAAGCGCCGGATGAGGAGCCTTTGCTCTGGTTGCCGGACATCGTCGCTGGTGCTGCTTTGCTGGCGGAAGCAGGGCAGGAGGCCTATTGGAAAGGGCTGGGCTGCGATCTGGATGCCGAGCGCTTTGCGGTGGATTGAAGCGGGACAACGCGAAGCCCGGGCTTCCGTCGTCCGGCGGTCCACCCGGGCTCACTTCCATTCCCCCCAGCAGGAGGCGGCAACGTCACTGTACCCATATGACAGCGTTCTGTCACCCGAATGGCGCGAAGCCCGGGCTTCCGTCGTCCGGCGGTCCACCCGGGCTCACCTGAACCTCCGGAGGATGCCCCGGCCTTCAGGACTCTGTTGTCTAATTCGGTGGTGGGTCATGCTGCGAGTTCCAGGTCGGCGAAGCGGGACGTTCGGGTGGCCCCCGGGAG
>NZ_BMQE01000012.1:0-171825 GCF_014647955.1 Planomonospora antibiotica | reverse complement strand
ATCCTGTCCCCCGACCACGCGATCGGGTTCTCCCAGGGGTCGATGATGGCCCCGGACGGCCAGTGCAAGACCTTCGACGCCCGCGCCGACGGCTACGTCCGCAGCGAGGGCGTGGGCATCGTCGTGCTGAAGACCCTCTCCCGGGCGCTGGCCGACGGCGACCGCGTCCACGCGCTGATCCGCGGCGGCGCCGCGAGCAACGACGGGCACGGCGAGAGCTTCATGGCGCCGCAGGTCGCCGGCCAGGCGGCGGGGCTGGAGGCGGCCTACCGCGACGCCGGGGTGGACCCGCTCAGCGTCGCCTACGTGGAGGCCCACGGGACCGGGACCAGTGCGGGCGACCCCGTCGAGATCGCCGCGCTGGACGCGGTCCTGGGCCGCGGTCGTCCGTCCGGCCGGCCGCTCCTGGTGGGTTCGGTGAAGACCAACCTCGGCCACACCGAGGGCGCGGCCGGCGTCACCGGCCTGATCAAGGCCGTGCTGTGCGTCAAGTACGGCCGGCTGCCCGCGAGCCTCAACTTCTCCACCCCCAGCCCCGCGATCCCGTGGGATCGGACGGCCGTGCGGGTCTGCGACCGGGACCAGCCGTGGCCGGAGCAGGACGGGCCCCGCAGGGCCGGAGTGAGCAGCTTCGGCATCACCGGCACCAACGTGCACATCGTGGTCGAGGAGCCGCCCGCCCCGCGGCCGGAGGACGCGGACGGGGACCCGGGAGAGGCCGCCGGCCGCGGCGACCGGCCGGTGCTGCTGCCGGTCTCCGCGCGCACCCCGAAGGCGCTGGCCGAGCTCGCGGGACGCTACCGGGACCTGCTCGTCTCGACGGAGACGCCGCTGCACCGGGTGGCCGCCGCCGCGGGCGTACGGCGCAGCCACCACGACTTCCGGCTCGCGGTGGTCGCGGGCACCCGCGAGGAGGCCGCCGCGCGGCTGGACGCCTTCGCACGGGGCGACCGGCCCGACGGGACCTGCAGCGGGGAGGCGGAGGAGTCCGAGCGGGGGCACCGGACCGCGTGGGTCTTCCCCGGCCAGGGGGCGCAGTGGGCCGGGATGGGCCGCGACCTGCTCGCCGCCGAGCCGGTCTTCGCCGCGGCGGTCGCCGAGTGCGAGCGGGCCATGCACCCCTACACCGGCTGGTCGCTGACCGGTGAGCTCACCGCGGACCCGGAGGAGTCGCGGCTCTCGCGGATCGACGTCGCCCAGCCGGTGATCTTCGCGGTCCAGGTGGCGCTCGCCCGGCTCTGGCGCTCCTGGGGGTTCGAGCCCGACGCGGTGGTCGGGCACTCGATGGGCGAGGTCGCCGCGGCGCACGTCGCGGGGGTCCTGAGTCTCGACGACGCGGCGCGGATCATCTGCGGCCGCAGCCGGATCATCCGCACGACCAGCGGGCGCGGGGCGATGGCCGCCGTCGAGCTGACGGCCGGACGCGCCGGGGAACTGGCGGCGGCCGGCGGCGACCGGCTGGCGCTGGCGGTGCACAACGCCCCGGCCTCGTGCGTGCTCGCCGGGGACCCGGAGGCGATCGACGCCGTCCTGCGCGACCTGGAGGCCGAGGGCGTCTTCGGGCGGCGGGTGCAGGTGGACATCGCCTCGCACAGTCCGCAGATGGACCCGCTGCGCGGGCCGCTCCTGGAGCTCCTGGCGCCGCTGCGCCCGCAGGACGGCACCGTACCGATGTGGTCCACGGTCACCGGGCGCTTCCAGCGGGGCGCGGAGATGGGCGCGGAGTACTGGGCCGACAACCTGCGTCTGCCCGTGCTGTTCGCCGACGCGGTGCAGGGCCTGGCCGAGGCCGGGTTCGACACCTTCGTCGAGTTCAGCCCCAACCCGCTGCTGGCCCGCGCGGTCCAGCAGAACCTGCGCCACACCGGCGCCGCCGGGACGGCCGTCACCGCCCTGACCCGCGAGACGCCCGGCCCGGCCGCCGTGCGCGAGGCGGTGGCGGAGCTGTACGCCGCCGGCCGCGCGGTGGACTTCGGCCGGATGCAGCCGTACGGCTCGCACCGCGGCGCGCAGGCCGGGCGGGCCCGGGTCGCGCTGCCCGCCTACCCCTGGCAGCACGAGCGGTACTGGAGGACGCCGGGCCGGGTGGAGAAGGGCCGCGCGGCCTCCGCGTACGGCGCCGGCCACCCCATCGCCGGGGAGGCGCTGCGCCTGGCCCCCGGCGACCGGCTCGTGTGGGACTTCGATCTCGACCTGGACCGCCTGCCGTACCTCCTCGACCACCGCGTGCACGGGATGCCGGTCCTGCCCGGCGCGGCCTACCACGAGCTGGCGCTGGCCTGCGGCCTGGAGGCGTACGCGGGCGGGCCCTTCCAGGTGGAGGAGTTGACGATGGAGCGCGCCCTGTTCCTGACCCCCGGAGCCCCCCAGCGCGTCCAGGCCGCCCTGGAGGAGGCGGACGGGGACGGGAGCCGCCGCTGGACGCTCTACACCGCCGAGCCGGCCCCCTCCGGAGGACCGGTCGAATGGGCGCGGGCCGCCACCGCGCTGCTCCGTCCCCGCACGGCGGACGAGGGCGGGCGGGAGGACGGCATCGACGTCTGCGACCTGTCCGCCTACCCCGGGCGGTTCGACGTGGCCGGGCACTACGCGGCCTCGCGGCGCCGCGGCATCGAGCAGTCCGGGGCCTTCCGGGGCGTCGCGGCGCTCCACCGGGGCGACGGGGCGGTGGTCGCCGAGCTGACCGTGCACGAGGGCGTCGCCGCGGGAGCGGAGCGCTACCTGCTCCACCCGGCGCTGCTGGACTCGGCGCTCCAGCCGCTGATGACGCTGCTCGACACCGCCGGCGCCGCGCAGGACACCTATCTGCCGGTGCGCACCGGGGTGTGCCGGTTCCACGCCAGGCCGGAGGCGGGCCGCCGCCTGTTCTCCCGCGCGGTGCGCACCTCCCCGGAGGGGGAGCGGGACCTGGTCGAGGGCGACGTCCTGGTCACCGACGACGCGGGCCGCCCGCTCGTCTCCGTCACCGGGTTCCGGCTCAGGAGGCTGGCGTCCGACCTGCCGGAGGTCGTCGAGCGGAAGGCGGGCAGGCTGCTGTACGGCACGCACTGGCAGGAGCTGGAGGCGCTGCCGGCCCCCGTGCCGGAGGCGGGCGGCGAGCCGGGGGACTGGCTGGTCGTGAGCGACTCCCCGGCGGGGGCGCGGCTGTGCGCCCTGCTCGCCGAGCACGGCGGGCGGGTGGTGCTGGTCCGGCCGGGCGACGGCTACCGGTGGATCGACGCCGGGCACCGCGTGCTGGACCCCGGCTCGGAGGACGACTGGAGGAGACTGGTCAAGGAGCAGACCGAGGCCGGGGCCTGGCCGCCCCGGGCCGTCGTCCACCTGTCCGCCACCGGAACGGCGGCCGCCCCGGCGGCCGGTGCGGTGGCCGGGGCCGAGGCCGTGGACGGCTGCTTCGGCGTGCTGAACCTGGTCAAGACGCTCGCCGCCGACGGCGCGCAGCCCGCGCCCCGGCTCTGGCTGGTCACCTCCGCCGCGCAGGCGCCGGACGGGACCGAGGACGTCGACCCCGGCCAGACGGCCGTCTGGGGACTCGGCCGGGTGGTCCCCTACGAGCACCCGGAGCTGCGCTGCTCCCTGGCCGACCTGCCCGCCGACCCGGGCGAGGCCGTGCTCCGCGCCCTGCGCGACGAGATCCTGACCGGCGGGCAGGAGACCGAGCTCGTGCTGCGGGCCGGGAGCCGCCGGGCCGCCCGCCTCCGGCACCGGCCGCTCCCGGCCGCGCGGCCGGTCCCGGTGAGCTCCGGCGCGACCTACCTGATCGCCGGCGGGTTCGGCGGAGTGGGGCTGCTCACCGCCGAGTGGCTCGCCGCGCACGGCGCCCGCCACCTCGTCCTGGTGGGCCGGAGCGGCGCCCCCGCCGAGGCGCGGGACCGGATCGCCGCGCTGACCGCCGCCGGGGTGGAGGTGCTCGAGGCCGCGGCCGACATCACCCGCCGCGAGGACCTGGCCGGGCTCCTGGACGGGATCGCCCGGCGCATGCCGCCCCTGCGCGGCGTGGTCGACTCCGCGGTCGTCCTCGACGACGGGACGCTGGCCCAGCTCGACCGCGCCAGGTTCTTCGCGCCGATGCCGCCCAAGGTCGCCGGAGCGTGGTACCTGCACGAGCTCACCCGGGACCTGCCGCTGGACTTCTTCCTGCTCTACTCCTCGGCGGCCTCGCTGATCGGCTCGCCGGGCCAGGGCAACTACTCCACGGCCAACGCCTACCTCGACGGCCTCGCCCAGCACCGGCGGGCGCGGGGGCTGCCGGCCCTCAGCGTCAACTGGGGCCAGTGGGCCGCCACCGGGCAGGTCGCCAAGGCGGACAAGGACCTGCGCCTGGCCGAGCGCGGCTTCGACGGGTTCGCCCCCGAGGACGCGCTGGCGATCCTCGGGCGCCTGCTCGCCGATCCGCCGGTCCAGGCGGGCGTCATGTCCTTCGACCCCGCCAGGTGGACGCACTACTTCCCGGCCCTGCGCTCGGCCTCCCTGCTGCGGGAACTCGTGCAGGAGGGTCCGGCGGACGGGACCGCCGCGCCCGCCCTCACCCGGGAGGCGCTCACCGGGTGCGCGCCCGGGGAGGCCGGCCGGCTCGTCGTCGACTACCTGTGCGCGCAGGTCGCCGCGGTCGTCCAGCTCCCCAGGGAGAAGGTCGACGGGGCCCAGCGCCTGCACCGGCTGGGCTTCGACTCCCTGATGGCGGTCCAGCTGCGCAACCGCGTCGCCCTCGACCTGGAGGTGAGCCTGCCGGTCGCGGTCCTGCTGCAGCGCCGGTCGATCGCCGACCTCGGCGCCCTGCTGCTGGCCCGGATCGAGGACCCGGACGCCTCCGGCGACGGCCGGGGCTGAGCCTCCCCGCGTGCGCTCCGCGGGTCAGGCCGCGTACCGCGGGTAGCCGTAGCCGACGACCTCGGCCTTGGGGCGGACGCGCCGCTCGACCTTGCCGTTGCCGGTGTTGCCCTCGATCGTGGTGATCGTGCCGTCGCCGTTGTCCTCCTCGACCAGGCCGACGTGGTCGATGCCGGCCAGGCTGTCGCCCCGCTTCCAGTCGAAGAAGACGACCGCGCCCGGGGCGGCCTTCCCGCCCCAGCGGTCGTTGGCCTTGAACCACTGGGCGTAGGTCACGGTGTAGGCGTCCCATCCCACGGTGGGCCGGAGACCGGCCTGCTCGCCGACCCAGGAGACGAACATCGCGCACCAGGGGGCGTTGGCGTAGGCCCTGACGTTCCCGCCGTCGCGCTCGACGGTCTCCCGCGCGCGCTGGGACTCCATGTACCACTTGTGGAACCTGGTGCCGCCGCCCCGGTCGTTCTCCTCCACGCCGATCTGGCCCTCGGCGATCCTCAGCAGGTCCTGAGCGGTCACGCCGGGCGCCTTCGCGCCGGTGGCGGAGGGGGCCGGGCCGGTCGCCAGGGCGCCCGCGGCCAGGGCCACTCCGCCGGCGAGGCTCGCGCCCAGGACGGCGGCCATGACACGGGTACGGGTGGTGAACCGGGCGAAGGAGATCATGGAGGAAGGAGGTCCGTTCGTCGGGAGCGGGACGGTCCCGGCCCGGCTGTGGCGCTCGGCCGCCGGGCCGGTGCGGCCGGGAACCGGCCGCCTTCATCCATTGGGCCCGCGCGACGTAGCAGCAGGAGAGCGGGAGAGGTGCCGTACGGTTGCCCGCGGCGGGAAAGGCTCGTCCGGCCCGCCCCGGACGTCCGCCCTCAGCGCGACCCTCCCGGGAGGCCCGCCCTCCTCGCCTGCCGTCCCCGCCCGGTAGCGGCCGCGTCCTCCACGTGGCGGTCTCCTCCGCGGTGGCGTCAGCCGACGCGGAGCACCAGCTTGCCCCGGGTCCGGCCCTCGGCGAGGCGCTTGTGCGCCTCGCCCGCCCGCTCCAGCGGGAAGACCTCCTCGACCTCGATCCGGACCCGGCCGTCGTCGATCAGCTCCGCGATGCGGGCCAGCGCGGGGCCGTCGGGCTCGACGAGGAACGCGCTCGCCCGCAGGCCGCGCTCCTGCGCCCGCCGGGCCAGCTCGGGGGAGACGCCGGAGGGCACCGCGAGGAGCAGGCCGCCGGGGACCAGCACGTCCAGGGAGCGCGTGCCGGTGGCGTCGTGGTCGTCACCGATCAGGTCGATGACCACGTCGACGTCCTCGACGGTCTCCTCGAACCGGACCGAGGTGTAGTCGACGAGCTCGTCGGCGCCGAGCCCGCGCAGCCACTCGTGCTTGCCGGAGCGGGCGGTGCCGATCACGTACGCGCCGAGGTGCTTGGCGAACTGGACCGCGAAGTGCCCGACGCCGCCCGCCGCCGCGTGCACGAGCACGCGCCGGCCCGGCCGGATCCCGGCGGCGTCCACCAGGGCCTGCCACGCGGTCAGCGCGGCCAGCGGCACGGCGGCGGCCTCGTCGTGGCCCACCGAGCGGGGCTTGAGGGCGAACTGCCGGGAGGGGGCGGTCACGTACTCGGCGAAGGCGCCGGCCTGGCGGGGAAACCACGGCATGCCGTACACCTCGTCCCCGGGGCGCAGGTTGTGCACCCCGAACCCGACCTCCTCCACGACCCCGGAGACGTCCCAGCCGAGGACGAAGGGGGGCTCGCCCAGCACTCCGGCGATGCCCCCGCCCTCGCGGGTCTTGACGTCGACCGGGTTGAGCCCCGCGGACACCACGCGCACCAGGACCTCGGTGGGCAGCGGCTCGGGCCGCGGCAGGTCCACGGTGCGCAGGACCTCGGGACCGCCGAAGGCGTCCTGGCTGACAGCGCGCATGAGCGCCATGTTCTCCTCCTTGCCGATGGGGGTTGGCGACGCCGGCGACGCTATCCTGATGACCCCAGTAACCATCAAGGGCTTCTACTTACCTTTGGGAAGCATCCAGGGAGGAAGGGGTCGGCCGTGTCCATGACCTGCACCACGGGCCGCCACGACAAGCACGACGTCTACGCCGCCCAGTGCCCCTGCCGGGGCGTGCTCGACCTGCTGGCGAGCAAGTGGACGGCACTGGTGATCGGCGCACTGGAGGAGGGCCCGCGGCGCTTCGGCGAGCTGCAGCGCCGGCTGGAGGGCGTCAGCCCCAAGGTCCTCACCCAGACCCTGCGCCGCCTGGAGGAGTCCGGGTTCGTGGACCGCACGGTCTACCCGGCCGTCCCGCTGCACGTGGAGTACGAACTGACCGACCTGGGCTTCGGCGTCGCCGAACCGCTGGCCGCGCTGCGCGGCTGGGTCGAGCGGAACCTGGACGACATCCGCCGGGTGTGACATCCGTCGTCCCGGTCCGGTCCCGGCCTGTCCGCGGGCGTGCGGCCGCGCGCGGACGGAGTGGGATCCTGGGCGGATGGAAGAAGCGAGAAGCCGCTGGGCGGAGATCGCGGGCGAGGACGCGGGGGAGCGGTACGCGGCGCGGTTCGCCGAGCTCGCCGCCTCCGGGGCGGACGTGCACGGGGAGGCGCGGTTGTGTGCGGCGCTCGCGCCGCCGGGATCGCGGGTGCTGGACGCCGGGTGCGGCACGGGGCGGGTGGCGATTCGGCTGGCGGAGCTGGGCTACGCGTGCGCGGGCGTCGACCTGGACGAGTCCATGCTCGCGGTGGCTCGGAGCCGGGCGCCCGGGCTGACCTGGGTGAGGGGGGACCTGAGCACGCTCGACCCGGGCGCGTTCGGTCCGGACGTCTCCCGTCCGGGCGCTCCCGGCCGGGACGCCTCCGGTCCGCACGCGTCCGCGCCGGGCGCGGCCTTGCCGGACGCCTCCGGCCCGGGAAGGCCCTTCGACCTCGTGGTCGCCGCCGGGAACGTGATCCCGCTGCTGGCGCCGGGAACCGAGGCGCGGGCCGTACGGCGGCTCGCCGCCCTGCTGCGGCCGGGCGGCCTGCTGGTGGCCGGGTTCGGGCTGGACGCCGCGCACCTTCCGCTGGCCTCGGCCACCGTGGGGCTGACGGAGTACGACGCCTGGTGCGAGGCGGCGGGACTGGTCCTGGAGCGGCGTATGGCGACGTGGGACGGCGACCCCTACGACGGCGGGGGATACGCGGTGAGCGTGCACCGCCGGATCCCGGACGGGACAAGTTCGGAATAGTAGTAATTTCAACCCATGCGACTGGGCGTTCTTGATGTCGGTTCCAATACGGTCCACCTCCTGGTGATGGACGCCCATCGGGGGGCCCGTCCGCTGCCCGCCTACTCCCACAAGGTGGAGCTGAGGCTCTCCGAGCACGTCGAGCGCGCGGAGGGCGGTGACCGGCTCTCCGAGACCGGCGCGGCGCGGCTGCACGGGTTCGTCGAGGAGGCCCTGCGGATCGCCGAGGACAAGGGCGTCGAGGACCTCATGGCCTTCGCCACGTCGGCGGTCAGGGAGGCCGTCAACGGCGACGACGTGCTGGAGCGGATCAAGGCCGCCACACAGGTGGACATCCAGGTGCTCTCGGGGCAGGACGAGGCCCGCCTGACGTTCCTGGCCGTGCGGCGGTGGTTCGGCTGGTCCTCGGGGCGGCTGCTGGTGCTGGACATCGGCGGGGGATCGCTGGAGATCGCCTCGGGGATCGACGAGCAGCCGGACGTGGCGGTCTCGCTGCCGCTGGGCGCGGGCCGGTTGACCCGCGACTGGTTCACCGCCGACCCGCCGCCCGCCGAGGAGGTGCGGGCGCTGCGCCGGTACGTCCGGGCGGAGATCGCCCGCTCGGTGGGCGACGTCGCCCGGTACGGCCAGGCCGACCACGCGGTGGCGACGTCCAAGACGTTCAAGCAGCTGGCGCGGATCGCCGGGGCCGCGCCCTCGGCCGACGGGGAGAACGCCCGCAGGTCGCTCCGGCACGCGGACCTGACCGGGTGGACCGGCCGGCTCGCCGCGATGGACGTCCGGGAGCGGACAGGGCTCCCCGGGGTGTCGGCAGGGAGGGTGCGGCAGCTGCCGGCGGGGGCGATCGTCGCGGACGCCGCGATGGACCTGTTCGGCGTGGCGGAGCTCGAGGTCTGCCCCTGGGCGCTGCGCGAAGGGGTCATCCTGCGGCGGCTGGACGCGCTGCCGGGCTGAGCCGCCGTCCTGCCGTCCTGCCCGGGGTGGCGGCGTTGCCCCGGGGTAAGTCCTTCACACCTGGTCGCGGGAAGGTTTGCGCCTTCTTTGTGAGGTAAGAGCGCATGGTTATGAACAGCGCACAGGTGGAAGGCGCCGCGCGCAGAGCGGCGAACAGTCAGACACTGGACAGGCTGGCCCGTCTCGGCATGGCCTGCCGCGGCGTCCTCTACGGATTGATCGGATTCCTGGCGCTGCAGATCGCCTTCGGCGGCGGCAGCGGCGGCAAGGAGGCCGACAAGACCGGAGCGATCGAGATGGTCCAGGAGCAGCCCTTCGGGAACGTGCTGCTCTGGCTGATGGTGGTTGGCTTCGCCGCCCTGACGCTCTGGCAGCTCTCGGAGGCGGTGATCGGCCGGGGCCGGACCAAGGACCGGGCCGAGTCGGCCGGGCGCACGGCGGTCTACGCCCTGATCGTGGCCACGCTGCTGGGCCTGCTGCTGCGCGGGGACTCGGGCGGCTCCACCGACCAGCACTCCCAGGACCTCACCGCGCAGGTCATGGAGTGGCCCGGCGGGCGGTTCCTCGTCGGCCTGGTCGGGCTGGGCCTGATCGCCCTGGGCGCCTACTGGGTCCACAAGGGCTGGAAGAAGAAGTTCCTGCAGGACCTGCGGACCGGTGAGATGCCGGCCAGGGCCAGGGACCTGGCCGAGAAGCTCGGCATGGCCGGTTACCTCGCCCGGGGCGTGATCGCCGCGGTGGCCGGTGTCTTCGTCGTCCAGGCGGCGGTGACCTACGACCCCGACAAGGCGAAGGGGATCGACTCGACGCTCCGCTCGCTGGCCGAGACCCCGGTGGGCCCGTGGCTGCTGGGACTCGTCGCGGTCGGGTTGCTCCTGTTCGCGGTCTACTGCTTCTTCGAGGCGCGCTGGCACCGGGTGTGACGGAAGGAGGCGCCTGTGGCTGCGGAGGCGGGCACGCAGGAGAAGGCCCGCGGAGCAAGTCCGAGCTGACTGTCCGGTAAGCCATCCCATTCCTACTTTTCCGTGACATCGCACCTTCCGAGCCCCGCGTCTTCCCAGAGTCGCGGACAGCATCGGGAGGGCTGTATGGACCTGTCGGAGTACGACGAAGATCTCGGCGGAGAGCCGGGCGGAGAGCCGGGCGGGTGGATCGGCGGCGAATGGGTCCTCCGCCTGGCGGGCTCTCCCGAACAGGTGATGCGGGCCCGCCGCCTGGTCTCCGCGACCCTGGGCCGGGACCACCCGCTGCACGACGACTGCGTGCTGCTGACCAGCGAGATCGTCACCAACGCGGTGGTCCACTCCCGGTCCGGCAGGGGCGGGGCGTTCGTCCTCGGGATCTCCTGCTCGGTCCGCGGGGTGCGGGTGAGCGTCCAGGACGAGGGCTCCTCCTCGGCGCCCTGCGTCTGCCACGCCTCGGACGAGGCGACCGGGGGCCGGGGCCTCCCGCTGCTGGAGGCGCTGGCCCACCGGTGGGGCCTGGTCCGCCGGGCGGGTTCGAACCGGGTCTGGTTCGAGCTCGAACTGGAGTCGGCCGAGCTGTCCAGACCCCGCCTGGCCGGCGTCAGGTGAGCACCGGTCGTCTCCCGGACGAGCCGGAGGACGACCGGCGGGGTCAGAGGTAGAGACCGGTGGAGACGGCCGGGACGGCCGCGGTCCGCTGCGCGAAGCCGTCCCGCAGCGCGAACAGCTCGGCGAGGGTGGCCCCCTCGGGGGAGACGTCCTCGGCGGTGCCGAGCCAGGCCGCCGCCTCGTCGTGCGGCAGCGCGCCCACCTCCAGCTGGGCCAGGCAGCGGCCCGGACGGACCACGGCCGGGTGGAGGCGGGCCAGGTCCTCGTTGGTGGTGATGGCCACCAGCACGTCGCGGCCCTGGCCGAGGAGTCCGTCGGTGAGGTTGAGCAACCGGGACAGACCCTGTCCCGTGGCCTCCTTGGCGCCGTTCCTGATCAGCTCGTCGCAGTCCTCCAGAACCAGCAGGCGCCACTTCTCGCCGTCCTGGGCGGAGTCCGAGCCGACCGCGACCTCCATCAGGTAGCCGGGCGAACCGAACAGCCGCTCCGGATCGAGCACGCAGTCCACCTGGCACCACGACCGCCACTCGTGGGCGAGCGTGCGCAGCAGGGTGGTCTTGCCGGTGCCCGGCGGGCCGTGCAGCAGGAGCAGGCGGCCGTGCACCTCCGCGGGGGTGAGGGACATCAGCCGGGAGATCGGCTCGTGCAGCGAGCGCGCGTAGTTGCCGCTCACCTCCGCCCACGGCGAGGTGGTGATCGGCTTGCCGGAACGGCGGCTGCCGTGGTCGCTCTGCCACCAGAAGCCCATCTGGACGTGGTCGTCCTCGGGGGCGGGCTCGGTGGCGTCCCTGACGGTCTCCTCGATCACCGAACGGGCGAGCTCCTCGCTGACCGCGGTCACGCTGACCGTGGCCGAACGGCTCTTGTAGCGGATCACCCGCAGCGTCCAGCCCTCACCGGTCACCAGCCGCGACTCCCGGCCGTCCTCCTCCCCGGCGGCGCGGACGAGGGTCCCGCCGGCGGGCATGAGCGGTGCGTCGGAACGCACGCGCTCCAGGGTCGCGGTGCGGGCCCAGGGCTGCGTCCCCGTGGCGAACGGAGAGAGTGCGAGCGCGTCGATGACGTCCACCGCGGTGTCGCCGTCGTCGAGCCAGATGTTCATGGGCAGCTCCGCCTGCTGCTGCTCCGAGGGGAAAGGGACCTCCTTCAACACGGACATGCCGGTAATGATCCCGTCTGCGAGCGCGGAGGTCGATGGGTTTTCCGGTTTCCGTCCGTCCCGGAGGGCGCCGCACGGGCCCGCGCCGGGCCGTACGGCTCCGCGGAGCCTTCCCGCGGACCGCCGCCCGCGCGCCGCGCCGGGGTCAGGAGGTCCTGGCCAGGTCGCCGGTCTGGGTGACGATGCCGAGACCGGGGACGTCCTTCCAGGTGTAGGTGAGCAGCCGGCCCTTGCGGGTGAGCCAGACGGTCCCGGCGACGCAGCCGGTGCCCTGCCCCAGCTCGAACGTCAGCGTGTCCTCCTCGACGGTCTTCAGCGTGATCCGGCCCTTGCAGCCGTGGGCCGGCTCGGCCCACGCCGCGTCGTCGTCGCCGGCCACCAGCTCGACCTCGATCCTCGTCCCGCCCGGGGAGAGCGGGTTGGTCGAGGTGATGTCGTCACCGGCCCACCTCCCGGCGAAGGAGGCCGGAATCCCCGCGCTCGCGGAAGAGCAGCTTGACCGCGACGGGCTCGCCACCGGGCGTGTGCGCCAGGTAGACGACGCCCTGCCCGCCCTCGCCGAGCCGTCCGGCCAGCCGGTACTCGCCGAGGCGGACCGGGTCGTCGGGGGTCAGGGGGGTCGCGGTCATGCGGGCAAGGTAACCGATACCCGCCCGATACGGGTACGGTTCGCGCGTGTGTGGGCGGCGGTCCATCCGGCCGTCCCCGGATCTGTGCCGTCGTGCCACATCCGTGATCGGATCGTCTCCGGACCGCTCCGGATGCGCGTTCAGCGCCTTCGGCCCGGGGCGTCCGGGCCGGGCGGCGCCGTGCGGACCGGAGTCATCACGCCTGATCGGACCGGATCGGCGCGCTTCCGAGCCGGTCTCGGGAGGCCGGTCCCGCGGTGGGCAGGCGGACGGTGAAGACGGTGCCGCCGCCCTCCCGCGGGGCGGCGGTGACGGTGCCGCCGTGCGCCTCGACGACGGCCCGGGTGACGGCCAGGCCCAGGCCGGTGCCCGTGATCCCGGCCCGCCGGGCGGTGGAGGCGCGGAAGAACCGGTCGAACAGGCGGGGGTACTCCTCGGCGGGGACGCCGATGCCGGTGTCGGCCACCGTGACCGCGACCGTTCCGCTCCGGCAGGTCTCCGCCTCCCGGGGCGGGGACTTTCCTCCGTCGTGCTTCCGGCTTCGGCGGCCGTCGTGGTCGGGCGCGTCGTGGTCGGACGCGCCGTCCCCGGCGGCACCGTGGTCGGGCGCGCTGTGGCCGGGGGCGCCGTGGCCGGCGTCGCAGCCGGCGGTGACGGTGACGGTGCCGCCGCCGGGGGTGTACTTGATCGCGTTGGACAGCAGGTTGTCGAGGACCTGGCGCAGCCGTACCGGGTCGGCGCGGGCGGGCAGGTGCAGGGCCAGGTCCACGTCGACGGTCAGGTGCTTGGCCGCGGCGGCGGCGCGGTGGTCGTCGACGGCCTGGCGCACCAGCCGGGTCAGCGAGACGGGCCGGGGGTCGACGGCGATGTGGCCGGCGTCCAGGCGGGCCAGGTCGAGCAGGTCGTCGACGAGGTGCTGCAGGTGGGCGCTCCTGCGGTCGATGACGTCGGCGAACATGCGGGGTTCGTCGGTCAGGCCGGGCAGGTCGGCGAGCATCTCGGCGTAGCTGCGGATGACGGCGACGGGGGCGCGGATCTCGTGGCTGACCAGGGCGACGAGTTCGTCCTTCATCCGGTCCAGGTCGCGCAGGCGGCGGACCTGCTCGCGTTCCTGGGCGAGCAGGTGCTCGCGCTCCTCGGCGATCCGGTGGCGCTCGGTGACGTCGGTGGAGATGCCGTCGGCCAGCAGGCGGCCGCCCTCGCGGCGGGGGAAGGCGCGGGTCCAGATCCAGCGGGTGACGCCGTCCAGGCCGATGAGGCGGTACTCGGCCTGGACGGGCCGCCCGGCGCGGACCCCGGCGAGCAGCTCGCCGAAGGCCTGCCGGTCGTCGGGGTGGACCTGGTCGCCGATGACGGCGGCGGCGTCGACGCCGAGGGGGACGTGGCCGCCCAGGATCCCGGCGGTGCTCCCGCCCTGGTAGATCCAGCGGGCCGCGCCGTCCTCCTCGATCTCGGCGCTCCACACCAGGTCGTCGAGCTGGGCGACGACCCGGTCGAAGCGGCGCCGGCTGGCGGTCAGGGCCAGGGCGAGGTCCTCGGCGCGGCGGCGCTCCATGAAGCGGCCGACGTGCGCGCAGACGCCACCGAGCAGGTCGAGCAGGTCGTCGTCGGGTTCCTCGGCGGTGTCGGTGAAGAAGGTCAGCACGGCCAGCACCCGTTCGCCGCTGCGCACCGGCAGCCCGACGGCGGTGCGCAGGCCGGCCTCGAGCGCCTCCCCGTCGCGGACGAGCCGGTCCGGCTCGGTGTTCAGGTCGCGGATCCACACCGGGCGCGCAGCGGTGACGACCCGGCCGGGAAAGCCCTGCCCGGAGCGGACGGTCATCGCATCCGGGCCGGTGAAGGCCGACAGGTCCCGGCCGGGCCGCGTCCACGAGCCGGTGCGGGAGACGCGCTCCCCGCCGGGATCGACCTGCCAGTACTCGCCGCAGGCCCAGCCGAGCGTGCCGCCGATCGCGCCGATCACGCCGCAGGCGGCCTGCTCGGCGGAGCCGGCGTCGGCGAGCGCCTTGATCACGGCGTGCTGGGTGTCGCGGAGCGCGTGGAGGCGGTGCTGGGCGGTGATGTCATGGCCGACGTTCACCGCGCCGAGGCGCTGCCCGGTGGGGGAGTCGAGCGGGTGGCCGTTGACCAGGTAGCGGCGCGCGGGCCGTCCGGGACGGCGGACCATCACCTCCTGGCCGGTGAACCGCTCCCTCAGGGCCCGGACCAGGGGCAGATCCCCCTCCTTCAGCAGGTGCTTGCCGTCGGCGTCGAACAGCTGGTAGGCCTGTGCCCAGTGACTGCTGTGCACCGGGGTCTCCGGCCCCTGGAGGGCCTCGCGCATCGGCTGGTTGAACCGGACGATCCGGCCTTCGGTGTCGCACGCCGAGACCGGGACGTCGAGGCTGTCCAGCAGGGCCGACAGGAACATGCGCTCCTCCTGCAGCTCCTGCCGGGCCCGCTCCGCGGACCGCGAGGAGATCTCCGCCTCCGCCATCACGGCCAGGCTCCCCAGGGTCTCCAGCTCCTCCCGGCCCCACGCGCGGGGGCGGCCGTCGATCACGCACAGGGCGCCCAGGGGCTGACCGCAGGGGGCGTGCAGCGGCGTTCCGGCGTAGGCGGCCAGCTCACCGCGGGCCACGGCGCCGATGTCGCGCCACCGCTCGTCGCACCGGGCGTCGTCCACCGCCAGCGGGGCGTCGTCGACGAGCAGATGCCGGCACATGGACTGCGACAGGGGAACGTCCCGGGAGGGCGGGAGCCCTCCGGCCCCGGTGTAACTGAGGATGACCTGCCGGTCCTCGGCGATCAGCGTCACCAGCGCCGCCTGCACGCGCAGCAGCCGGACCGCCATCCGGGTCACCTGGTCCAGCAGCGGCACCCGGCGCGCCTCCAGCAGGCCGGTCGAGCGCAGCGCCTCGAGCCGCTCCGGATCACGGACGCGGTCTTCCGTCGTCATGTGCCCATCTCCCCGTGGATCTCTCGTCAGTGAGAAATCGGTAGATGTAAACCGTTTATGCCCTATGTTGTGCTGAGAATCCCATTTTCTGCTCGCCGTCCGCGGGTGAGGGCGGCCGGCGGAAGCGTTTGGACGCGCTTCTCGGGGAAAGGGAGTCGGGGCCTCCCCGTCCGGAGGCGGGCCGGGCCGGTGTCCGATCGGGAACCGGTTGGCGAACCGTCCCGTGTCGCACCGCGCGACCCGTTACGCTCCGGTCATTCCCCCGACAATCGAATCCCCCTGGAGAGATTCCGTGGCCATCGACCTCGTCACCCGGCGCGAATGGGGTGCTCGCCAACCGCGCGGTTCGTACACGCAGATCAGCTCCACCAGGGGCGTGAAGGTCCACTACACCGGCGGCCGGGTCGATCCCGGGATCGTCAACGACCACACCCGGTGCGTGGCCCTGGTGAAATCCATCCAGAACAGCCATATGGATGGAAACGGCTGGATGGACATAGGTTACTCGTTAGTGGTCTGTCCGCACCGGAAGGTGTTCGAAGGGCGGGGACCCAGGCGCCTGCCCGCCGCCAACGGCTCCGGGCTCAACAGCGGCCACTACGCCGTGCTCGGCCTGGTCGGCTCCTCCGGCCTGGTCCAGCCCACCGACAACATCCTGCACGGCATCCTCGACGCCGTCGAGTACCTCCGGGAGCGCGGCGGCGCGGGCCGGGAGATCAAGGGCCACCGCGACGGATACGCGACCTCCTGCCCCGGCGAGCCGCTCTACGCCTGGGTGCGGCGCGGCGCTCCCCGGCCCGGCGGCGCCCCCAACCCGCCCGAGCCGCACCCGTCGTTCCCCGGCCGGACGCTCAAGTACCCTCCGGTCATGGCCGGCGAGGACGTCCGCACCTGGCAGCAGCAGATGCGCAAGCGCGGCTGGGCCATCGAGGTCGACGGCCTGTACGGCGAGCAGTCGCGGGACGTGTGCCGGGCCTTCCAGGAGGAGAAGGACCTGACCGCGACCGGCGCGGTCGACCGCCTCACCTGGAACGCGACCTGGCAGGAACCGATCACCTGACCGCCGGCCGCGGCGCGGATCCCGTCAGCCCACCCCCTCCGGGCGGTGGCACGCCACCCAGTGGTCCTCGCCGATCCGGCGCATGACCGGTTCGGCGGCCGCGCACTCCGGCGCGGCCTTGGGGCAGCGGGTGCGGAAGCGGCACCCGCTGGGCGGCGTCACCGGCGACGGCGGCTCACCGCTGATCAGCCGCTCCGCCGGGGGCAGGCCGAGCCCGCCGCGCGGGATGGAGGCCAGCAGCGCCCGGGTGTAGGGGTGGGCGGGGCGCTCCACCAGGGCGTCGCCGGAGGCCAGCTCGCAGGTCTTGCCGAGGTACATCACCAGGATGCGGTCGCTGACGTTCCTGACGACGGCCAGGTCGTGGGCGATGAACACCAGCGTCAGCCGGTAGCGCTCCTTGAGCCGCTCCAGCAGGGTCAGGATCTGCGCCTGCACCGAGACGTCCAGCGCGGAGACCGGCTCGTCGCAGATCACCACCTCGGGGTCGAGCACCAGCGCCCGTGCGATGGAGACGCGCTGGCACTGCCCGCCGGAGAACTCGTGCGGCCGGCGGACGGCGGCGGTGGCCGGGTCGAGCCCGACCGCCGCGAGCATCTCGTCGACCCGGTCGGCGCCCGAGCCCCAGATCCGGGGGCCCTCGGCGACGATGTCGCGGACCCTGCGGCGGGGGTTCAGCGAGGAGACCGGATCCTGGAAGATCATCTGGAGCCGTCTGCGGGTCGCGCGCAGCGCCTCACCGCGCAGGGCGGTGAGCTCCACCCCGTCCAGCCGTACCGAGCCGCGGCGCGGCGGGGGCAGCTGCATGAGCGCCCGCGCGGTCGTGGACTTGCCGCAGCCGGACTCGCCCACGATGCCGAGGGTCTCGCCGCGGGCCACGTCGAAGCTCACCCCGGAGACGGCGTGCACGCTCCGCCCGCCCCCGGCGGGGAACTCCACGAACAGGTCCTCCACCCGGAGCACCACCTCGCCTGCGGGACGGAGGTGGGCGGTTCCGCTACCTGCCACGGCTGTCGGCTCCTTCGCTGAAGTCGCTGCGGCCACCGGGGCCGCCGATGCCTTCGGCGTCCTGGACGCCATCGGGGTCACCGGGGCCGCTGTCGTCGGCGGTGCCGCCGGAAGCCTGCGCCCCGATGCCCCGGGGGTACCAGCAGGCGTAGAGATGACCGGGCGTCCCGGCATGGAACAGCGGCGGCTCCTCGGCCGCGCACCGCGGCCGAGCGTGGGGGCAGCGCGGCTGGAACGAGCAGCCCGGCGGCGGGTCGGCCAGGTCCGGCGGGTGTCCCGCGATCACCCGGAGCGGGTGGTGGGCGGGGTCGGTCAGCTTCGGCACCGCCGCCAGCAGCGCCTCCGTGTACGGCATGCGGGCCCGCTCGAACAGCGCGGCGGCGGGCCCCCGTTCGACGACCCTGCCCGCGTACATGACGGCGACCTCGTCGGCGTGCTCCGCCACCACGGACAGGTCGTGGCTGACCAGCACCACGGCCATGTCGTTCTCCTCGCGCAGCCGCCGGATCAGCCGGAGCACCTGGTCCTGGACGGTGACGTCGAGCGCGGTGGTCGGCTCGTCGGCGAAGAGCACGTCCGGCCCGCAGGCCAGCGCCATCGCGATCGTCACCCGCTGCCGCATCCCGCCGGAGAGCTGGTGCGGGTAGCGGCGCATCACCCGCGCGGGCTCGGGGATGCCGACCGAGGCGAGCAGTTCCGTGCCGCGCGCCCAGGCGGCCTTGGCGCCCGTGCCGAGGTGGACGCGGAGCGGTTCGGAGACCTGCACGCCGATCCGGCGGACCGGGTTGAGCGCCGTCATCGGGTCCTGGAAGACCGAGCCGAACCGGGTGCCGAGGACCCGGCGCATCTCCTCGTCGCCCAGGCCGGTGATGTCGTTCCCGTCCAGATAGACCCTGCCGCCGCGCGACGCCCCGGTGCCGGGCACCAGGCCCAGGATGGAGCGGATCAGCATGGACTTGCCGGAGCCGGACTCGCCGACGACGGCCAGGGTCCGGCCGCGCCGCAGGGTGAGGGAGACGCCGTCGACGGCCCGGACGGTGCCGCGCGGGGTCGGCAGGTGCGTGCGCAGGCCGGCGACCTGGAGCAGCACGCCGGGCTCCACCCGGTGCGGCTCGGTCCCCTGCGGGGCGGCGGCGCCCCCGAGGACCTCGGGGTCCGCCCGGTTCCCGGGGTCCGTGAGGTCCCGGCGGGGCCGTACCGGGGCCAGGCCGCTCTGCCGGACGTCGGTGAGCGCCCGCAGCCGGTCGCCGACCAGGTTGGCGGAGAGCACGGTCAGGAACATGACGCACGAGGGGAGGAGCACCGCGTGCGGTGCGGTCTCCATGACGGGGCGGCCCTCGTTGATCAGACCGCCCCAGGTGGGGGTGGGCGCCTGGACGGACAGGCCGAGGAAGGCCAGCCCGCCCTCGGCGACGATGGTGACGGCCATGCCGACGAAGGCGTAGGAGGCGGCGGGCAGCGCCACGTTGGGCGCGATCTCGCGCCACAGGACGCTCCGGTCGCGGGCTCCCAGGGCACGGGCCGCGGTGACGAACTCCCGCTCGGCGAAGACCATGGTCGTGCCCCGGACGAGCCGGACCCACGCCGGGACGCCGAGCACGCCGAGCACGGCGAGCACGTTGACCAGGCTCGCCCCCGTGAACGCCACCACGGCCAGCGCGAACACCATCGCGGGGAAGGCGAGCGCGACGTCGTTGGCGCCCATGATGACGGCATC
Source organism: Planomonospora antibiotica (assembly GCF_014647955.1). Classification (NCBI taxonomy): domain Bacteria; kingdom Bacillati; phylum Actinomycetota; class Actinomycetes; order Streptosporangiales; family Streptosporangiaceae; genus Planomonospora; species Planomonospora antibiotica. Next base: position 152,755 of record NZ_BMQE01000012.1, on the reverse strand, counting down.
GGTCCTGCGCCTGCGGTACCCGGCCAGGACGCCGAGGGGGGCGCCGACCGCCAGGCCGAGCAGCACCGCGCCGACGCCCACGCCGAGGGAGACGCGGGCGCCGTGGGCGACCCGGCTCAGCAGGTCGCGGCCGAGCGCGTCGGTGCCGAACGGGTGCTCCGCGCTCGGGCCGGACCGGGGCGGACCGGCGAGGGTCTCGTCGTAGCGGGGCAGCGGGAGCAGGTCCGCCGCCGCCGCGACGGCGACGACCAGCGCCAGCCAGCCCGCCGCGAGCCAGAACGCCGGGCCCGGGCGCCGCAGGGGCCCCGGGCGTCCCGGCGGCCTACGCACGCCGGATCCTGGGGTCGACGGCGGTGTAGGCGAGGTCCACCGCGAAGTTGACGAGCACGTAGCCGACCGAGATCAGCACCACGCCTCCCTGCACTGCCAGATAGTCACGGGCGAAGATGGAGTCCACGACGAACCGGCCGACGCCGGGCAGGCCGAAGAGCGTCTCGACGATCACCGCTCCGCCGATCATCGCCCCCAGGTTGAGCCCGATGGCGGTGACCAGGGAGACGGCCGAGGGGCGCAGCGCGTGCCGCCACAGGATGCGGCGCGGGGACAGGCCGCGGGCGCGGGCCAGCGTGATGTGGTCCTCCTGGAGGGTGGCGATCAGGTCGGTGCGCAGCAGCCGGGAGTAGACGGCCGTCTCCGGCAGGGCGATGGTGACCGCGGGCAGCAGCACCGAGGTCAGGTTCCAGCCGAGGTCCAGCGAGATCGGCGTCCAGCCGGTCGCCGGGAGCAGTCTCAGCCGGATCGCGAACACGAAGATCAGCAGTACGCCGAGCACGAACACCGGGGTGGACAGCAGCCCGAAGCAGATCGCCGTCAGCGCGTGGTCCAGCGGCCCGCCCGGCCGCCGGGCGGCGGCGACCGCCGCCGGCACGGCGACGCCGAGCGCGACCAGCTGCGCGGCGGCCAGCAGCTCCAGGGTGACCGGGAGCCGGTCGGCCAGCGACTCCAGGACGGGGACGCCGGTGATGTAGGAGGTGCCGAAGTCGCCGGTGAGCAGACCGCCGAGCCAGGAGCCGTACCGGACGAGCAGCGGGTCGTCGAGGCCGAGCTCCCGGCGGAGCCGCTCGTGCGCCTCCGGGGTCGCAGCCCCGCCCAGGATCTGCCCGACCGGGTCGCCGGGGAGCAGGCTGAGCAGGGCGTACGACAGGAAGGTGACGACGAGCAGCACCACCAGGAGGCGGACCGCCCGGAACGCCGCGGTCATGACCGGCTGAGCCAGACGGAGCCGAACGGGTGGTAGGGCGTCGGCTGGCCGGTCAGCGGCAGTCCGGGCGAGCCGTCGGGCAGGGTGTGCTCGCCGATGCCGCGGACCCTGCTCCTGGCGATGACCGCCCCGGTGCTGAGGTGGTCGACGAAGATGTACGGCACCAGCTCGCGCAGCCGTTTCTGCACGGTGGCGTAGGCCCGCCTGCGCACGTCCGGCTGCGGGTTGGCCCGGCCGGTGTCGAAGGCGGTGCTGAGCTCGGCGTCCCTGATCCGGGAGACGTTGATGGAGATGTCGCCGACCGGGCGGGCGTAGTTCTGGTGCAGGTAGATGTACTCCCCGTCGGGGTCCTGCGCGCTGAAGCCCACCGTGAGCATGGCGTTGAAGGCGCCGGTGACGGCGCTGGCGACCATGTCGGCCTGGTCGGCCTGCTTGACGGCGACGTCCACGCCGGCCCTGCGCCACATGTCCTGGGCGAGCTCGACGCCCTGCAGGCTGTTGGGGTCGGGCGTGGTGTGCAGGGTGAAGGAGACGGGCCCCTTCTCCGCCTCGACCTCCTTGATCAGCGCGGCCGCCCTGGCCGGGTCGTAGGCGGGGTAGTCGCCGCCCGGGGCGTACCACTCCGACTCCTTCGACCAGGGGCCGTCGGCCGGCTCGGTCAGGCCGGCGCGCAGGGTGGTGGAGAAGGCCTTGCGGTCGAGGGCGTGCCCGAGGGCCCGGCGGACCCGCAGGTCGTCGAGGGGGGCGACGGCGGTGTTCAGCACGAAGGAGTATTCGGGGACGGCCATGCCGGCGGCCCGGTGGACCGTGTAGGCGTCCTTCAGCGCGCCGAACCTGGTGATGTCGTCGTCGCGGGTGGTGCCCATGGCGTCGATCCCGCCCGCCTCCAGGGTCTGGGCCCGGGTCTGGCTGTCGGGCAGGATCCGGAACTCGATCTCGTCGAGGTACGGCAGGCCCTTGCGCCAGTAGCCCGGGTTCCTGGTCACCACCATGCGGCTGCCCGGCTGGTACTCCTTGAACAGGAACGGGCCCGTCCCCACCGGCTTCCTGGAGGCGCCCTCCGGGTCGGCGAGCGACGCCCTGGGGACCATCATGCCGATCTGCGAGGCGAGGTAGTTGGGGAAGGCGACCCAGGGCCCCCGGAGCCTGATCTTCACCGTCATCGGGTCGACGGTCTCGACGGACTCCACCGGGGCGAAGACCGCGCTGGTGAGCCGGGAGGCCTTCTGCGCCTCCAGGTTGGCCCTGACCACCTCGGCGTCGAGCGGCTCGCCGTTGGAGAAGGCGATCCCCGGGCGCACCTTGACGGTCCACTCGTCGGCGTCCGCGCTGGGGGTCACGGACTCGGCCAGGTAGGGCTTCCACTCGCCTTTCGCGTCCATGCTCACGAGCGGTTCGATGATCGTCGTGGCCATGCTGTAGGTCTGCGAGGCGAAGGAGTCGGCCGTGGGGTCGAACCCTCCGGCGTCGGCGCTGAGTCCGTAGACCAGCCGCCCGCCCGGCACCGGGGAGGCTCCGGGGGCCCGTGAGGCTCCCGGCGGCCCCGTCTCCGCGGTGGGGCGCTCCCCGCTGCACGCGACCAGCCCCAGTGGGACGAGCGACGCCAGCGAGACCGCCGCGATCCTCAGACGTTTCACACGTTCTCCTCCCGGTAGCCCCCGAGAGCAATTTCACCGATAGTACTATCGGTGGAAAATCGCACAAGGCCTTCGCGCCGTCCGTTCGCGCCGCCGGCTCCGGAGAAGCCGCAGGTAGAGTTGTCGGCGGATCGGGGAGGGCATCACGGAGCAGGAGACGGGGTGGCAGTGGCCGACGCACCGCTGAGCCGCAGTGAGGCCAAGGACCTCACCCGGCGCCGCCTGATCCGCGCGGGCTTCGCCATCCTCGACGCCGAGGGCGAGGCGGGGCTGACCACCGTCAAGGTCGCCCGGGCGGCGGGCATCGCCCAGTCGAGCTTCTACGTGCACTTCAAGGACCGGCAGGACCTGCTGCGGGCGCTCGGCGAGCAGGCGGGCGAGCGGCTGCGGGAGGCGATGCGCGAGGCGCGGATGCGGTCGCGGGAGGCCCCCGACGACAGGGAACGGCTCCGCGACGCCTTCCGGCTCCCGCTGGAGGCCATCTGCCGTCACCCCGAGCTGTTCCGCATCGGCCTGCGCGCCCGGCACGACCCGGCGTCCCCGTTGCGGGAGTACGCCCTGGCGACCGCGGCCGCCTACCGCGCCCACTTCGTCGCGGACCTGACGGCCATGGGCTTCCCGGTCGCCGACGAGGGCGACCGGCGCCGCCTGGAGATGATCGCCGACGGGGTCGGCGCGCTGACCAACGCGATGGCCCTCGGCCATCTGGAGGGGCGCTACCCCGACCTGGAGGAGGCCGTCGACGTCCTGGTGACCTTCTCCCGGGGCTACCTGCGGCTGCTGCGGCCGCCGCACCGGCCGTTCAATGGGGTCTAGGGGCGGTGCCCGGGCGGGCGAACGCATACTATCCCCTGCATGACCGTCCCACCTGAGGAGCTCCGGCCGGCCGCGGACCTCCCGCCGCCCACCCGCGACGAGTGGCGGGAGCTGGCGCTCGGGGTCCTGCGCAAGTCGGGGGTGCAGGCGTCCTCCCCGGAGGAGGCGCTGGCCTCGACGACCTACGACGGCGTGACCGTCGCGCCCCTGTACGACGCCGCCGACCTGCCCGGCGACCCCGGCCTGCCGGGGGCCGCCCCCTACCTGCGGGGCGCCCGCCCGGTGCGCGGCGGCTGGGACGTCCGGCAGCGGCACGAGGCCGCCGACCCCGAGGCGGTCCTGGCCGACCTGGAGAACGGCGTCACCTCCCTCTGGCTGGCCCTGGCCCCCGAGGACCTGCCGCGGGTGCTGGAGCGGGTCCACCTGGAGCTGATCTCGGTCGTCCTGGAGGCGGGCGAGCGGACCGGCGAGGCGGCCGAGGCGCTGCTGGCGATCGCGGCCCGGCGGGCGGAGCCGGCGGGTTCCGGGGCCGCCGGGCTCACCGGGAACCTCGGCGCCGACCCGCTGGGCCTGCGCGCCCGTACGGGGAGCACGGCGCACACGGGGACGGGCACCGCGACGGGCGCCCGGACGGACGCCGTGACGGACACGGCGATGGAGGAGGCCGTCGCGCTGGCCCGCCGGTGCGCCGCGGACCTCCCCGGACTGCGGGCGCTGGTGGTGGACGCGACGCCGTACCACGACGCGGGCGGCGGCGACGCCGAGGAGCTGGGCTGCTCGCTGGCGACCGGGGTGGCCTACCTGCGGGCGCTGACCGGCGGCGGGCTGGGCCTGGAGCAGGCGTTCGGGCAGCTGGAGTTCCGCTACGCGGCCACCGCCGACCAGTTCCTCACCGTCGCCAAGTTCCGCGCCGCCCGGCGCCTGTGGGCACGGGTGGCCGAGGCGTGCGGGGCGGGCCCCGAGCCCGATCCGGCGGACCCGGGGCGCGCCCTGGCCGCGCAGCTGCAGCACGCGGTCACCTCCTCGGCGATGATGACCGCCCGCGATCCGTGGGTGAACATGCTCCGCACCACCCTGGCCTGCTTCGCCGCCGGGATCGGCGGCGCCGACGCGGTGACCGTGCAGCCGTTCGACGCCCGGCTGGGCCTGCCCGACGCCTTCTCCCGCCGCATCGCGCGCAACACCCACGCGCTGCTGGTCGAGGAGGCGCACGTGGCCCGGGTGACCGACCCGGCCGGCGGCTCCTTCTACGCCGAGCGGCTCACCGCCGACCTGGCGGAGCGGGCCTGGGCGTGGTTCCAGGAGATCGAGCGCGCCGGCGGCATGGCCCGGGCGTTGGAATCGGGCCTGGTCGCCGGCCGGCTGGCCGCGACCCGGGAGCGGCGCGCGGCGAACATCGCCCGCCGCCGGGACCCGATCACCGGCGTCAGCGAGTTCCCGAACCTGGACGAGCGGCTCCCGGAGCGGACGCCCCGGCCCGCCGCACCCGGAACGCCCCGGCCCGCCGCGCCCGGGACGGCCGGAGCCGCCGCGCCCGGGACGGCCGCGCCGGCCGGGGCCGCCGGTGCGGAGGGCCTGCCGGTCGTGCACCACGCCCGGGAGTTCGAGGCGCTGCGCGACCTGGCCGACGCCCAGGAGACCCGCCCGGCCGTCTTCCTGGCCACGATCGGCCCGGTCGCCGCGCACACCGCGCGTGCCTCGTTCGCCGCCAACCTGTTCCAGGCGGGCGGCCTGGCCACCGTCGCCTGCGGACCGCTGACCGACCCCGGTGAGATCGCCGCCGCGTTCACCGCGAGCGGCGCGCGGGTCGCCTGCCTGTGCTCCGGCGACAAGCTGTACGGCGAGCACGCCGAGGCGGTCGCCGCCGCGCTGGCCGGGGCCGGGGCGAAGCGGATCTGGCTGGCGGGCAGGGGGGACCACCCGAACGTGGACGGCAACGTGTACGCCGGGTGCGACGCCCTCGCCGTGCTCCGCGAGACCTTCGGCGACCTGGGGGTGGGCCGGACCGCTCCGGACGGCCCGGCCGGCCCCGGCGGCCCGGGGACGGACCCGGCCGCCGGCGGCGGTCCCGTGACGGCTCTCGACGAGAAGGGAGAGGCCCGATGACGATTCCCGACTTCTCGCAGATCGAGCTGGCGGGCGGGGCCGCGGCGCAGGCCGGGCCGGACCCGGCCGCCTGGGCGGAGGCCGTACGCCGGGCGACCGGGCAGGAGCCCGCCGACCTGGTGTGGGAGACCCCGGAGGGCATCACGGTCAAACCGCTCTACACCGCCGCCGACACCGCCGGCCTGGACTTCCCGCACACCTACCCGGGGATCGCGCCGTACCTGCGCGGGCCGTACCCGACGATGTACGTCAACCAGCCGTGGACCGTCCGGCAGTACGCCGGGTTCTCCACCGCCGAGGAGTCCAACGCGTTCTACCGGCGCAACCTGGCCGCCGGGCAGAAGGGCCTGTCGGTCGCCTTCGACCTGGCCACCCACCGGGGATACGACTCCGACCACCCGCGGGTGGCCGGCGACGTCGGCATGGCGGGCGTGGCGATCGACTCGATCTACGACATGCGGCAGCTGTTCGACGGGATCCCGCTGGACCGGATGAGCGTGTCGATGACCATGAACGGCGCGGTGCTGCCGATCCTGGCGCTGTACATCGTGGCCGCCGAGGAGCAGGGGGTGGAGCCCGGGCAGCTGGCCGGGACCATCCAGAACGACATCCTCAAGGAGTTCATGGTCCGCAACACCTACATCTACCCGCCGGCGCCGTCGATGCGGATCATCTCCGACATCTTCGCCTACACCAGCGAGCGGATGCCGAAGTTCAACTCGATCTCGATCTCCGGCTACCACATCCAGGAGGCCGGGGCCACCTGCGACCTGGAGCTGGCCTACACCCTCGCCGACGGCGTCGAGTACCTGCGCGCCGGGGTGGCGGCCGGGCTGGACGTCGACCGGTTCGCGCCGCGGCTGTCGTTCTTCTGGTGCATCGGGATGAACTTCTTCATGGAGGTCGCCAAGCTGCGGGCCGCCCGGCTGCTCTGGGCGCGGCTGGTGGCCGGCTTCGGCGCGAAGAACCCCAAGTCGCTGTCCCTGCGCACCCACTCGCAGACCTCGGGCTGGTCGCTGACCGCCCAGGACGTGTTCAACAACGTCGTGCGCACCTGCGTGGAGGCGATGGCCGCCACCCAGGGCCACACCCAGTCGCTGCACACCAACGCGCTGGACGAGGCGCTGGCCCTGCCGAGCGACTTCTCCGCGCGGATCGCCCGCAACACCCAGCTGCTGCTGCAGCAGGAGTCGGGCACCTGCCGGGTGATCGACCCGTGGGGCGGCTCCTACTACGTCGAGCGGCTCACCTGCGAGCTGGCCGAGCGGGCGTGGGCGCACATCCAGGAGGTCGAGGCGGCCGGGGGCATGGCCAGGGCGATCGACGCCGGGCTGCCCAAGCTCCGCATCGAGGAGGCCGCGGCCCGCACCCAGGCGCGCATCGACTCCGGGCGGCAGCCGGTCATCGGCGTCAACAAGTACCGCCCGGACGCCGACGAGCCCATCGAGGTGCTCAAGGTCGACAACACCGCCGTGCGGGCCAGCCAGCTGGAGAAGCTGCGCAGGCTGCGCGCCGAGCGCGACCCGCGGGCGGTCGAGGACGCGCTGGCGGCGCTCACGGCGGGCGCGGCGGGGGACGCCAACCTGCTGGAGCTGGCGGTGGCGGCGGCGCGGGCCAAGGCGACGGTCGGGGAGATCTCGGATGCGCTGGAGAAGGTCTTCGGCCGCCACGCCGGGCAGATCCGCACGATCTCCGGGGTGTACCGCGAGGAGGTGGGCTCGGGGGTGGAGGCGGTGCGCGCCGCGTGCGCGCGGTTCGAGAAGGCCGAGGGACGGCGGCCGCGCATCCTGGTCGCCAAGATGGGCCAGGACGGCCACGACCGCGGGCAGAAGGTGATCGCCACCGCCTTCGCCGACCTCGGTTTCGACGTGGACGTCGGCCCGCTGTTCCAGACGCCCGAGGAGGTGGCCCGCCAGGCGGTCGAGGCCGACGTGCACGTGGTCGGCGTCTCCTCGCTGGCGGCCGGGCACCTGACGCTGGTGCCCGCCCTGCGCCGGGCCCTGGCCGACCTGGACGCCGAGGACGTCATGATCGTCGTGGGGGGCGTCATCCCGCCCGGCGACTTCGAGGAGCTGCGGGCCGCCGGCGCCTCGGCGATCTTCCCGCCGGGCACCGTCATCGCCGACGCGGCGCTGACCCTGCTGGAGGACCTGTCGGCCCGGCTCGGCCATGCGTCTTGACGACTACCTCCACGGGGTGCGGTCCGGTTCGCGCCGCTGGATCGGCCGGGCCGTCACCCTCGTGGAGTCCACCCGGGCCGACCACCGGGAGCTGGCGCAGCGGCTGCTGGTCGAGCTGACCCCGCTGGCCGGCAGGGCCCGCAGGATCGGCGTCTCCGGGGTGCCCGGCGTCGGCAAGTCCACCTTCATCGACGCGCTCGGCACCCACCTGACCGGGCTGGGCCACCGGGTGGCGGTGCTCGCCGTCGACCCGTCGTCCACCCGGACCGGCGGGAGCGTGCTCGGCGACAAGACGCGGATGGCCCGGCTGGCCGCCGACGAGAACGCCTTCATCCGCCCCTCGCCCACCTCCGGGACCCTGGGCGGGGTGGCCAAGGCGACCCGCGAGGCCATGGTCGTCGTCGAGGCGGCCGGCTACGACGTCGTGCTCGTGGAGACCGTGGGGGTCGGGCAGTCGGAGACCGCCGTCGCCGACATGGTGGACACCTTCCTGCTGCTGGCGCTCGCCAGGACCGGGGACCAGCTCCAGGGCATCAAGAAGGGCGTGCTGGAGCTGGCCGACGTGATCGCGGTCAACAAGGCCGACGGCCCGCACGAGCAGGACGCCCGCAGGGCCGCCAGGGAGCTGGCCGGGGCGCTGCGGCTGCTCCGCACCGAGCGCACGGTCCCCGTGCTGACCTGCAGCGGGCTGACCGGGACCGGCCTCGCGGAGCTCTGGCGGCAGCTGGCCGCCCACCGGGACGCCCTGGAGGCGTCGGGCGAGCTCGCCGACCGGCGGCGGCGCCAGCAGGTCGGCTGGACCTGGGCCCTGGTCACCGACCGCCTCCTGCGGAGGCTGCACGACCACCCGGGCGTGGCGGCGGTCGCGGGAGAGGTGGAGCGCGGGGTCCTGGACGGCTCCCTCACCCCGGCGCTGGCCGCCGACCGCATCCTCGGGGCCTTCGCGGAGGACGGCCCCCGGCCCCGACCGTGCGGAGATCCTCACCCTGCGTGACGTGCGGAGGCCGGGGCGGGCCGTCAATTAAGGCGTTTCGGGTAACTCGCGGTTAAAGTTGCGGTTCTTCCGGTTTGGGGAGATTTCGGGGCAGAGGCGAGCTTGATCAATGGTAGTCGATCATGTGATACTTCGTCCCGAGAATTACGAATGTCGTGATGCGATCCGCTTTGAATGTGTAGCGCCTGAAAGAAGGTGAACGGCGAGACAGGCGCGGGCCGGGTCCGATCCGTGTCCGTGCAGAGAGCGCCGGGCACCGACCGCCGTCTCCGCATCTGCTGTCGCCGTACCGCTGGACACCGCGGACCCGCATCGCGCAGGTGGGAGACAGGCAGTGCCGATCGACGTGGACACCGGGCCTTCCCGGCGGGTGAGGTCCGTTCCGGTGCGCCGGGCGCTGCCGAGGCTGGTGCGCGACCCGGTGAGCGCTCTCGCCGAGTTCGCGCGGGAGGCCGGGGGAGAGGTCGTCCGGCTGCACCTGGGCCCGTTCCGGCCGTACCTGGTCACCCATCCGGACCACGTCCAGCAGGTGCTCCGCACGGAGTGGACGAACTACCAGCGTCAGGGCGTGTTCTGGAAACCCCTGGGGCGCATGCTGGGCAGCAGCATCCTCGGTGAGGGCGAGCCCTGGAAGTCCAGCAGGAAGGCGCTGCAGCCCCTCTTCACCTCCCGGTACGTCGCCGAGATCGCCGGCGAGATGGCCGCGACGATCAACGAGCGGGTCGGGGAGCTGGCCGGGTACGCCCGTGGCGGCCGACCGATCGACGCCGCCCGGGAGATGAAGGACATCGTGAACCAGGCCGTCGTCCGGGTGCTCTTCGGAGACAAGATCAGCCGCGAGGACGGGGAGCGCCTCGCGCCGGCCTACGACACCGCGGCGGGTTCGATCGGCCTCCGGTTGCTCATGCCGTTCGTCCCCTACTCGGTGCGCGTACCCGGCGACCGCGCCTTCATGGAGGCCGTCAGGACGGTCGATGACGTGGTGTTCCCGTTGATCCGCGAGGCGCGGGCCGACCCCGGTGACGGGACGGACGTCATCTCCGCTCTGTGCCGGGACCGCGGTAAGGAGGTCGACGACCGGCAGATCCGCGACGACCTGGTCAGCGTGTACGGCGCGGCGTCGGAGACCACGGCGATGACCCTCACCTGGCTGTGGCCGCTGCTGGACGCCCACCCGGAGGTGGCGGCGAAGCTGCGCCGGGAGATCGAGGACGTGGTCGGCGCGGGACCCGTCGCGCCGGCGCACGTTCCCGGCCTGGGCTACACGCGGATGGTCCTGCAGGAACTCATGCGGCTGTACCCGGCGGGCTGGATCTTCCCGAGGATGGCCATGGAGGACGGGGTGATCGGCGGAGTGCGGATCAGAGCGGGTTCACAGCTGCTGATCACGCCCTACGCCACCCACCGGCTGGACGGGTTCTGGGAGCGGCCGCTGGAGTTCGATCCTGATCGGTTCCTGCCCGGGAAGCAGGAGCGCAGACACCGGTACGCCTACTTCCCCTTCGGCGGCGGCCCGCACCAGTGCCTGGGGCAGCACCTGTTCTATGTCGAGGCGCCTCTCCTGGTGGCCGCCGTCCTGAGCCGGTTCCGCACCGCGGTGCGGAGTCCGGGGCCGTTCACTCCGGCCAGGAGCGCCTCCCTCCGTCCCGAGCAGAAGATCGAGCTGGACCTGACCGAGGTCGTCCCCGTCCGGAGAGCGTCGTGACGGCGGCCCGCCCCGGCCTCGCGGACCGGGTGGCGGCCGCGGAGAGCGGGACGGTCTGCGCCGTCGCGGGACGGTCCCAGCGGGAGATGAACGAATGGGCGCAGGTCTATCCAGGCCTGTTCTCCGCCAGGCCGTTCGACGCCGCCCTGTACAGCACGCTCTCGCTCGCCATGGCCTTCAGCGGGCCGTGGTTCACCGCCGGGCAGCTGCGCATGGCGAACAAGGCCTCCCTGTGGGCGTTCGGGCTGGACTGGCTCGTCGACTACGTCGCCACCTCGCCGCAGGAGGTCGAGGAGATCGCCCGGCGGTGCCTGGAGGTGGCCGCTGGAGCCCCGCCGGCCGACGGCGACGACCTGGCCCGCATGCTCGCCGACATCCGGGACGAGCTCGCCTCCTCCTCCGCCTTCCCCGAGCTCGGACCGGTCTGGCGGGACGAGCTGGAGCGGATGCTGGACGGGATGCTCGCCGAGTGGCGCTGGAAGGCGGACAAGACCGTCCCGACGTTCGAGGAGTACCTGGGCAACGCCGGCAACCTCGGTTTCTCCTTCGTGTTCGCCGCCCACTGGATCCACGTCTCGGACCGGGACGCGGTCGCGGACGTCGACCGGGTGCGGGAGGCGAGCCACGCCGTGCAGCGGGTCATCCGCCTCCTCAACGACCTGGGGACCTACGAGCGGGACGTCGCGTGGGGCGACCTGAACGCCCTGCTGCTCGACGTCACCCGCGCCGAGGTGGAGCGGCGGGTGGCCGAGCTCGCGGCGCGGAGCCGGGAGCTGGTCGAGCCGCTGCGGGACGCCCAGCCGGAGCTGGCGGGCTACCTGGAGCGGCAGATGGACTTCTGCGCCGGGTTCTACCGGGTCGGTGACTACTGGGGGACCCTTTGAGCGTCAGCGTGAACGTCGGTACGGTCCTCCGTCCGGAAGCGGGCGGGAGCGGCGACGCACCCGATCCGGCCGCCGGAGCCCGCGAGCTGGTCGCCGGTCTCCTGGCCCGGCCGTGGGGGCAGGTGTCCCCGTCGGTCTACGAGACAGGGCGCGTGGTGAGCCTCGCCCCCTGGCTGACCGGTCACGCCGAGCGGGTCGGCTTCCTGCTCGGCGCCCAGCGGGCGGACGGCGGCTGGGGCCGCCCCGAGGGCGGGTACGCGCTCGTCCCGACGCTGAGCGCGGCCGAGGCGCTCCTGGCGGAGCTGCGGCGCCCGTCCCCCTGCGCGGACCCGGTCGTGCTGGCCGGGGCCGTCCGCCGGGGGCTGGAGGCGGCCCGGCGCTGGTCGGGCCCGGATGGACCGCCGCTGCCCGACATGCCGGCGATCGAGCTGATCGTTCCGTCCCTGGTCTCCCTGATCGACGGGCACCTGGCCGACGGGCGTCTGGAAGACGGGTGCCCTGGCGCGCATTCGCAGAACGGGGCCCCGGACCGGGCGGACCCGGCCGGCGGGGGCCCGGGTCTTCCGGCGGGCATGGACGGCTCCAGGCTCTCCGCGGTCCGGGCCTGGCTGGAGGCGGGCGGGCGGGTCCCGCGCAAGCTGGTCCACGCGCTGGAGGTCGCGGGTCCCGCGGCGGCCGCCGCGGAGATCGTCCCGACACCGGTGAGCCCGGGTGTGGCGTCCGTCGGGGCCTCGCCCGCGGCCGGTGCGGCGTGGCTGGGCGCGGTGCGGGCCTCTGACGACCCGGGGCGGCTCCGCGCCGCGGCCGGGGTGCGGCGCTACCTGGAGGCGGTCGTGCACGGCTCCGGCGGGCCGGTGCCGTGCGCGATCCCCGTCACCGTGTTCGAGCGGGGCTGGACGCTGAGCTGGCTGCGCCGGGCCGGCGTGCCGGTGGACGTCCCGGCGGAGCTGGCGGCGAGTCTGCGGGAAGGGCTGGGCCCGGAGGGCGTCGCCGCCGGGCCGGGCCTCCCGCAGGACGCGGACACCACCTCCGTCGCGCTGTACGCGCTGGCGCTGCTCGGCGAGCCGCGCGAGCCGGACGGGCTCTGGCCGTACGAACTGGAAGCCCACTTCTGCACCTGGCAGGGGGAGGAGGGCTTCTCCCCGACCACGAACGCGCACGTGCTCGACGCCTTCGGCGCCTACCTGCGCGCGACCGCCCGCACCCCCGTCGCCGGAGGCGCCGCGTCCTCCGTGTCCTCCGTGTCCTCCGTGTCCTCCGTGTCCTCCGAGACCCCTTTCCCCGCGTCGGCGCCCCCGGCTCCGGCGGGCCATCCGGCGGCACGTTACGCGGCCGCGGCGCGGAAGGTGTCGGCACGGCTGCGCGGCTGCCAGAGCGAGGAGGGGAGCTGGCTGGACCGCTGGCACGCCTCGCCGTACTACGCCACGGCCTGCTGCGCGCTCGCGTTGCACGAGTTCGGCGGCGCGGGGTCGGCGCGGGCGGTGGACCGGGCCGTGCGCTGGGTGCTGGCCGGCCAGCGCGCGGACGGGTCCTGGGGGCGGTGGGAGGGCACGGCCGAGGAGACCGCCTACGCACTGCAGACCCTCCTGCTGACCCTCCCGGAGCGCGGGGGCGCGCCCGCGGAGACGGCGGAGGCGGTGGCGCGCGGCCGCCGCTTCCTGGCGGACGCCGCAGAAGGGGGGGAGGGGCCGCGGCTCTGGCACGACAAGGACCTGTACTTCCCCGCCGCGATCGTCCGGGCGGCCGTCCTGGGGGCGCTGCACCTCGCCGACGGGTTCCTGGCTTCGGGACGGACCTCTGCAAGGCGGTCATGACAGCTGTTATGGTTTATATTTACTGGCGGCAGTTAGGGCTCTAAAAGGGACAGACGGTTACATGTGGCCGGGGCTGCCTTGAGTGTAATTACCGGCGTTGCTAGGGTTCGGCGGGTGCGATGGGCTGTGCCCCGCCACTTCGGTCTTGTGGCCTCTGTGGATTCACGCGTCTATCGCCGTGAAATTTAATGCTATTTCTTTTCATTTTCCCAGGGTGGTGTCATGCGCTTGCGCAATGCGCGTCTGCGGACCAAGGTCACGGCGCTGCTGATGTCGCTCGCGGCCCTCTGGGCGTTCACCGCGTGGGTCACCGTCCGTGACGGTCTGAACATGCTGGGCGTGGCGACGCTGAACTCCGGTGTGGCCGAGCCGAGTGAGCGGCTCCTGGTCGAGTTGCAGGCCGAGCGGCGGCTCACGGTGACCCTGCTGGGAGCCTCCGGCGAGGACGCCCGGCAGCGCGAGGCGCTGATGGCCCAGCGCAAGCGGACCGACGAGGCCGGGGCGAACCTGCGTGAGCGCTCGTCCTCCGCCGACGTGGGACTGGCGGCGAGCGAAGAGCTCGTCCGGCGTATCGACGGGGTCCTCCGGCGGCTGGACGGTCTGGGCGCCGCCCGTCAGGCGATCGACGACAGCCGCCTGGACCGGCTCCGGAGCGCGGAGGCGTTCACCGGCGTCATCGACGCACTCCGGCGTGTCTACGACGCCATGGCGGTCCTGGACGACGAGGAGATCGCCAAGACCACCCGTACGCTCATCGACCTGACCGATGCCGCGGAGATCCTGGCCCAGGAGGACGCCCTGGCCGCGGGCGCTCTGACGGCGGGGCGGTTCACCGACGGCGAGCGTGTCCTGTTCACGCAGATCGTCGGCACCCAGCGTTTCCTCACCGCCCAGGCGGTGGCCGAGTCGCCCGCCGCCGTCCAGGAGGAGTACGGCCGGCTGACCCGCGGCGAGGATTTCATCCGGTTGCGCGCGATGGAGGACCTGCTGCTCCAGGGCCGGGCGGCGGGCCGGGTCGACGCCGGGCAGTGGACGGCCTCCGCGCAGCGTGTTCAGGCGGAACTGTGGCAGATCGTGCTGAGGGCCGGTGACAGGCTGGTCGAGCAGTCCACCCCGGTCGCCGCCGGCGTCATCGTACGGCTCGCGCTCGCCGGCGGCCTGGGACTCATCGCCGTCATCGCCTCAGTGGTCCTGTCCATCACCACGGCCCGCGCCCTGATCCAGCAGCTCGAGAAGCTGCGGGTCGCAGCCTGGGAGCTGGCCGACAAGCGGCTGCCCGGCGTGGTGGACCGGATCGGCCACGGTGAGGAGGTGGACATCGCGGCCGAGGCCCCGCCGCTGCAGTTCGGCGACGACCAGATCGGGCAGGTCGGCCAGGCGTTCAACGCCGTCCAGCGGACCGCGATCAAGGTCGCGGTCGAGCAGGCCCAGCTCCGCCGCGACATCGCCGACATCCTGCGCAACCTCGCCCGCCGGACCCAGGGCCTCGTGCACCGCCAGCTGACCGTCCTGGACACCATGGAACGGCGCGAGCAGGACCCGCAGGAACTGCGCGACCTGTTCCGGCTGGACCACCTGGCGACCCGCATGCGCCGCTACGCGGAGAACCTCCTCGTCCTGGCCGGGGCCGCCCCCGGCCGCGCCTGGCGGGACCCGGTGCCCATGCTCGACGTGGTGCGCGGAGCGCTGGCGGAGATCGAGGACTACACCCGGGTCGACGTGCTCCCGATGGGGGAGGCGTCGCTGGACGGGCGGGCCGTCGGCGACGTGATCCACCTCGTGGCCGAGCTGGTCGAGAACGCGGCCTCCTTCTCCCCGCCCTACACGACGGTGAAGGTCGTCGGGCACAGCGTGGCTCACGGCTACGCCATCGAGATCGAGGACCGGGGCCTGGGCATGAGCGAGGAGGACATCGCCTCCGCCAACGAGCGGATCGCCAACCCGCCCGAGCTCAAGCTGGCGGGCAACGCCCGGCTGGGCCTGTACGTCGTCAGCAGGCTCGCCGAGCGGCACGGCGTCCGGGTGACGTTCAAGGCCTCGCCGTACGGCGGCACCACCGTCGTGGTGCTGATCCCGCAGGGGCTCGTCGTCCAGGGCGCGGGCTCCGAGGACTCCGGCGGCGTGAGCGTCCCGGCGGCCCGCACCGGGGCCGTCCCGGCGACCCGGGCGGAGGCCGAGGGACGCGTGTCGGTCCCCGGGCGGGCGGAGGCCGAGGGACGCGTGTCGGTCCCCGGGCGGGCGGAGGCCGGCGCGGACGCCGCCGTCTCCGGTTCCTCCTCGCCCTCCATCCTGCCGCCGCCCGACACCAGCCACACCCCGGGCGGCCTGCCGCGCCGGGTCCCCCAGACCCACCTCGCCGTGCCGCTGCGCGAGGACGACCCGCTCCCGGAGCCGGAGCCGCCCGCGGAGGACGGCGAGCGTTCCCCCGAGGAGATCCGCGCCGCCTTCTCCTCCTTCCAGGCGGGAACGCGCCGGGGCCGGTCCGACGCCGCGCAGCTGCTCACCGGGGACGGAGGATCCGCGGACGGCGGCAGGCCGTCCGCGTGACCCCAGCGACGACCGTGATCCACGCGTGCCCGCGGGCGCCGGAGGCCGGAGCCCGAACGGCGAAGAGAGGACGACAAGTGGTGCAGGGAACAGGATCCGTCACCGACCTGGCCTGGTTGCTGGACGACCTGGTCACACGCGTGGCCGAAGCGGAGAACGGCATCGTCTTCTCCACCGACGGGCTGCTCATGGCCGCCTCGGCGGGGCTGAGCCCGGCCGACGCCGAGCACCTGGCCGCCGTGGGGTCGGCGATCCAGAGCCTGGGCAGGGGGGTCAGCGACCGGGTCGGCGGCGGAGCGGTGCGCCAGACCATCATCGAGATGCGCTCGGCCTACCTCGTCGTCTCCGCGGCCGGGCAGGGCGCCTGCCTGGCGGTGCTCTGCACGCACGAGGCCGACGTCGGCCTGGTCGCCTACGAGATGGCCATGCTCGTCACCCGCGTCGGGCAGTACCTCACCTCGCCCGCCCGGACGGCGGGTGCCCCGGCCAAGGGCGACGCGGCCGGATGAGTTCCCGCGACGAGCATCCCGACGTCCAGTGGGTCGACGAGGAGGCGGGCCCGATCGTCCGGCCGTACGTCCTCACCCGGGGCCGGACCGAACCGGCCCGCGGCCGGTTCGACCTCATCACGCTGGCGGTGACCCTCCGGCCCGTCACGCCGGGGGAGACGGAACTCGGGCCGGAGTGCCTGGCCATCGCGCGGCTCTGCGCCCAGCCGCAGTCGGTGGCGGAGATCACCGCGCACGTCAACCTGCCCGCGGGCACCGTCCGCGTGCTGCTCAGCGACCTGCTCGACCAGGGTTACATCACCCTGCAGGAACCCCAGACGGAGACGGACATGAACGACGAGAGGCTGTATCAGGCGGTGCTGGATGGACTCCGTGCGCTCTAGCCGCGACGCCGGGCGGGCCGTGCTGCCCAGGGCGATCAAGATCCT
The DNA here is from genome assembly GCF_014647955.1 of Planomonospora antibiotica. Lineage (NCBI taxonomy): Bacteria > Bacillati > Actinomycetota > Actinomycetes > Streptosporangiales > Streptosporangiaceae > Planomonospora > Planomonospora antibiotica. The sequence goes on along the minus strand of NZ_BMQE01000012.1, from coordinate 135,874 downwards.
GGTCGCGGGCGGGTTCGGAGCGGGCAAGACCACCCTGGTCGGCGCCGTCTCCGAGATCGAGCCGCTGCGCACCGAGGAGACGCTGACCGACCGCGGGGTCGGGATCGACGACCTGTCCGGCGTGGAGGGCAAGGGCACCACGACCGTCGCGATGGACTTCGGCCGCATCACCATCGGCGACGCCTACCGGCTCTACCTGTTCGGCACCCCCGGCCAGGAGCGGTTCTGGTTCCTCTGGGACGAGCTGGCGCTCGGCGCGATGGGCGCGGTCGTGCTGGCCGACACGCGCAGGCTGGCCGACTGCTTCCCGTCGCTGGACTACTTCGAGCGGCGGGACACGCCCTTCATCGTCGCGGTGAACTGCTTCGACGGCGCCCGCCGCTACGACCTGGACGAGGTGCGGCTCGGGCTGACCCTCCCCGAGGACGTCCCGATCGTGCTCGGGGACGCGCGCAGGCGGCAGTCGGGCAAGGAGATCCTGATCACCCTGGTGGAGCACGCGATGAAGGTCCGCCTCGGCCGGGCCGCGGATCCGGGGAGGCTGGAGACCACCCGGTAGAGAAATATGTCCACCCGAGTAGGGATAAATCATCTCATCGGAAGGACGCGTTCCTGGCGGTCCGTGCGCGCCGTGCCACGATTGCGGCGATCATGACGAGCCCGCCCGAGGAGCATGCATGTGCGACGATCCCGCTCTCCCCCCGGCGGTGGCCGGGGCGCTGGACGACTACCGGACGCTGCTGGCCGAGCACGGGGTCACCTGGGGCGAGGACCCGATCTTCTACGTCAAGTCGATGGCCGCCGACGCCTACCTGATGGGGCCGCGCGACTTCTGGGGCGTCTGCCACCGGAAGGTCGCCGAGCGCCACCCGGACGCCGACCCCCGGGACCTGGAGGACCACCTCGTCGAGCTCGACATGGCCGAGGTGGTCAGGGACGTCCTCGCCGGAGAGGTGCTGGAGAACCTGGCGGTGCTCCGCCTCACCGGCGACGGGGCGGTGCTGGAGGCGAAGACGCAGGCCGTACTGGACGGGCGGCCCCTGGAGACGACCCTGCTCGTCGACTCCGCCCGCACCGGGCCCGCGACCGTGCTGGTGGACGGCCGCGCACACGAGATCACCCCGCGCGGCGCGCTGCTGGTCCGGATCACCTCCGGCAGCGAGGTCGCCGCCGACGGGTCGAGGATCGATCTGGCCCCGCTGACCCGCCCCGCAGCCGCCGCCCGCCTGCGGGTGCGCGCGGGCATGCCGTGCCGGTGGAGCGTGTACGGCGAGCACGGCCAGGGCTGGTACCCGGCCGGCGCCCCGCACCGCCGCGACGCCCACGTGCGCCCCTACTTCCACGGCGACGACCTGGTGCTCGACGTCCCCGCCGAGCCGCTCACCGTCCGGGTGGCCCGCGGCATGGAGTACGGCTCCGCGGAGGCGGCGGTCACCCCGGTCGCGGGGGAGGAGACGCTGGTCGAACTGGTCCCCGGGCGGCTCCACGACGCGGCGGCCCGGGGCTGGTACGGCGGGGACATGCACGTCCACCTCAACTGGGCCGGGGACATGGTCGGCACCCCCGGCCTGGCCGCGGCCATGCAGCACGGCGAGGACCTGCACGTGCTCAACCTGGTCGCCGGGAACGTCTCCTCGACGCGGGTCTACGACGCCGAGGCACTGGAGCACTGGGCGGGCAAGGACCTGCCGTGGTCGGACGCCACCCACCTGGCCCGGCTCGGCGTCGAGTACCGCAACGACCTGCTCGGTCACTTCTACGCCTTCGCCCCGGCCGCGCCGCCCTCCCGCTTCCACACCGGCTTCCTCGGCACCGCCGACTGGCCGCCCAACAGCACGGCCTGCGAGGAGCTGCGGGCGCTGGGCGCGGTCACCGGCTACAGCCACCCCTTCCACACCCCGGTCTCCGAGACCGACGGCCCGCAGGCGGTCCTGCACCGGCGGCGCAACTGCTCCTCGCGGGAGATCGTCGCCGACGCGGCGCTCGGCCTGGTCGACGCCCTCGACGTGCTCAACCACTCCTCGGTCGAGGCGACCGCCCTCGTCTACCGGCGCCTGCTCGGAGCCGGCAACCGGCTGGCGGTCACCGCCGGGACCGACTCCATGCTCTCCTTCGCCCGCCGGGGCTGCCAGTCCAGCCCGCCGGGCTGGGCACGGGTGTACGCCCGGGTGGAGGGGGCGCTCACCGCGGAGTCGTTCGCCGAGGCGATCCGGTGGGGCCGTACCTTCGGCACCACCGGACCGTGGCTGGAGCTGTCGGTGGACGGGCACGGGCCGGGCGACACCCTGGACCTGCGACCGGGAGCCCGGGTGACGGTGACGGCCAGGGCGGTCGGCCCGGAGGTGGAGCGGCTGGAGATCCGCACCGCCGACGGGGTGGTCGCCGCGGGACCCGGCGGCGGTGTGACCGTCGCGGGTTCCGTCGGTGCTGTGACCGTCGCGGGTTCCGTCGGTGCTGTGACCGTCGCGGGTTCCGCCGGTGGTGTCACCGCCGCGGGGCCGGGCGGCGGGCCGGGTGGTGCGCCGGTCACCGAGGTGACCGCGGAGCTGGTCGTGGACGAGCCGACGTACGTGGTCGCGGTCGCCTCCGGCGGGCCGCACGAGCGCAGCTTCCACCCCGTCGGCGTGTACGCGCACACCAGCCCGGTCCACCTCGACGCGGACGGCCGCCGGGTGGCCCGCCCCGAGGACGTCCGCTGGTGCCTGGAGTGGCTGGACGGACTGGAGGCGATGGTCCGCGAGGAGGGCCGCTTCGAGACCGCCGGGCAGCTCGCCGACCACCTGGCCCTGTACGACCGGGCCCGCGCGGTGTACCGGAGCCGGCTGCGCTGACCCCGCCCGGCCGGTTCCGGGGCCGCGTCCGGCCGGTTCCGGGGCCGCGTCCGGTCCGTTCCGGGCCGCGTCCGGTCCCTCCCGGGCCCCGGCCGGCCCGCTCCGGGGTCTCGCCCGGTCCCCCGGCGCCCCGCTCGGTACCCTGGCCCGCGTGAGGTTTCGAACAGGGACGGCCCTGACGCTGGTCGCGCTGCCGGTCGCCGGCTGCGGGGCGGGCTCCGCCGTCCGCGACCACGGGAAGGTGACCGAGGGGCGGATCGGCACGACCGTCCAGGTCGAGGTCGCCCCCGGCCAGCGCTTCTCCCTCGCGGTGGACGAGAACGCCTCCGTCGGGGACAGCTGGCGGATGGAGGCGCTGCCCGACGTGGCCGTGGCCTCGTTCATCAGCGACGAGTACGAGCACGAGGGCGAGCCCGGCACCACCGGCGGGGGCGGCACCCGCTACTTCGTCTTCAACGCCAAGCGCCCCGGCACGACCGCCGTCACCCTCTCCAACTGCTGGCGCTGCGCGGCGGACCGGGTCCCGGCCGACGAGCAGAGCCGCCGCCTCTCCGGCGCGGCGACCTTCCGGATCACCGTGCGCTGAGGCGTGCCAGTCTGGGAGGCATGAACCGACTGGCTGAGATCGACCTGTCCCGGAGACTGCACAAGAAGGAGGCGTCCGAGCGGCTCGACGCCGCGCTGCACCGCCTGCTGAGACTGCGCCTCATGCTCGGCGGCCAGATCGGGGACAAGCGCATCGGCCCGCCGCTCTGCGTCGTCTTCGAGGGCTGGGACGCCTCCGGCAAGGGCGGCGCGATCAAGCGGCTGGTCCGCCCGCTCGACCCGCGGCACGTGCGGGTCGCCCAGTTCGCGGCCCCGACCTACGACGAGAAGCGCCACCACTTCCTGTGGCGGTTCTGGCCCGTCCTGCCGGGCTGGGGCGGCATGGCGGTGCTCGACCGGTCCTGGTACGGGCGGGTGCTGGTGGAGCGGGTCGAGGGCTTCGCCACCGAGGACCAGTGGCGGCGGGCCTACGGCGAGATCGTGGAGTTCGAGCGGACCCTCGCCGCCGAGGGCATGATCCTCGTCAAGTTCTGGATGCACGTCTCGGAGGAGGAGCAGCTCCGGCGCTTCCAGGACCGGGCCGACGACCCGCTGCGCGCCTGGAAGCTCACCGCCGAGGACTGGCGCAACCGGGAGAAGCGCCCGCAGTACGAGATCGCGGTGGAGGAGATGCTGGAGCGCACCGACCACCCGGACGGGCCCTGGCACATCGTGCCCGGCGACGACAAGCGCCTGGCCCGGGTCACGGTGGTGGAGGCGGTGTGCGCGGCGGTCGAGGCCGAGCTGTCGGCCCGCGGCTACGACCTGAGCGACCCGGCCCCCGACTCGACCGACCAGGACTGACCAGGCGGAACGGGCGGTTGACGATGATTTTTCCTGCCACGACCAGGGGGGAGGGACAGTCCGGGGAAGGTGGCGGATGAGGCCGGGTTGCTCCGCGGAATGAGCGGGTAGGGCAGCCGATCCACGCCTACGGCCACCGAACGAGGAGAGGCGAATGACCTTCAATCCGTTGCAGGAGCGGGGAATCCCGCTCGACCGGCAGCTGCGCAACTGGCGTGAGCTGAACGTCAACCCGATCGACCCCGACCACTCCGATCCCTACACCCGGTGCCGCATCATCGCGATGAACGGCATCGAGGTCGAAGCGATCATGTTCAGCCACCACATGGCCCGGCACTGCCCGGATCCGCTGGTCAAGCAGCAGCTGGCCGAGGTCCGCTACATCGAGGCCCAGCAGCAGAAGGTCGTCAACTGGCTGCTGCCGGGACTGGCCTCGGTGCTGGAGACCACGCTCGCCTACGAGCAGGTCGCGGTGGACCTGACCGCCTGGGTCGCGCGGATGGAGCCGGACCCCTACCTCAAGCAGGCCTACCAGTTCGGCGTGCTGGAGGACTTCGACCACCTGTACCGCTACGCCAACCTGTTCGAGATGATCGAGCACCGCAAGGCGGAGAAGATCGTCGACGGGCTGACCGAGGTCATGCCCGGCCGCCCGACCTACCTGCACCACCGCCATCCGATCGACAACGTGCGCGCGCCGTACGACAGGAGCGTCACCGAGCCGATCTCGAAGCTGCACGCCCTGACGATCATGGCGGCCGAGCAGCAGACCATGAACTTCTACATGAACGTCGGCCCGACCTACATGGAGCCGATCGCCCGCCAGCTCTACCAGGAGATCGGGCTCATCGAGGAGGAGCACGTCACCCACTACGAGTCCCTGGTGGACCCGGGGGAGACGTGGTGGGAGATGCTGCTCAACCACGAGTACAACGAGTGCTACCTGTACCACTCGTTCATGGAGACCGAGTCCGACCCGAAGGTGAAGGCGGTCTGGGAGCTCCACCTCAACATGGAGCTGGAGCACCTGCGCATCGCCGCCGAGCTGTTCAAGCGGCACGACGGCCGCGACCCCGAGGCGGTCGTGGCCCCGTACCTGCCGGCCCCGGTGACCTTCGAGCCGAACAAGGAGTACGTGCGAGAGCTGCTGGCCACGCAGATCGACTACACCACGATCGGCACCGGCTACGTGCAGGAGATGCACGAGCGGTTCGAGAAGCTCCAGGCGTCCATCCACGGCGGGGAGAAGCCGCCGAGCGAGCTCGTCATCGACGAGAACCGCGCCAAGTCCGGCCGGGAGTACCGCCACCAGACGGAGGGCGAGCACCCGGTCGCCAGCCTCCGCGGCATCAGGTAGGCGCCGGTCGCGGGCGCCCGCCCGGCGCCCGCACACCGTACGGCCCGCACCCCTCTTCCCAGGGGTGCGGGCCGTACGGCGTGCGGGGCGGGCTCAGCCGTCCTTGCCCATCGCGTTGCGGATGGCGTCGCGGACCCGGTCCATCATCGCCACCGGGGTGCCGATCAGCAGGTTCTTGGTCGCCGACTCGACGCCGGGGTGGGGGTGGGTGGGGGCCATCGCCTCGGCGGCCTTCAGGCCGGCGGCCATCGCCCGGCGCTCGGTCTCGCTGGTGCGGGCGCGCAGCTGGGTGAACTCGTAGCGCTCCTCGCTCCTGGCGTGGGCGAGCACGGAGGCCCGCAGCACGGCCAGGTTCGTCATGAACCGGGAGTCCTCGGGACCCGCCTTGTCCATCTCCATCAGGAGCTTCTTGGCCTCGTGCTCCTCTGCCAGGCGGTCGTCCACCACCGCGTCCCCGCCCTCCAGCTTGCGGCGGGCGTAGGGGTGCACGATCTCCTCCTCGGCCGTCTCGTGCACGGCCAGCATCCGGACCAGCCGCTGGAACGCCTCGCCCCGTTCGGTGCCGGACGCCTTCTCGACCTCGTCGAACATGTCCCTGATCAGCGCGTGCTGCCGGATCAGCAGGTCGACGACGTCGTTCTCTTCCATCAGTTCGGGCACCGTCCGGTGCTCTGCCATGTCGTTCTCCCTTCGTGTACCGGTGGCCTACCCGTGTCCGCGGGCCGAAACCAGGCCGCTGCCGCACCCCTGCTCCGGGGCGTTTGCCCCGCGATGGGCGGGGCACCGGCGACGCATGGGAGAAGACGTGGAAGCAGGTGCGGGGCGAGACCCGGAGCAGGGGACGGGCACACCGTGGGCGGCGCGCTGCCACGGGGCGTTCAACGTTGCGTCGGGGGTGTGGCCGCTGGTGCACCTGCCGAGTTTCGAGAAGGTCTTCGGCCCGAAGGAGGACGACTGGCTGGTCCGCACGGTGGCCGGGCTGCTGGTCGGGGTGGGCTGGTCCCAGTTGCGGGGCGCGGCCACTCCGGAAGGCCGTGAGCACGCCCGGCGGGTGGGGATCGCCACGGCGGCGACCCTCCTGGCGATCGACCTGGTCTACGTGCCCAAGGGGCGCATCCGGGCCACCTACCTGCTCGACGCGGCGGCGGAGGCCGCGTGGATCCTGCTGTGGTCCCGCCGCCGCGCGGGCCGCGGGAGCACCGGCCGGAGTCCCGCCGGGCGGAGGTGAGCGCGGTGCGGGCGGGCGGCCGGCGGCCGGACACGGAAACCGGCACGGAAGCCGACGAAACCGGCGACATGGAAACCGGCGCGGAAGCCGACACGGAAACGGCGGAGGACGCTCGATCCCGTCCTCCGCCGCTTCCGTGTCCGGCACGTCAGCCCTTGAAGGCGTCCTTGATCTTCTTGCCGGCGTCCTTCACCTTCTCGCCCGCCTGCTTGATGTTCCCCTCGGCCTGGTCGGCCCGGCCCTCGGCGCGCAGGTCCTCGTCGCCGGTGGCGTATCCCACGTTCTCCTTGGCCCGGCCCTTGAGCTCCTCGGCCTTGTTGGAGATCTTGTCCTCGGTGCCCATGATCGTCCCTCCGTAGGTGCGTTCTCCGACGAGGACAGCCCCTATCCCCGCAGCCGCGGGGCAAACACCGCGGGCACCACTACAGGTCCAGTTCGGAGCGGCCGAACCGGTCGCGCAGGAAGCGGCCCTGGTCGCGCAGGGCCTGCTCGTCACCCCGGTGCACGGCGCGAGCGATCTCGCGGAGTGCGTCGTCCAGCAGGCCGAGCTGGGCCAGGAGCTCCTCGTGGGCGCTGCGCTCCCGGCCGTCCCGGCGTTCCAGCGCGTAGGCGCGGGGCAGGGCGGCGTAGGCGTCCAGGCTCGCCGGCAGGTAGTCGCGGATCGTCCGGGAGACGACGTGCAGGTGGTCGGGGGAGGCGGCCAGCGCCTCCGCCCGCTCCAGCATGCCCGCCAGCAGTCCGGCCAGGTCCTCCACGCGGGCCGTCACGTCGGCGGGGAACCGTCCGGGACCGGTCACCCGCCCGCGCAGCGCGTCCAGGTCGGCGCGGAGCGCGCCGGTCTCGGCCTCGGCGGGGGAGACGGCCGGCCGGGGCCGCTCGGGCGGGGCCAGCAGCGCGCCCACGCCGTACAGGCCGCCCACCACCAGCGGCCAGAGCGTGCCCGCCAGCCCGAGGAAGTGCGCCGCCAGGCCGGCCAGGGCGAGCGCGCAGCCGGCGATGTTCCGGGTGGAGCCGAGATAGCGCAGCACCCCGTCGCCGGAACCGGCCCGGCCCCTCCCGCGGCGGCGCCGGTCACTGGTAGCCACGGATCTCCTTGAAGGCCTCGGCCAGGGAGCCGTCGCGGGCGTCGAAGACGGCGCCCCCGGTCAGCGTCGCGACGCGTTCCATCTCCCCTGCGTCGCTCTCGCCGAACAGCACCACGAAGGTCCGCGCCCGCCGTCCCTGCGGGACCATCCGGTACAGCGACTCGAAGTCCTCGAAGGAGGCGCCGTCGGTGTTCTTCCCGTCGGTCATCAGCACGATCGAGGTGTAGTGGCCGGGATCGGCCCTGACGCTCTCCGCGTAGGCGGCCCGCAACCCGTCGTAGATCGCGGTGCCGCCGCTCGCCCGGAGTCCCTCGGCGTACCGCCCGATGTCCGCGAGCACCTGCTGCGGCGCGTTCTCGGGCAGGTGGAAGGTGCGCGTCTCGCCCACGCCCCCGCTGAACGGGATCATGGTCACGGTCTCGCGGGCGCGGAACCGGGAGAACGCCCCCGAGGCCGAGCGGTCGGCGCCGGTCAGCGTGACCAGGGCCCGGCGCAGCGCGTCGATCCGCTCGCCCTGCATCGAACCGGAGGTGTCCAGCACGAACAACGCGTGCGCCGGGGTCCGCATCTCGTCGAGGTAGGCGGTGATCAGCCCGTCGGCGGTGGCCCGGCGGTTGGGGAACGGCAGCTCCAGCAACGGCTCCGCGCCGAACTCCGGACCGGGCCGCACCCCGGGTACGGCGGGCCGCCGGTGGGTGCCGGTCATGATCTCGCGCTGCGTGTCCGGCGCGCGCAGCCAGGCGGCCAGCCTGCCGTACAGCTCCTTCTTCTCCGCCGGGGCGGAGGCCAGCAGGGTCAGCGGGTAGTCCGCGGTCACCACGCCGTCGGACGGGCGGACGAGGGTCAGGCCCTCCATGCCCAGCAGCACCGATTCGTAGTTGACGAGGCCGTCCACCCCGCCGCCTCGCGCGTAGGCCTCGGCCAGCCAGCCGGAGGAGCCCGAGGTGAGCTTCTGGGCGGCGAAGAACTCCTTGAGTCGCGGCGTCACCGCGGTGACCTGCTCGGCGGTCAGCGCCCCGGCCGCGCCCGACAGTCCGGCGGCCACGCCGACCAGCGCGGAGAAGCCGGAGTTGGACGAGGCCGGGTTGGTCATGCCGAAGGTGAAGCGCCCGTCGCGGGCGGCGGTGGCGATCTCCTCCCAGGTGGCTCTGCCGTCCGCCCAGCCGAGCTCGGCGGCCTTGGCGGTGCGCAGGCCGAGCAGCACCGGGGAGATCATGGTCCGCGTCTCGGTGGACAGCCGGGCCCGCGCGCCGTCGATCAGCGACAGGTAGCGGTTGGAGGAGAACCAGACGGCGTCGTACCGGCCGTCGGCGCCGCCGGACGCCACCTGCTCGGCCCCGTCCAGGGTGCCGGTGTAGGTGAGCTTCACCTTCACGCCGGACCGCTCCAGCAGCGGCTCCAGATCCGCCACCTCGCTGCCGGCCAGCACCCGCAGCACGTCCGGTCCGTCCTGCGGCTCGCCGCCGGCGCCGCACGCCGCCAGGCCGAGCACCAGCACCGCCGCCACCGCGGCGGCGACCGGCCGGCGCAGCAGCCCCGCCGTTCCCCGTGGCCTCCGTGTCCTGCCTGTCCTGCCTGCCCCGCGCGCGCTGCGGCGGGCGCCGCCGGGCGTCGCGCTCACCGGCCCGGCTCCGGCTGCTCGACGGCCCGCGAGGCCGCCCGCTCGACGTAGGTCCTGGCGTGCTCCAGCTCGACGGTCAGGCTCTCCACGGTGACGGCCATGTTCCGCACGGCCTGCGCGCGGAAGGAGTCGATCATGTCCATGGTGGCGTAGACGTCGTCGAACGCCCGGCGCAGCGTGTCCATGTCCACGGTGGTGGCGGCGGCCCGGTTCTGGATCGCGCCGGCCTGGGTGCGGAGCATCTCGCCGGTGGCCAGGATCAGGTCGCCGGTCATGGTGTTGAGCGCGGTGATCTGGTCCAGCACCAGCTTCTGGTTCGCCAGCGCCTGGGCCACGATCACCGCGGTGCGCAGCGCGGCGACCGTCGTGGTGGTCGCCCGGTCCACACCCTTGATCAGCTCCCGGTTGTTCTTGCGGACCAGGTCCAGAGCCAGGTAGCCCTGCACGGAGACGGCCAGCTGGGTGAGGATGTCCTGGTGCTTCTGCCGTACGGCGAACAGCGCGTCCGAGCGGAGCGCGGTCGCCCGCTCCGGGTCGGCCGCCTCCAGGTGGAGCAGGCGCTCCTCGATCGCGGCGTCGAGCGCGGCGGCCAGCACCGCGTACTCCTGCAGCCGGGTCATCGCCTCCCACAGGTTCGCCTTCTCGCCCTCGATCGCGGCGTTGTCCTTGAGCAGCTCGTCCTGTCCGGACTTCAGCGCCCGGACGATGTCATCGATGTGCCTCTGGGCGGAGGCGTACCCGGCGAAGTAGTCGCGGAGCCGGTCGCCGAACGGGATCAGCCCCAGCAGTCTGCGCGGCCCGCCCGCCGCCTGCTTCGGGTCGAGGTCCACCACGGTACGGCGCAGCTCCACCAGCCGTCCCGCCACCCGGGCCTGGGCGTCGGCGCCCTCGCCCCCGCCCGCGGACAGGGCCGCCACCGGCCGGCCGAGCATGCGGCCGGCCACCTGCGAGGCGGAGCGAATCTCGCCGTCGCCCATCGAGGCGATGTCGTCCACCCGGCGGGTGAAGTCCGGCGTACGGGGGTCCATCGAGGCCAGTTCCGCCGCGAAGTCACGGGCCTTGGCGGTCAGCTCGGCCCGGCGCTCCTCGGGCAGCGGCAGCATGTCCGCGGCCTGCTGCGCCGGGACGGCCGTCACCGGGGCGGGCGGGGTGAGCGTCAGGCCGTCCACCCCGGTTCCGGGTGGGGTGAGCGTCAGGCCGCTTCCGGCCGTGCCCGCGGCGTTTCCGGCGGTCCCGGCGTTCTCGGTGCTCCCCGTACTCTCTGTCACGGTCAGGACCCTCCCTCGGTCCGCGGTGCGGCGCCGCCGGCGTAGCGCCGTTCGATGCCGGTGATGAGCTGGTCCAGGTGCTCGTAGGCGGGCGGCTCGACCACGTCCACGAGGTTGCGCGCGACCGGCGCCCGGTGTTCGGCGACCAGGTCGGTGAACGCCTTGGGGTCGGCGGTGCGGAAGCCGTGCCGCGCGGCGAGGGCGCGCAGCTCGGGGTCCTCGGTCAGCAGCCGGCCGACCCGCTCCCCCTGCTCGCCGAGCGGCACCAGCGTGTGCTTGCTGAGCACGGTCGGCGCCGGGTACAGCAGCCGCATGTCGGAGGTGATCGACCCGTCGCCGGAGAACAGCCGGGAAAGGTACTGCGCCTCGTAGATCACGACCATCGGGGTCTTGCCCGACCCCATGACCAGGTAGTCCTGGAACGGCGCCTCGCTGGAGGCCTGCGAGTAACCCTGGTCGAGGAAGACCGGCGCCAGCTTCTCCGCCAGTCCGGGCACCTGCGCGGCGGAGTTGACCACGTCGTCGCCGTTGGCGACGTAGCTGGTCATCGCCAGGTACATGGCGGCGGAGTTGGAGGTCCGCACGTCGGTGGTGGTCAGCAGCACCCGCTTGCGCGCCGGATAGGCGGTGTTGCCGGGCAGCCGGTCCCAGCGGGTGCCCTCGGCGACCAGGTCGAGGTAGGCGGCGAGGTCGAGGACCTGGTGGCCCCGGCCGGAGTCGCGGACCAGCCCGGCGCGGGCCAGGACGCGGACGACCGGCTCGAAGGTGGCCACGGCCATGGGCGAGTGGAAGGGGGAGAAGACCCGGGTGACCTTCCGGTCCTTCCTGATCTTCTCCGCCGCGGGGAGGCTGGAGGGAAAGGCGAACGCGTAGCCGTCCAGGTCGGACTCCGTGGCGATCTGCCGTGACCCGGCGGTCTCCACCTCCACCCGCAGCCCGTGCTTCTCGAACGCCGCGCGCACCCGGGGGTCGTTGAAGAACGGCTCCTTCTCCGAGCCGATGACCCCCCGGACGACGACGGGCTCGCCGCCGCCGTTGCCGAGATGGACGGCGACCGCGACCACGGCGGCGAGCAGCAGTGCCAGGGCGATGCCGAGCGACCGCTTCATCGCACCCCATTTCATGGAAAACACTTTTGATGGGAATTATCTGGGGCGAATAAAAGAGGTGCGCGTGGGATATGGGGATGGTCGGCAGAATTAAGTGCCTGTTCATTTGCCCGTCATTCGAGAGGGTGGGGACGATGCGGTTGCGGGAGCGGCTCGGCAGGATGGACCGGCGGTTGTTCGCCGCCGTGGCGGGCGCGCGGCTCCCCGGCCTCGAACGCGTGGTTCCGGCCCTGTCACGCGCGGCGGACAACTCCCTGCTCTGGGCCGGCATCGCCGGGACACTGGCGGTCAGCGGCAGGCGCCCGCTGCGCCGGGCGGCGACCCGGGGCCTGCTCGCGGTCAGCCTGGCCAGCCCGCTGGTCAACCTGGTGGGCAAGCAGGCCTTCCGCCGGAACCGGCCGTCCCCGGACGGGCTCCCGCTCGCGCGGCTGGTCAGGATGCCGCTGTCCGCGTCGTTCCCCTCCGGCCACTCGGCCTCGGCCGCCGCGTTCGCCGCCGCCGTGGCCATGGAGGCGCCCCGGGCCGTCGCGGTCCCGGTCGGGCTGCTGGCCGCCGGGGTCTGCTTCTCCCGGGTCTACACCGGCGTGCACTATCCGGGGGACGTGCTGGCCGGGGCGGCCGTCGGGGTGGCGGCGGGAGTGCTCACCCTGCGGCTGTGGCCGGAGGCGGCCGAGGCGGGACGGGCCCGCGCCGCCGTCACCGCGCCTCCCGTCCGGCTCGACCCGGAAGGGGAGGGACTGGTCGCCGTGGTGGACGAGGGGGCCGGGCGCGGCGCGGGGGAGGAGGGTGGGGAGGCCGCGTTCGCCGGGGCGGAGGCCGGGACGAGGACGGCGGACGCGCTGCGCGCCGCGCTCCCGAGAGCCGAGATCTACGAGCCCGGCCCCGGGGACGACCTCGCACAGGTGGTGGGCGAGGCCGCCTCCCGCGCCAAGGTGCTCGCGGTGGCCGGGGGCGACGGCGTGGTGAGCCGGGTCGCCGGGCAGGCGCTGCGGACCGCCGTCCCGCTGCTGGTCGTGCCCTCGGGCGCGCCCGGTGACTTCGCCCGCGCGCTCGGGCTGCTGACCGTGGACGACGCCGTCGACGCCTACCGCTCCGGTGACCTGGTGACCGTCGACGTCGGGGAGGCCGCCGGACGGCCCTTCGTCGGCTCGGCGAGCATGGGCATCTACCCGGAGGTGCTGGCCCGCAGGCAGCGGCGGCAGGGCCGGATCGGCAAGTGGCCCGCGCTGCTGTGGGCGATGGCCGAGGTGCTCGGGCCGGGTGGCGCGCGCCCCGCCGACCTCGTCGTGGACGGCGTGCCGCGCCGGGTCTGGCTGGTCTTCGTGGGCAACTGCCGCCACCAGGTGCGCGGGGCGGCGCCCACCCGGCGCGAGCGGCTGGAGGACGGCCTGCTGGACGTGCGGATCCTGACCGCGGCCGGTCGGCTGCCGCGGGCGCGGGCCTTCCTCAGCGTCCTGACCGGCAGGTTCCGGCTGTCACGCCACTACCAGCAGTGGCAGGCCGACACGCTCCGAGTGTCCTCCCCCTCGGGCCGGGTGCGGCTCGCGTGCGACGGCGAGGTGTTCACCGTCTCCGGCGAGGTGGAGTTCGCCAAGCGACCCCGCTCGCTCCTGGTGTTCCGTCCCCTCGGCTGAGCGGCGCGACGCGTCCGGGCGGCGTCGCTCCGATGTCCGTACGGCCTCGGACCCCGAGCGTCCGGGCGGCCCGGTGGCCGTCGACCTCCGGTCCCGCCGTCCGGGCGGCCCGGGTTCCGGTGCCCGTACGGCCTCGGGCCGCCGTCCGGGCGGGAAAAGGGTTGACGCCTCCGGGTCCGCGACGTACCGTCGATGACGTCCTGTCGCCGTCATCTGGGGAGTCCGGTGGAGTTCTGAGGTTCGGACACCGCGCTGTGAGAGCCGCTCTGCGGCCCGGCGCGCACCTGACCTCAGTGGAGCCTCCCCGTCTCCGACGGCGCTTTTTTGTGGGCTCTTCCCTGCCGAGGCGTGCGTGCCCGCGGTGTCTCCCGTGTCCCCGAAGCCACGACACATTCCCGGGAGCCGCCCATGTCATCCTCCATCCCTTCCTCCATCGTCTGCGACCGCCTCTCGTTCGCCTGGCCGGACGGCACCGTCGTGCTGGACGGTCTCGACGCCGCCTTCCCGGCCGGCCGTACCGGCCTGATCGGCGTCAACGGGTCGGGCAAGTCCACCCTGCTCAAGCTCGTCGCGGGTGAGCTCGCCCCGCTCTCCGGGTCGGTCGCCGTCAACGGGGAGACCGGCCACCTGCCGCAGAACCTCACCCTGGCGGCCGGCCGTACCGTCTCCGACCTGCTCGGCATCACGGACCGGCGGAACGCGCTGCTGGCCGTCGAGCGCGGCGAGGTCGCCGAGCACGAACTGGCGGAGTACTTCGCGGTGATCGGCGACGACTGGGACGTCGAGGAGCGCGCCCGCGCCGAACTCGGCCGGCTCGGCCTCGGCCACGTCGGCCTCGACCGGACGGTCGCGACCCTGTCCGGCGGCGAGACCGTCATGGCGGGCCTGGCCGCGCTGCTGCTGCGCCGTCCCGAGGTGCTGCTGCTGGACGAACCGACCAACAACCTCGACCTGGACGCCCGGCACCGCCTGTACGCCGCGGTGGAGGCGTGGACCGGCGTGCTGGTGGTGGTCAGCCACGACCGGGCCCTGCTGGAGCTGGTGGACACCGTGGCCGACCTGTCCGGCGGCGCGGTCCGGATGTACGGCGGGAACCTGGCGGCCTACGAGGAGATGCTCGCCGCCGAGCGGGAGACCGCCGAGCGGATGGTCCGCACGGCCGGGGCCGACGTGCGGCGGCAGAAGCGCGAGTGGGAGGAGGCGCAGGTGAAGCTGGCCCGCCGGGTGCGCTACGGCAACACGATGTACGAGCGCAAACGCGAACCGAAGATCATCATGCAGGAGCGGAAGCGCCAGGCGCAGGTCGCGGCGGGCAAGCACCGCACGATGCACGCAGGCAAGCTCGCCGAGGCCCGCGACCGGCTCGGCGAGGCCGAGTCCGCGGTCCGCGACGACCCCGAGATCCGGATCGGGCTGCCGGAGACGGCGGTGCCCGCGGGCAAGACCGTGCTGACCGTGACCGGCCTGCGGACCGCGAGCGGGACGCTGGTGGAGGAGCTCGTCGTCCGGGGGCCGGAGCGCGTCGCGCTGACCGGCCCCAACGGGTCGGGCAAGACCACGCTCCTGCGCACGGTCGTCGGAGAGCTGGAACCGGTGGAGGGAGCCGTCGCGGTGGGCGTGCCCGGCGTGCGGTACCTGCCGCAGCGGCTCGACCTGCTGGACGACGGGCTCAGCGTGGTGGACAACGTCCGCAGGTTCGCGCCGTCGGCCACCGCCAACGAGGTCCGGGCCAGGCTGGCCCGCTTCCTGCTCCGGGGCGACCGGGCCGACCGGCCCGCCGCGACGCTCTCGGGGGGTGAGCGGTTCCGCGCCGTGCTCGCGGCGCTGCTCTCCGCCGAACCGCCGCCGCGGCTCCTGCTGCTGGACGAGCCGACCAACAACCTCGACCTGGCGAGCGTCCGGCAGCTCGCGCAGGCGCTGGGCGCCTACCGGGGGGCGCTGGTCGTGGCCAGCCATGACGAGCCGTTCCTGGAGTCCGTCGGGATCACCCGCCGACTGACCCTGGACCGGGCGGGCGCGCTGTCGGAGCAGCCGGCCTCCCCTGTCCGTGAGGAGGTTTGACGTGGGCTGATCAACCGGGCGATAGTGGGGCAGATGAGTCCCCTGGCTGCCCCCCGCACGCGCTCCCGCGCCGCGCTCGCCGCGACCGCCACCGCGGCCACCGCCCTGGCCCTGGCCGCCTGCACCTCCACCACCGGCGTCCGGCCCGTCGCAGGACAGGCCACCGCGAGCGGAGTGGTCGGATCGCTCGGCGCCCCGGCCGGCACCTCGTCCGGCGGCACCGCCGCGAGCGCCACGCCCTCCCCGTCCACCCTGACCGCGGAGGCCTACCGGGCCGAGCTGCAGCAGGCGCGGGGCCCGGTCCGGGACGCCCTCAGGAAGGTGGCCGACACCGGCGGGCTGAAGAACCTCGACAAGCGGATCGGCCAGGCCGCCACGGCGGTGAGCGAGGCGGCCTCCCGGCTGGAGACGCTGGCGGCCCCGCCCGAGCTGGCCGTCCAGCACGCCACCTACCTCGACGCGCTGCGCACGTTCGGCACGGCCCTCGACGGGGCGCGCCCGGACGTGCTGGCGCAGGAGACGTGCACCGGCCCCGCGGTGCTGACGAAGCTGGACCGCGCCGGCGACCTGGCCGACATGAAGGAGGCCGCCGCGGCGCTGACCGGTTACCCGGCCGACGTCGTCTCGGTGAAGGCCGCCAAACAGAAGACCCGCCGCCTGTCCAACGGGAAGATCATCCAGTCCGAGAGCCGTACCGGGCGGGGCTCGATGAAGGTGCACAACGGCGGCTCGCGCGACGCCGTCGTCGTGGTGATGCGCGGCAAGAAGAAGGCGTTCAGCCTCTACGTGCGCAAGAAGTCCAAGGCCACGGTCCCGGGCGTGCGCGACGGCAGCTACCGCGTCTTCTACACCACCGGCACCGACTGGGACTCCGGCGCCAAGGCGTTCACCCGCTCGTGCGGGTTCACCGAGTTCGGCAAGAGCGTGAAGTTCAGGACCACCAGCTCCGGCGGGTACATCCGCTGGAACAACTGGACGCTCACCCTGCACGCCGTCAAGGGCGGCACCGTCCGCTCCAAGCCGGTGGACCCGGACAAGTTCCCGAACTGACCGCCGCGGTTCTCCGGCGACCGCTCCGGCCGGGCCCGGCCGGAGCGGCGCGTGACCCCGCTCGGGTGCCCCTGGGCGCGTGATCCATCCGTACGCGAAGACGCCCGTGCGCGAAGAGGCCCGTACGCGAAGACGCCGGTACGCGAAGACCGCGACCTCTCCGAGGCCGCGGTCTCGTGTCATCCCCCCTGAGCCGATCGGGACCCGATCAGGACCCGATCAGGTGGAGAAGAGCATGCCCACCCAGCTGCGCTGGCGGTGGTGGCCGTAGTGGCCGCCGTAGTGCGGGGCCGGGGCTCCCCAGCCCGGGGCGCCGTGGGCCGGCGGCGGGGGCGGCGGGGCGGGGGCGGCGTGCTGCTGGGACCACTGACTCTCCATGCGGGTCAGCGTCTCGAGCTCGCCGTAGTCCAGGAAGATCCCGCGACAACCGTCGCACTGGTCGATGTGGACACCATTGCGCTCGTACGTGCGCATGTTGCCGCGACACTTCGGACACTGCATGTGGTCGATCTCCTTGCCTTGGCATCGGGTCGTCGTAACAACAACCTACTGCGTGTCAGCACTATGGCAGGCGCTCCGGAACCGGACAATCCTCTGGCAGGAGTCGATCAGCACCTGCTCCACCTCGTCCAACTCCCGCCCCGCCCGCCCGGCCGCCGCCACCGCCGCCGCCGCGAGCTGCACGGTGAGCGCCTGGGCCGGGAGGTCCAGCCGCTCCCACGGGTCGCCGCCGGCTCCCACGGCGCACCCGCCCGCGGCGCGGTAGGCCGCCAGGAAGCGGTGCCAGACCTCCGGCTCCAGCAGGCCGGCCGCGAACCAGGCCGCGGGCCGGGCCAGGTCCCAGGCCGGATCTCCGACTCCCAGGTCGTCGGCGTCGATCAGGATCCACTCGCCCCGGACGCGGACCATCTGCCCCAGGTGCCAGTCGCCGTGCGCCAGTGAGCACGGCCCGGCCGGGCGCTCCCCGGCGGCGTGCGGGAGACCGGGACCGGCCGGCCGTCCGTCCGGTCCGGGCAGCGCGGGCAGCCCGGGCAGGCAGTCGAAGGCGCGGCGCACGACGCGCTCGGCCGCGGAGGCGGCGGGACCGGAGGCCAGGCGGGCGACGGTCCTCCCGACCCGCGCGGGCCCGCCCGCGGGCGGCAGCGGCGGCAGCGCCCCGGCCGGTACGGCGTGCAACCCGGCCAGCAGCCGCGCCCCCGCCTCCCAGGGGGCCGCGTCCGGGTCCTCGGGATCCACCGGTGTACCGGCCGGCCAGACGGTGACCAGCCGGTCCCCGGCGGCCATGACCTCGCCCGTCACCGGCTCCAGGAGGATCCCGCGCAGTTCGGGACCGGCGACGGCCCGCATCCGCGCCTCCAGCGGCTCCCGTCCGGCTCCGGGGGCGTGCGCCTTGACCACCACGGACCCGGCCCGCACGATCACCACGTCCGGGCGGGTGGGCAGCACCACGGGGGGCGCGTCGCCGTACCGGAGGCCGATCCGGCTCAGTTCGTCGATCAGTTCGCCGCTCGCCCGCAGAGTCTCGTCCACCCCGCAAGTCTCGCCGATCCGGGAGGTTCCGCTCACTCGCAAGTCTCCCCTTCCGGGAGGTTCCGCCTATCTGGGAGGTTCCGCCCGCCCGGGGACATCGCCCATCCGGCGGACTGCTCCGCCCCGGGAGGCGGGCCGGGCTCCGCCCACCCCGCCCCGTCCTGCCGCGGCGGGCGCGTGAGCCGCAGGCGGGGCGCGTAAGGTGCTCGGCATGAGGATCGGATTCGCGGTGCCGGTGTCCGGGTCGTGGGCGACGCCCGCCAACATGGTCCGCATCGCCCGGCGGGCCGAGGAGCTCGGCTACCACGAGCTGTGGACCTTCCAGCGGCTGCTCTACCCGCAGGGCCACCCGATGGGCCCGGTCTACCGCAGCGTGCACGACCCGGTGGTCACGCTGGCCTACCTGGCGGGTGCGACCAGCCGCGTCCGGCTGGGCGTGGCGGTGCTGAACATGCCGTTCTTCTCGCCCGCGCTGCTGGCCAAGCAGCTCGCGAGCCTGCAGGCGGTCTCCGGCGGCCGGCTGGACGCCGGGCTGGGGCTGGGCTGGCTGCCGGAGGAGTTCGCCGCGTCCGGGACGCCGTTCGAGCGCAGGGGCGCACGCGGGGAGGAGTTCGTCGGCCTGCTGCGCAGGCTCTGGTCGGAGGAGACCGTGGCGCACGACGGCCGGTTCTACCGGCTGCCGCCGGTGCACCAGGCCCCCCGGCCCGACACGCCGCCGCCGATCCTGCTCGGCGGGAGCGCGGAGGTGGCGCTGCGGCGCGCGGGACGGCTCGCGGACGGCTGGATCAGCTCCAGCCGGGAGGACCTGTCCCGCATCGACGAGAAGATCGCCGTCGTCGGGGAGGCGGCCCGTGCCGCCGGACGCGACCCGGGGGCGCTGCGCTTCGTCACCCGGGGCGTCACCCGGATCCGGCCCGCCGGGGCCGCGGACCGCGCGCCGCTGAGCGGGTCGTTCGAGGAGATCCGCGAGGACGTGGCGGACCTGGCGGCCCGGGGTGTCACCGACGTCTTCCACGACCTGAACTTCGACCCGGAGATCGGCTCGCCCGACGCCGACCCGGAGGAGTCGATGCGCCGGGCCGAGGCCGCGCTGGAGGCCCTCGCCCCCTGACGGCGCGGTGCGCCGGTCACTATGGACCTGTCATCCTGGTTGTCTCCAGACAGGACCGAATATAGGACCGAAAAGCGGGTGACATCAGATCATGCTGGACGTGCGGAAGCCGATCGAGTGCTGGCTGTCGGACATGGACGGGGTGCTCGTCCACGAGGGTCACCCGGTGCCGGGGGCCGACGAGTTCATCCGCCGCCTGCGCGAGACGGGCCGCCGGTTCATGGTGCTCACCAACAACTCCATCTACACCCCGCGCGACCTGGCCGTACGGCTGCGCGCCGCGGGCCTGGAGATCCCGGCCGAGTCCATCTGGACCTCGGCGCTGGCCACCGCCCGGTTCCTCGCCGACCAGCGGCCCGGCGGCTCCGCCTACGTGGTCGGCGAGGCCGGGCTCACCACCGCCCTGCACGAGATCGGCTACGTCCTGACCGACCTCGACCCGGACTACGTGGTCCTGGGCGAGACCCGCACCTACAGCTTCACCCAGATAACGCGGGCGATCCGGCTGATCGAGGGCGGGGCCCGCTTCATCGCCACCAACCCCGACCCGGTCGGCCCCTCCATCGAGGGCTCCCTGCCCGCCTGCGGCGCGGTCGCGGCGATGATCACCAAGGCGACCGGCGTCGAGCCGTACTTCGTGGGCAAGCCGAACCCGATGATGATGCGCAGCGCGCTGCGGGCCATCGACGGGCACAGCGAGACCACCGCGATGATCGGCGACCGGATGGACACCGACATCGTCTCCGGCATGGAGGCCGGGCTCCACACCATCCTGGTGCTCACCGGGGTGATGGCCCGGGAGCAGATCGACCGCTACCCGTTCCGCCCGTCCCAGGTGGTGGAGTCGGTCGCCGACCTCATCGACGCGGTCGAGTGAGCTCCCGCGGCTGACCGCGGGGCGGCGGGAGGGCGGGGCCGCGCCGGGGCCGGACGGGCCGGCGGAGCGGGCCGGACGGGCGTGACCAGGAGGGATTCCGGGCGGCCTGGCTGGGAAGACCAGTGAGGTGACGATCGAGCGGACCGGGACGGGGAGCGGGACCGGGGACGGCGCCGGACCGCCCGCTGGAGTGCTGCCCGGCGGGGCGCTGCTGCAGGCGGTCTTCGCCGGGCTGGGCGAGGGCCTCTACCTCACCGACCGCGACGGGCGCATCAGCGCGGTCAACCCGCGGGCCGCCGAGCTGCTGGGCCGCCCGGCGGAGACGCTGCTGGGGGCGGACGCCCACGATCTGCTGCACCGGGCCGCCGACGGCTCGGTGATCCCCCGCTCGGCGTGCAGCCTGTGGCCGGTGCTGGAGCACGGTCTCGCCGTCCGGGGCGGGTGCGCCCGCTTCCTGTGCGGCGACGGGCACCTGCTGCCGGTGTCCTGGTCGGTCTCGCCGGTCCTGCGGGACGGCCGGATCCGCGCCGCGGCCGTGCTCTTCACCGACGCCACCGAGCACCTGGAGGCCGCCAGGCGCCGGGCCGACCGGCTGGCGGCGCTGGAACGGCTCGCCGACCGGCTGGCGGCGGCCACCGAGGCCGGCGCGATGCTGGCCCGGACGCCGGAGGCGGACGAGGCGCTGCGCCGGCTGGGCCGCCTGATCGTGCCGCGGCTGGCCGAATGGGCGGCGGTGGACCTGCGCACCGGCTCCGAGGAGCTCCGCCGGGTCGTGGTCGTCGCGCCCGAGGGCTACTCCGGAGACCCCGCCTGGGAGGGGCCGCTGCCGCCGGTCACCGACTCCTCCGGCGCGCCGCTGGCCCGCGTCCTGCGCGGCGGCGAGGCCCTGCTGCTCGGTCCCGACGACCTCGCCGCCTGCGACGACGAGCCGCTGGCGGCCGCCCACCGCGAGCTGGTCTCCGCCTTCGGCGCCACGTCGGTGATCATCGCACCGCTGCGCACGGCCCGGCGGACCCTGGGCGCGCTGACCGTGGCGCGC
Source organism: Planomonospora antibiotica (assembly GCF_014647955.1). Lineage (NCBI taxonomy): Bacteria > Bacillati > Actinomycetota > Actinomycetes > Streptosporangiales > Streptosporangiaceae > Planomonospora > Planomonospora antibiotica. Next base: position 114,684 of record NZ_BMQE01000012.1, on the reverse strand, counting down.
ACCGACCCGGCCCGTCCCTTCGACGCCGCCGAGCTGGCGCTGGTCGAGGACCTCGGCCGGCGCGCCGGGCTGGCGGTGGACGGCGTCCTCCTGTCCGACCGGCAGCGCGAGGTCGCCGAGACCATGCAGCGCCATCTGCTGCCCCCGCTGCCGCAGGCGGGCCGGTTGGGCCTGGCGGCCCGCTACCGGCCGGCGCCGGAGGGCTCGGCGGCCGGAGGCGACTGGTACGACGTGCTGACGCTGGCCGACGGCGCGACCGCGCTGGTCGTCGGCGACGTGGCCGGCCACGACGTGCAGGCCGTCGCGCGGATGGCGCAGATGAGCAACATGCTGCGGTCCATCGCCTGGGACCGGGTGGAGCCTCCCAGCCTCATCGTGGACCGCCTGGAGAACGCGGTGCTCGCCGTCGGGGACCCCACCCTGGCCACCCTGGTCATGGCCCGGATCGAAGGCCCGGAGGAAGGCCCCTGGCAGCTGCACTGGACCAGCGCCGGCCACCCGCCGCCCCTGCTGGTCACCGAGGACGGCCGCGCCCGCTACCTGGAGTCTGCGCAGAACGTGCTGGTCGGAGCCGAGTGGCACGACGTCGGCGACCGCCACGACGCGATCGAGCCGCTGCCGGCGCGCAGCACCGTGCTGCTGTACACCGACGGTCTCGTCCACGCGCCGGGGACCGGACTGGACGCCGGCCTGGACCGGCTGCGCCGCCGCGCCGCGGCGCTGGCCCGCCGCTCGGTGGAGGGATTCTGCGACGAGCTGCTGGAGGGCGCGCCGCCCGGCGGCGTCGACGACATCGCCCTGCTCGCCCTGCGGGTGCCCGGTCCCGGTGAGGACGCATGACCGCCCCGTACGGCGGAGCCGCCCGCGCCGGGCACCGGCCCGGCGCCACGGTCCCGGCCGGTCCGGGGGACGCGGGCGGGGCGGGGCCGTGATGACGGAGGCACGGGACCCCGCCGAGGGGGCGGAGCACCTCCGGGAGGAGGACCGCAAGCGGCTGGGCGGCAGCCGCGTCGTGACGGACGACCAGGGGCCGGGCGAGTGGCGGGAGGCCGCCTCCCCTCCGGCTCCCACGGTCCTCATGGAGCCGGATTTCTCCGCCCTCGCCACCTCGGCCGCACTGGCCTGCGAGACCCCGATCGCGCTGGTCAGCGTGATCGGGACCGGCGACCGGCGGCTCACCGGCCGCGCCGGCGCCGGCACGGAGGCCCTGGACGAGCACGCGCTGTCGTTCTTCCCCTGCACCGTCCAGGGCCGCGAGCTGCTGGAGGTCCCCGACGCCCGCGACGACCCGCGCTTCCGCGACGATCCCGCGGTGACCGGGGAGCCGGGGGTGCGCTTCTACGCGGGGGTGCCGATGATCGGCCGGTCGGGGAACGTCCTGGGCGTGTTCTGCGTGATGGACCACCGCCCCCGCCGCCTCTCCGACGAGCAGCACCGGATCCTGCGCAGCCTGACGGCCGTCGCCACCGTGTTGCTGAAGACGTACCGCTACGCCCGCAAGTCCGACCAGATCATCCACGGCCTGCAGGACCTCAAGGACCAGTTCCTGCGCACCGTCAACCACGAGCTGCGCACCCCGCTGACCTCGATCCGCGGCTACCTGCAGCTGGTGCGGGAGGGCGGGCTGGACGAGGCCACCGAGCACCGCTTCCTGCAGGTGATCGAGCGCAACAGCGAGCACATCCTGGGACTGATCGACGAGCTGCTGCTGATGTCCAGCCTGAACGCCCGCACCGCTGTCTTCACCCCCGAACGGATCGACCTGGTCGCCGTCGTCCGCCGCGCGGTCGGCGACGCCGCCGCCGAGGCCGAGAGACGGGGCCACACCCTGCGGCTGGAGGCCCCGCCCTCGATGACGGCCTGGGCCGACGCCCGGCGGCTCCAGCACGCGCTGGACCACCTGCTGGAGAACGCGGTCAAGTACACCCCGGACGGCGGCACGATCGAGGTAACCGTGACCGCCGACCCCGCGCGCCGCATCCGGATCCGCGACACCGGGATCGGCATCCCGCCCGGCGAGGTGGAGCGGGTCTTCGAGGACTTCTACCGGACGCAGCAGGCCGAGGAGCTGACCGGCGGCACCGGGATGGGCCTGCCCCTCGTCGACAAGATCATCCAGCTGCACGGGGGCAGCATCCGCATCGACAGCGAGCCGGGGAAGGGCACCTCCGTACGCGTCACGCTGCCCGTCCCGCCCTCGGCTCCCTCTCCGGACTGACCGGCGGCCTGGATGCCTCCGCCGACCGGCCGGCGGCTCGGCGCGCCGCCCGGACCGGCCGGGGCGGGCCCGGGCAGCCAGAGATCAGGTCGGGCAGCCCGAGATCAGATCGGGCAGCCGGGTGACGGCGCCGGCGAGATAGTCGCCCAGCTCCCGGGGGACGAGGTTGAGGGCGCTGATCTCGCCGGGGTCGAGGGGGACCCGCACCACCTCGTAGACGCCGCGGGCGGGGTCGGCGAACTCCGGGCCGCAGCGCAGGGCGGGGTCCATGGAGACCAGGCGGCAGCCGTACACGTGCTGGAGCTTGACACCTTCCTCGCGCGGGCAGCGCAGGGTGGTCAGCGGGGTGACGGCCGAGACGGTGGCGCCGAGCTCCTCCAGGAGCTCGCGGTGGAGGGTGTGCTCCAGGGAGGCGTCCTCGGGCTCGACGTGGCCGCCGGGGGCGGACCAGTACAGCTCCTTGCCGGGCACGGTGCGCCGGAACAGCACGAGCCGGTCGTCGTCGAGGAGGACGGCGCGGACACTGGGAACGGGCGGCATCTTCCGGATTCTCGCATCCGCTCCCGCGGGGGTCTCCCCCGGGGAGTCGAACACCGGGACAAGGCCCGGTCGAAAGGCCCGCTCAGAAGCTCCGGTCAAACGGGCCCGGTCGAGGAGCCGGGTCGAGCGAGCCGGGTCGAGCGAACCCCCGCGGGAGGACGGCGCGGGCCGCGGACGTCGCGGCGGGGTCGAAAGGCGCCTCAGACGTCGCGGCGGAGCCGCTTGAGGTCGGAGCGGTGCTTCTTGGCGGCGATGCGGCGCTCGACGGCGCCCCTGCTCGGCTTGGTGGGGCGGCGCTTCTTCGGGGGCGGGGCGACGGCCTCGCGCAGGAGCTGCGCCAGGCGCATCTCGGCCGCCTCGCGGTTGCGCAGCTGGGAGCGGAACTCCGAGGCGGCGATGGTGACGACGCCGCCGGTCAGCCGGGAGGCGAGGCGCTCCAGTGCGCGGGTCTTGAGCAGCGGGGGGAGGGACTCGGTGGCGGCCAGGTCGAAGCTGAGCTCGACGCGGCTGTCGGTGGTGTTGACCCCCTGGCCGCCGGGGCCCGAGGAACGCGAGAAACGCCAGTGGAGCTCGGACTCGGGAACGGAGACCGAGCCGCTGATCTGAAGCGGACCGGGCATGGCGGACGACTCCTTCGGGCAGGGGGTGCGTGTCCAGCGTAGCGAGGGGGCACACCCGTCGATCAACCGGTTTATGCCCCGTTCGCCCCTTTCCCATCGGCCGATGGCCGCCCGCGCCGGTCTTGTGGCGCCCGGTTCCTTCCGCCACAGTGATGGCCGGTACGCAAGCCGTACATGTCGGTAGATGAGGGGCGAGGGCGCGTGGGTGCGATCGTGGGCGTGCACGGGATCGGGAAGTACCGGTACTACCGCGAGGCGGGGAACTCTGTCGCCGGGGCGGAGGCGGCGATGCGTGCCAAATGGGACCGCTACCTGCACCGGGGGCTCGCCGCCGGGGCGCCGCACGCGGGGGAGCGCTACGTCACCGAGATCGCCTACTACGCCCACCTGCTCGGCGAGCACAAGCAGGACGGAGACCCCCGCACGGTGCGGAGCATGGCGGCGGGGGAGCAGGAGGTGCTGGTCGCCTGGGCGCGTCAGCTCGACGCGGTCGGCGAGGGGCTGACCGGCGCGCTGCACCTGGTGGCGGGCTGGGTGCTGGAGCGCATGCCGGACCAGGCGGCGCGGTTCGCCGCGCTCTTCGCCCCCGAGGTGGCGGCCTATCTCGCGGCCGGGGGCGAGGCGAGGGCCGGTGCGCGGGCGGCGGTGGCCGAGGTGATCCGGCGCAACCGCCCGAAGGTGGTCATCGCGCACTCCCTCGGCAGCGTGGTGGCCTACGAGACGCTCTGGGCCCACCCCGACCTGGAGGTCGAGCTGCTGATCACCCTCGGCAGCCCGCTGGGCATGCGCGACGTGGTCTTCGAGCGCCTGCTGCCGGCCCCGGTGAACGGCCGGGGCGAGCGGCCCCGCCAGGTGCGGCGGTGGGTCAACATCGCCGACCGGCACGACATCGCCGCGATCCCGCCCGCCCTGCGGTCGTGCTTCACCGGGGTCGACCGGGAGGTCCTGGTCGACCTCGACCGGCTCGACTTCCACACCGTGGAGAAGTACCTGGGCTGCGGGGCGCTGGGCGAGCACCTGAGGCCGTACCTGTCCTGACGGTGGGGCCGCGGGTGCGGGTCCCCCTCCCGGTGGGGCCCGGCGCCCGTCCCGGCGGGAGTGTTCACCTTCCGGCAGGGAAGCGGGCCGCCCGCCGGCCCCGGGGCGTCCACCCCGGCGGGGAAGGCGCGCCCGGCCGTCCGACGGCTGTTCACCCCGCCTTGACGTGCAGGTCACGGCGGGGACAGGCGGGGCGGCTGCACTGGTGGCGTGGAGCAGAAGCCGTCACGCAGAGCGTTCCTGTCCGCCGCCGCGGGTGCCGGCGGCCTGTTGCTCGCCGGGGCCGGGCCCGCCTCGGCGGCCGCCCCGCCGGCGCGGTCCGGGGCCCTGGCCCGGGACCCGTTCACCCTGGGGGTCGCCTCCGGGGACCCGTCGCCCGGCGGGTTCGTGCTGTGGACCCGGCTGGCGACCGATCCGCTGAGCGGGGACGGCCACGGGGGGATGCCGGGCCGGGACGTGGACGTGCGGTGGCAGGTGGCCGCCGACGAGCGGTTCGCCGAGATCGTGCGCTCGGGCACCGAGACCGCGCGCCGGAGGCGGGCGCACAGCGTCCACGTGGAGCTGGACGGGCTGGAGCCCGGCCGGGAGTACTTCTACCGCTTCCGCGCCGGCGGCCACCTGTCGCCGGTCGGCCGCACCCGTACCGCCCCGTCGGCGTCGGCGGCGCGGGGGGCCGGGCTCACCTTCGCCGTCGCCGCCTGCGCGCACTACGAGCACGGCTACTACACGGCCTACCGCAGGCTCGCCGAGTCCGAGCCCGAGCTCGTGGTCCACCTGGGCGACTACATGTACGAGTACGGGCCGCAGGGGTACACCGCGCTCGGCGGCGGCGTCCGGGAGCACACGCCGGGCAAGTGCGAAACCCTGGCCGACTACCGGATGCGGCACGCGCAGTACAAGAGCGACCGCGACCTGCAGGCCGCGCACGCGGCCGCGCCCTGGCTGGTCGCCTTCGACGACCACGAGATCGAGAACAACTGGGCCGCCGGGGTGTCCAGCACCGGTGCCCCGGCGTTCGCGCGGCGCCGGGCCGCCGCCTTCACGGCCTACTACGAGAACATGCCGCTGCGCCGCTCCAGCGTCCCCGGCGGCGCGTCGATGCGGGTGCACCGGCGGGTGGACTGGGGCCCGCTGGCCCGCTTCCACCTGCTCGACACCCGGCAGTTCCGCGACGACCAGGCGTGCGAGGACGGTGTCCGGGCCGGCTGCGACGACCGGCTCTCCCCGGAGCGCACCCTGCTCGGCGCCGACCAGCGCGACTGGCTGCTCGGCGGGCTCGCCGCCTCGACCGCCCGCTGGAACCTGATCGGCCAGCAGATCCTGATGGCCCAGCGCGACCACCGGACCGGTCCCGGCAGCGAGGTCAACCTGGACTCCTGGGACGGCTACGCCGCCGAGCGCACCCGCCTGCTGACCGGCCTGCGCGACTCCGGCGCGGCCAACCCGGTCGTGCTGACCGGTGACGCGCACATGCACCACGCCGCCGACCTCACGCTCGACTTCGACGACCCGGACGCGGAGAAGGTGGCGGTGGAGCTGGTCACCTCCTCGGTCTCCAGCGACGGCGACGGCTACCGGGACGAGAGCCGGGTCGCCGAGATCGTGGCGGAGAACCCGCACATCTCCTACCTGGACCAGCGGCGCGGCTACCTCCTCTGCCGGCTGACCGAGGAGGAGCTCAGGGCGGACTTCCGCGTGCTGGAGTACATCAGCCGCCGCGGGGCCCCCGCGAGGACGGGCGCCCGCTTCACCGTCCCGGCGGGGGAGCGGACGCTCGACTCCCGCTGACCCGGACGGGCCGCCGACCATGCGGGGAGCCGGTCCGGACGGGCCGCCGACCATGCGGGGCCCGATCAGGCGGCGCTCGGTCCGGGCGGGTGCCCGATCAGGCACAGGGGCCCCGCCCGGAGGACGACCGGGTGGCGCGGCCGGCCGGGTCGGGCGACTGGACCGGCCGAGTAGGGGGAAAATCGCGCGATTTGCTGGAAAATGGGCCATATGAGTCACCCTGTTACGAGGTTCACCGCCGCGGCCCTGGCCGCCGCGCTGGGCGGCACCCTCCTCCAGACCCCCGCCGCGGCCGCGGGCCCGGCCGCTCCCTCGGCCTCCGTGACCGCCGTGGCCCCGGTGCTCACCGCGGCCGCCGGGACCTCCGGCGCCTCGGCGGCCGCCAAGCCGCGGTTCACCGCCTCGGTCCGCTACGACAAGTACGTCCGCCGGGGCGGTTACGTGACCTACCGGGTCAAGGTGACCAACAAGGGCGGTTACCGGGGCCAGGCCTACGCCCTGCTCGGCGGGAGCTTCCCGTCCGGGACCCGGCGGATCAAGGTGGTCGCCAAGCCGCGCAGCATCAGCTGCAAGACCAGAGGCCGGACCCTGAACTGCTGGATCACCTCGCTCGACGACGGCGACACCACCTCGGTGACGGTCCGCGCCTGGCTGCGCCCCGCCAAGCGCGGCAGGTACGTCCCGAAGTTCGGGGTCGCCTACACCGCGGACCACGACGCCGACCGGAACCGGCTGTTCCGCGCGATCCGCTTCAAGAAGCTCACCGGGACCCGGATCCTCTGAGCGCGTAGCCGAACAGGGCGCTCCCGGCGCCGGTGGCGAGAGTCCGCGCCGTCGCCGGGCGCACCCCCGGATGCGCCCCCTCCCGCGCGCCTCCGCGCAGCAGGACGAGCCGGCCCGAGGCCGGCGCCGCCACGACCAGGCCCCGCCCGGGCACGATGGCCAGCGCCGCGCCGAAGTCGCCTCCGCGACCGGTGACCAGCAGGTCGTTCCGCTTCGTCAGGCCGCCGGACCGGGTCCCGGCGAGCACCTGGACGGCGTTCTCCCCCGGTGCCCCGATCGCCAGCTCGTCGTCGCCGTCCCCGTTGAGGTCCCCGGCGGCCAGCGCCGCGCCGAACCGGTCGAAGTAGCGCGGCACGCCGTCGAGCCCCCGCTGGGACCAGGCCTCGGAGGCCGCGGTCCGCAGTCCCCGCGCCGACCCGTGGACGGTCATCACGGTCCCGTCGCCGTAGTCCATCGCCCGCTGGTTCGCGGTCAGGCCCTCACCCGGCACTCCGACGGCCAGGTCGGCGCGGCCGTCGGCGTCGAAGTCCCCCGTCGCCAGCGCGGCGCCGAAGGCGTCCCAGGGCTCGGCGGCGCCGGCGACGCCCGGACTGTCCTGGGTGAGGCGCAGGGCCTTGCGCCGCCGCACGTCGAGCACGGTGACCGAGCCCTCCCCGCTCTTGCGGAGGCTGTCGGCGGGCGCGCCCACCGCGATCTCGGCCCGGCCGTCGCCGTCGAAGTCGCCGGTCGCGAGCACCGACCCGAACTGGTCGGTCTTCCGCTCCCGCTGCCCCACCCAGCGGGTCCGCTGCGTGACGACGTACGGCCTGCGGCCCTCGGTCCCGTGCACCCCGACGGCGCCCCCGCCCAGCCCGGGGATCCCGATCACCAGCTCGTCGTCGCCGTCCCCGTCCAGGTCCCCGGCGGTCAGCGCCGCGCCGAACCGGTCGGGCCCGCGCCCGCGCCCCAGTTCCCCGGCGTCGAGCACCGCGCCGGGCCGCAGTCCGCCGGGCGAGCCGCGGAAGAGCTGGACCACGCCCCTGCCGTCGGAGCCCGGCCCCGGCCGGTCCTCCTCCGACACCCCGACGGCCAGGTCCGCGCAGCGGTCGCCGTCGAAGTCGCCGACCGCCAGCGCCGAGCCGAACGCGTCGCCGGTCTCGGCCTCCCCCGGCACCCCGGGGTCGTCCTGGGTGAGCCGCCGCTCGGTGCGCATGCCGTACAGGACCGTGACGGAGCCCGCGCGGGCGTGGCCGCCCACCTCCGCGTACGGCGCGGCGACCGCGAGGTCGGCGCGGCCGTCGCCGTCGAAGTCGGAGGGCACGCCGGAGCACGCCCGCAAACCCGCCGCCGCGACCGGGGCGGAGACCGTTCCGGTGGAAGGCCCCGGGGCGGGAACCGGGGAGGCGGGGAGGGCCGGGGCGGCGGGGGAGGCGAGGGCGGTGGCCAGAGCGGCGGAGGCGAGGAGCATTGCTCTCATAACCGGGATGTTCTCCGGCGTTTCGGACTCCCCTCCCTCCGCCACGTGAACGATATGTGGCCGGTTTCGGTAGAGCGCGTGCCAGGATGAGCAGATGGACATCGACCTGGCTGATCTGGGGTTCTGGCGCCGTCCGATGAAGGAGCGGCACGAGGCGTTCGCGAGGCTGAGAGAGCTGGAGCGGCCGGTGTTCTTCACCGAGAAGCGGGTGCCGCTGCTCCGGTCCGGCAGCGGGTTCTACGCGCTGGTGCGCCACGCCGACGTCGTGGAGGCCAGCCGCAACGCCAAGGTGTTCTCCAGCGAGCCGGCGGCGAGCAGCCCCGAGCCGCCGGGCTGGGTCAAGCACGTGTTCGGCGAGTCGATGGTCAACATGGATGACCCCCGCCACGCCCGGCTGCGCCGGATCGTCTCACGCGCGTTCAGCCCGAAGATGCTCGCCAACCTGCAGGGCGACATCGAGAAGGCCTGCGCCCGGATCGTCGACGACGCCGTGGCGGCGGGCCCGGGCGGCGACTTCGTCGAGCAGGTGGCCGCCCGGCTGCCGATCCATGTCATCTGCGACATGATGGGCGTCCCGGACGACCTGCGCGAGCAGGTCCACCGGCACGTGGACGTCTCCACCGCCTACACCGGCGTACGGCCCAGCCTCGCCCGGACCGTGCGGATGGCCGTGGGCAACATGCTGGCCCTGCTCGCCCTGCAGCGCATGGTGATCGGCCTGGGCCGGGAGCGGGCCGAGCAGCCCCGCGACGACCTGGTCTCGGCGCTGGTCACCGCCAACGTCGACGGGGAGCGGCTGACCGACCGCGAGCTCGGCTCGTTCTTCGCGCTGCTGCTCGTCGCCGGCAACGAGACGGCGCGCAACACCATGGCGCACGGCATCAAGCTGCTCACCGACAACCCCGAGCAGCGGCGGCTGCTCTGCGAGGACTTCGACGGCCGCATCGGCGGCGCGATCGAGGAGATGGTCCGCTACGTCTCGCCCATCATGCAGTTCCGCCGGACCGTCACCGAGGACTACGACCTGCGCGGCCTGCACCTGAAGCCGGGCGACAAGGTCGTGCTCTTCTACGGCTCGGCCAACCGCGACGAGACGGTCTTCCCCGACGCCGACCGGTTCGACATCACCCGCGAGGCCAAGGGACATGTGGGCTTCGGCGGCCCGGGCCCGCACTTCTGCCTGGGGGCCAACCTCGCCCGCCAGGAGATCCGGACGATGTTCCGCGAGCTGTTCACCCGGCTGCCGGACGTGCGGTCGGTGGGCGAGCCGGAGCTGCTGCTGTCGAACTTCGACAACAGCGTGCGGAGCCAGAGGTTCACCTTCTGAACGGACACATGGTTTCAGCTGCGTAAACGGCTATGGCTCACCTTCTTGGGCCGCTGCTGGGCCGTCAGCCGCAGACACGGGCCGCCGCAGCGCGGCGTCGATGGTGCTCTTCATCCGATGCTCGGACGCCGGCATCAGGTGGGCGTACGTCGGCAGGGCGAACGCCGCGCTGTGGTGTCCGAGCCATTCGGAGACGGCCTTGGCCGACTCGCCGTCACCGGGCCCGGAGGCGACCCGCTGACCGTGCAGCTCGCCTCGGCCAAGACCGGTAGCCGCGAGACGGGGTCTCGCGGTCGGCCGGACAAGCCGGCAGCGGTGACGTAGCCTCCGCAACGTGACTGCACACGCACAGGCGTCGGCGCGGGCCGCGCTCCCCGCCGACGAGATCACACGGGTCGCGGCGGCGTTCGACGTGGGAACACCCAGCGGGGCGGTGTTCCTGCCGGCGGGGATGATGAACCGCAACTGGCGCATCGAGACGCCGGAGGGCGTGTTCGCGCTCAAGGAGATCGCGGACGTGCCCGTGGCGAAGGCCCGCAGGAGCCTGACCGTCCTGCAGGCACTGGCCGCCGCCGGGCTGCCGGTGTGCCCGCCGCGGTCGACCGTCTCCGGCGACCTGGTCGCCGCCGTCGACGGCCGCTGCTGCACTGGTGGACGGCCCACCGCGACCAGGTGCGGGCCGCGTTCACCGCCCGCCCGTAGACGGCGGCGGCGGACGACCAGCGCGGCATGACCAACGACCCGGAGATCCCCACAACGGCATCGATCACCGACTACGTCGCGCGCCGTCTCGCCCTGGACTTCGTCCCCTACGGGGAGCGGGCCCGGCTGAGCGTGCTGACACCCGCCGAGCAGACCGCGCTTACCGCACACCGCGCCGCGGCCGCCGACGACGAGGCAGCAGCACCCCGGCCGCGCGGCCGGGGTGCCGGCCACCGTCTGACCCAGGCCTACGACCGGCAGTCCTGGAGTCGCGGCCGCTGCTCGAATTCAGGAAGATCGCTTGTGTGGCGAGGTCGGCCAGCACGTGCGCTCCGTACAAGCGGTCCCCGGCGGCCTTGGACAGGCGCAGCGCCTGCGTGAACGCGCGCTGCGCGGCGGCGTGGCCGCCGCCGTCGTCGTCGGCGCTGTACCCGAGGTGACTCTCGGCAGGTACGCCGAGGACAGCCAGGACAACAACCGCTCCTTCGAGTAGCCCACCCCCGAGGAGGGCCGGGCCGGTGACCCGGTCCGGTCGGCGGGGCCGATCCCGCGATGTGATCGAGCCCGCGATCAGGACCTCTTCGGCAGGTGCAAGGTTTCCCGCCGCCCGGAACGGTCGGAACGGAGCGCGAGCACCATCAGGACCACCGCGGGGAGTTGGTAGAGGTCCCCGCCGACCGCGGAGAAGACAGGCCACTGCGGTCCCCCGTCCATGGACTCCGCCGACCCCTCCACCAGGAAGAGCACGAGATGCAGGCTGTACATCGGGACCAGGACGGCCGCGAGGAGTCCGGCGGCGACCCGGCCGGTCCGCGGCCGGCCCAGCCGGGCGCCGAGCAGGCGCATCCCCAGCCCGAGCAGCACGTACGGCGCGACACCGAAGATCCCGGTGAACTGCACCTGGCGGATCAGTACGAGAGCTTTCAGGAGGCGGCCGCCGGAGAAGAGCTGGACCATCCCGTAGATGTCCCCGTCGTACTCTCCCGGGGGAGCCGGGGGAGTCGGCGGGGTCAGCAGTTCTTGCAGCTCCAGCCAGACCAGGTAGGCGACCGGAGCCGTCGCCCACAGCAGGGCGGCGGCCCACAGCATCCGAGATCGTCGTGTCACGCCGGGCGACTCTAACGGGGCACGGCGACGGTTTCGTCACGGCCGCGTCCGGTCGGCGATGGTGGAGGCGTTGATCGCGTCGGTGTGGCACCTGAAGATCGCGTTGGTCCTGTGGCTGACCAGGCAGACCTTTGCGGCTGTGCGGGTGATCTCGCCGAACACCACCTACCAGGTCGGCTCCGCGCTCGGACTGGCGGTCATGACCGCGATCGCCACCTCCTCCGGCGCCGACCGGCCGGCTGCGTCAAACGAGTCCACGAGAATCGAAATACGGTAGGGGGGTATTGTGTTATGAGAGGTGCGACCACGACGACCGGAAGGCGGGGACATGGCGGGATACAGCCACGACAAGCAGGACCACCTCAAGCGGCTGCGCCGTATCGAGGGCCAGGTGCGCGGCCTGCAGCGGATGGTCGACGAGGACCAGTACTGCATCGACATCCTGACCCAGGTCTCGGCGGCCAACCGGGCCCTGCAGTCCTTCGCCCTGGCGCTGCTGGAGGAGCACATGGCGCACTGCGTGGCCGACGCCACCGCCAGGGGCGGCGCCGAGGCCGAGGCCAAGGTCAAGGAGGCCTCCGACGCCATCGCCCGCCTGGTGCGCTCCTGACCGCCCTGACCACCGGATCAATCAGCAACGACAAGGAGTGATCATCATGACCGTCACCTACACCGTCGCCGGGATGACCTGCGGCCACTGCGTCAGCTCCGTCACCGAAGAGATCGGCGCCGTCCCCGGCGTCACCGGTGTCGACGTCGATCTGGCCACCGGCCGGGTGAGCGTGGACGGCGACGGCCCGATCGACGCCGCCGCGATCGCGGCCGCCGTCGCGGAGGCCGGATACGAAGTGGTGACGCCGCCGTGAACACCCCCGCAAACCTCGGGGCCTATGTCCTCGGCTGGATGACAAAGGAAATGAGATGTCCGAACCGCCCCACCACACCGCACACGGGCAGCAGGGGACCGGCGGTGGGCGTGCCGACCACCGCGGGCACGATCATCAGTCGCATGCCGCCTACGAAGGACACGCAGGGAACACCTCGAAGACGACCTGGCGGATGGCCGCCTCGGCCACCCTGCACTGCCTCACCGGCTGCGCCGTCGGCGAGGTCCTCGGCCTGGTCATCGGTACCGCGCTGGGCTGGACCACCGCCCCCACCATCATCCTGGCCGTCGCCCTGGCCTTCTTCTTCGGCTACCTGCTCACCCTGATCCCGCTGCGCCGCGCCGGGGTGGCCTGGGGCACCGCGATCAAGCTCGCCCTGGCCGCCGACACCGTCTCCATCATCGTCATGGAGATCGTCGACAACGGCGTCATGCTCGCCGTCCCCGGCGCCATGGACGCCGGCCTGACCACCGGCCTGTTCTGGGGCGCCCTCGCCCTCGCCTTCCTGGTGGCCTTCCTCGTCACCACCCCGGTCAACAAATGGATCATCGGCCGGGGCGGGGGCCACGCCGTCGTCCACGCCTACCACCACTGACACCCGCGCCACCGCGCACAGAGACGGAGAGCTCCCATGGCCCGGCCCGACCGCCGCGTACGCCGCACCCGGCGCGCCGTGCAGGACGCGCTGGTCGAGCTGATCCTGGACAAGGGCTACGGCGCGGTCACCGTCACCGACCTGATCAACCGTGCCGACATCGGCCGCTCCACCTTCTACTCCCACTTCACCGGCCGGCAGGACGTCCTGTTCGGCAACCTCGACGAGGTCGCCGACCACCGCGGTCTGGTCGCGCAGGGCGACGAGGTAGTCGCTGAGCGCGGGCCACAGCGACTGGTCCGCCGCGTAGAAACCGATCATGGCCGCCAGCCACTCGGGCGTGAGCACGAAGGCGGGGACGCCCGGCTCGTGGATCTTCCCGCGCTCGGCCCGGGCGATCAGCCCGTCGAGCACGTCCACCGGATCCTGCCCGCCGAGGGCGCAGCCGGAGCCCGGTCCGCGGCACCAGTCCGCGAACATCCGGAACGTCCGCTCCGCGGTGCGGGCCCTGGTCGTCAGGAAGTCCACCGGCCGGCGGAGGCTGTGGTCCAGGTTCCCCTCCAGCACCAGTGCGCGCAGCCGGTGGGGGAAGATCTCGGCGTACCGCTGGCCGAGCAGGGTCCTGTACGACAGCGTGTACAGGGAGATCGTCCGTTCGCCCAGCGCGGCGCGGATCGCCTCGACGTCACGGGCCGTGCTCTCGCTGTCGGCGTGGTCGAACACGGGTCCGGACAGTTCGTGGCACGCCTTGTCGTAGGCGTTCAGCCGGGCCAGCATGCGGTCGCACTCCTCGGCGGTGGCCGGGGCACCGACATGATCCACCGGGACGACCGCACCGGATCCGCCTCTCGTAGACGCACGTTCCGTCACTTTCACCCCGAAGATCATCGTTGTCAACGGCGGCCGTTCCGTTTCCGGGGATTCGGCCGGGACGTTTCCGGTGAACCGTACATTCATAAACAAATAATCAATTCATTTGACTGAATGATCTGCTCATGCTGTCATGGCGGCATGCTGTACGGCACACCCGCCCTGGACGCGGCGGACGAGAAGGTCCTCGCCGAGATCGAGGACATGCGCACCGACCTGCGGCACCGGCTCGCCGAGACGCACCGCTGGGACGGCCAGCTCCGCAGGCACCTGCAGGCGCTGGCCATCCAGGGGTCCAACGCGATCGAGGGCTACCAGGCCAGCGCCGAGGACATCGGCTCGATCATGGCGGGGGAGGAGCCGCTGGACGCCTCCCCGGCGGTGACCAGGGAGATCGCCGGATACCAGCAGGCGATGACCTACATCCAGCTGCTGTCGCGGGCCGCGGTCTTCCGCTACGACGCGGGCCTGCTGCACGCGCTGAACTTCATGATGATCGGCCACCACCGGGACAAGTCGCCGGGCACGGTCCGGCCGGGCGCGATCTTCATCAGCGACTCCGGCACGGGCGAGGTCGTCTACGAGGGGCCGGCCGTGGAGACGGTGCCCGGCCTCCTCGACGAGCTGCTCGACTGGCTCAACACGGGCGACCTGGACGCCCCCTGCTACGTCCGCGCGGCCATGGCCCACTTCAACCTGGTGAAGATCCACCCGTGGCGGGACGGCAACGGCCGGGGCTCCCGGGCGCTGCAGACCCTGGTGCTCGGCCGCGACCGCATCCTCACCCCCGAGTTCGCCTCGATCGAGGAGTCGCTCGGGCAGGGCCGTACGACGTACGACTACTACAACGTGCTCGGCGAGGTCGGCGGGAAGCGGTGGAGCCCGCACGGCGACACACTCCCCTGGGTCAGGTTCAACCTCCGCTGCCACCACATGCAGGCGCAGAAGGTCCGGCAGCGGCTGCGCGAGGCCGGCGAGGTGTGGACCGTGCTGGAGGAGGGGGTCGACGCCGACGGCCTGCACACCCGCTGCGTCTCGGCGCTGTACGAGGTCTTCGTCAACCGGCGGCTGCGCCGGACCATGTACCAGGCGGACGAGTCGCTCAGCCAGGGCCAGGCCGCCCGTGACCTGCGCGAGCTGACGGCCAAGGGCTGGCTGCGGCCGTACGGCGAGACCAAGGGCCGGTTCTACGCCCCCGGCCCGAGGATGGAGGTGATCAAGGCCGACTTCGCCGCCCGGCTGGTCCCCCTCCGCGACCCCTACCGGCGGGAGTAGCCCGCCGCCCTCGCCCGGCAGGCTCTTCTGGCCCCGGCTCCCGGCGTCAGCCGTACAACTCGAACGGGTTCACGACGGACACCCTCGTGCCCTCGAAGTCCTTGACGTTCCGGCTCACGAGCGTCCAGCCGTTCACCCGGGCCGTCGCGGCGATCAGGCCGTCCGCGGTCGGAAGCGGACGTAAGGCGTTCAGCCGTCCCCACTCCTCGGCCACCTCCGACGTGACGGGAGCGATGCGGTCGACGAACCACCGATGAAGGTCGTGCAGCCAGCGTTCCAGCACGGCTGCCTGGGCGGGGTCGCTGCGCCTGCGGCGCTCCACTCCGCAGCGGATCTCGCCGACGGTCAGGCTGCTGAGATGGAGCGTCGGTCCATGGGCGGTGCCGATCCAGTCCTTGACCTGAGGGCTTCCGTTCCGCTTGCGCGCCTCGGACACCACGTTCGTGTCGAGTAGATAACCGGTGCTCATCAGCCGAAGTCCACATCTCGGGGCAGGTCCCGGCTGCGCGGGAACTCGACGTCGTCGTCCCAGTCGGGCCTGGTGAGGAGGAAGCGTGCGAAGTCGGGGGCGTCGCCTTTGAGCCGGCGGTATTCGGCGACGTCGATGACGACGGCCACCTCTTCCCCGTGCCGGGTGACGATCTGCGGCCCCTCGTCCGTCGCGCGCCGCACGACCTCGCTGAAGCGCTGTTTCGCTTCCTGGACCTGCCATGCGGTCATGAGCCGACTCCTGTCTAGTCTGTCTAGACCTAGACTATACGGTCAAGACCCGGGCTACGAGGTGGTCAGCACGTTCTCCCGGACGGTGACGAAGGCGGCCAGTGCCGAGACCGCCATCATCGCCGCGCCGATCAGCATCGCCGTGCGGAAGCCCGCCGTGAAGGCGGCCGGGGAGGTGAAGGCGTCCCCGGTCAGCCCGGCCAGCGGCGGGATCGCGGCCACCGCGAGCAGGCTGCCGGTGCGGGCCACGGCGTTGTTGACGCCGCTGGCCACCCCGGCGTAGCGCTCCTCGGCGGCGGCCAGCACCGTGGCGGTGAGCGGTGCGACCGCCGCCGACAGGCCCAGGCCGAACAGGGACACCGGCAGCAGCACGTCCACCGCGTAACCGGAGCCCTCGCCGATCCGGGCCATCCAGAGCAGCGCGGCGGCGCAGAGCAGGATGCCCGCGGTCATCGGGAGCCGCGGCCCGATCCGCCTGGCCAGCTCGCCCGCGCGCGACGACAGCAGCAGCATCAGCACCGTCACCGGGATCATCGCCGACCCGGCGAGCAGCGGGGAGAAGCCCGAGGAGACCTGGAGCTGGACCACCAGCAGGAAGAACACCACGCCCATCGCGGCGTACATGACGAACGTGACGGCGTTGACGGCGGTGAACACCCGGGAGGCGAACACCCCGACCGGCACCAGCGCCTCCGGTGAGCGCCGGACCTGCAGCCAGGCGAACGCCGCGCCCAGTGCGGCGCCGAGGATCAGCGGGAGCGGGAGCAGGCCGATGAGACCGTAGGTGATCCCGGCCAGCGCCGCGGCGGCCAGCACCGCCCCGAGCACGTCGAACCGCCCGCCGGCCGAGGTGTCCCTGCTCTCCGGCACGTGCCGTACGGTGACCGCCACCACGAGCGCGGCCACCGGCAGGTTGATCAGGAACACCCACCGCCAGCCCGCCGTGTCCACCAGCCAGCCGCCGAGCAGCGGCCCGACCGCCGCGGCCACCCCGCCCAGGCCGGACCAGGCGCCGATCGCCCGGGGCCGGTCCCCGGGCTCGAAGGACGCCTGGATGATCGCCAGGGAGCCCGGGGTGAGCAGCGCCCCGCCGACGCCCTGCAGCGCCCGCGCCGCGACGAGCGTCTCCAGGTTCGGAGCCAGCCCGCACAGGGCCGAGGCCAGGGCGAACCAGACCACGCCGGCGAGGAAGACCCGGCGCCTGCCGTACCGGTCGCCGAGCGCGCCGCCGAGCAGGATGAGGCCGGCGAGCGTGAGCGTGTAGGCGTTGACCGTCCACTGCAGCCCCGCCATGCCGCCGTCCAGGTCGGCGCCGAGCGCGGGCAGCGCCACGTTGACGACCGTGCCGTCCAGCAGGGCGATGCCCGAACCGAGCACGGTGGCCAGCAGGACCCACCGCCCGGCGGGCGAGGCGAACCGGATGCGGCCGTCGTCCATTTCGATCATCGTCCTCGGTGTCCGTCGCGGCCCGCTCCGCCCGCCGGGTTCTCGGCCGGACGGCGGGGCGCGTTCCAGGAACGTGCGAACAACGGGCCGCACCGCCTGATTCCCCGCCGCGCGGTCGTGCCCCGCGATGCGGGAAGTGTCGGCGATCTCTGGTAGGACGGGTCCGTCGCGTTCCGCCTGACAGGAGCCCCGGATGGACCACAGCGAGTTCAACGACAGCGTCGGCAACCTCTCCGAGGGGGTCTACGCCGGACTGCCGATCGCGCACGCGCCCGAGCAGGACGGCGGGGAGCTTCCCGCCGCCGACCGGGTGGCGTGGCGGATCGCGGTGGAGACCTACGACCCCGAGGAGACCTTCGAGGAGCGGTTCGCCCGCTTCCTGGCGAAGGTGGACACCACGCAGGTCAAAGCGATGATCATCGGCGGATGGGCGGACGCCTACGACGACGACAGCTCCGCGGTCGTCCGGCTGCTCACCGGCAACGCGGCGCGGTTCCCGGCGCTGCGCTCGCTCTTCCTCGGCGCGATGCACTCGGAGGAGTGCGAGATCTCCTGGATCCAGCAGAGCGACGTCACTCCGCTGCTGGAGGCGTTCCCGCTGCTGGAGCGTCTGGAGGTGCGCGGCGGGAGCGGGCTGGAGCTGCGGCCGGTCCGGCACGGGGCCCTGCGGATCCTCCGGTTCGAGACCGGCGGGCTGCCCGCCGGGGTGGTGCGCGCGGTGGGCGCCTGTGAGTTCCCCGCGCTGGAGCATCTGGAGTTGTGGCTCGGCGTCTCCCACTACGGCGGCGACGCCACGGTCGCCGACCTGGAGGGCATCCTGTCGGGGGACCGGCTGCCCGCGCTGCGGCACCTGGGGCTGCAGGACAGCGAGATCCAGGACGAGGTCGCGGCGGCGGTGGCGTCGGCGCCGGTGGTGGCGCGGCTGGAGTCGCTCGCCCAGTCGATGGGCGTGCTGACCGACACCGGGGCCGAGGCGCTGCTGACGGGCCAGCCGCTGACCCATCTGAAGCGGCTGGACCTGCACCACCACTTCCTGAGCGACGCGATGGCCGAGCGGATCCGCAAGGCGCTGCCGGAGGTCGAGATCGACCTGACCGAGCGGGAGGACCCCGACGACGAGTGGCGCTACGTCGCCGTGGGCGAGTGACCGGGATGGTGAGGGGCGGTCTCAGCAGATTCGGCACCCTGCCTCCGGAGGGGTTCCCCTGCCTCGCCGACGTGGAGGAGGACGAGGACGAGCCGCTGCCGCGTGCGCAGGCGTGGTCGCTCTGGCTGAACGAGTACTACGACGGTGAGGAGCCTTTCGAGGACTACTTCACCAGGTTCCTGGCGGACGTGGACACCACGGTGGTCCGCGAGCTGGTCTTCCAGATGTGGGGATCCCCGCACGCCTCCTCGGAGCAGGCCGTTCGGATGCTCGCCGAGGCGGCGGAGCGCTTCCCCGCCCTGCGGGTGATCGCGCTGGGCGACATCCCCTCCGACGAGTGTGAGATCTCCTGGATCGAGCAGAGCGACGTCACGCCGCTGCTGGAGGCGTTCCCGAAGCTGGAGGTGCTGGAGGTCAGGGGAGGCAGCGGCCTGCGGCTGCGGCCGGTCCGGCACGAGTTCCTGAGGGTCCTGCGCTTCGAGAGCGGCGGCCTGCCCGCACGGGCCGTCCAGGCGGTGGGGGCGTGCGAGCTCCCCGCCCTGGAGCACCTGGAGCTGTGGCTCGGCGTCTCCCGGTACGGCGGCGACGCCGCGGTGGAGGACCTGGCGGGCATCCTGTCGGGGGAAGGGCTGCCGGCGCTGCGGCACCTGGGGCTGCAGGACAGCGAGATCCAGGACGAGGTCGCGGCGGCGGTGGCGTCGGCGCCGGTGGTGGCGCGGCTGGAGTCGCTGGCGCTGTCGATGGGCGCCCTGTCGGACGCCGGGGCGGAGGCGCTGCTGAACGGCCAGCCGCTGACGCACCTGAAGCGGCTGGACCTGAACCACAACTTCCTGAGTGACGGGATGGCCGAGCGGGTCCGCAAGGCGCTGCCGGGGGTCGCGGTCGAGCTGTTCGAGCGGGAGGGCGCCGGCAACGAGCGGCGCTATGTGGCGGTGGGAGAGTGACCCGGTGAGTCTTCTGAGAAATCCGGACGAAGGCCTCAGCCGTTTCGCGAGCCTCCCCATGTCGACCTTCGCGCACTCCGACGGGCCCGGTGACGGGCCGCTGCGGGCGGAGGCGTGGCGCCTCTGGCACAACTACGTGCACAGCGGCCGGGACGTGAGCTACGAGGGCTACTTCGCCGGTTTCGTCGAGAGCGTGGACACCGAGACCGTCCGTGAGCTGGTCCTCGGCTGCTGGGGCTCCTCCTGGGAGGACTCGGCGGAGGAACCGATCGGCCTGCTCACCCAGGTCGCCGACCGCTTCCCGAACCTGCGGCTCATCGCGCTGGGCGACATCCCCTCCGACGAGGCCGAGATCTCCTGGATCCGCCAGGGGGACCTGACGCCCCTGCTGGGGGCCTTCCCGCGGCTGGAGGTGCTCGAGGTCAGGGGAGGCGAGGGTCTCGGACTCCGCCCGCTCGCGCATGATTCGCTGAGAGCGCTGCGCGTGGAGTCCGGCGGACTCGACGGGGCCGTGGTCCGCGCCGTCGGCGGGTCGGACTTGCCCGCGCTGGAGCACCTGGAGCTGTGGCTCGGCGTCTCCGACTACGGCGGCGACGCCACGGTGGCCGACCTGGAGGGCATCCTGTCGGGGGACCGGCTGCCGGCGCTGCGGCACCTGGGGCTGCAGGACAGCGAGATCCAGGACGAGATCGCGGCGGCGGTGGCGTCGGCGCCGGTGGTGGCGCGGCTGGAGTCGCTGGCGCTGTCGATGGGGACCCTGTCGGACGCCGGGGCGGAGGCGCTGCTGACCGGCCAGCCGCTGACGCACCTGCGCACGCTCGACCTGCGCCACCACTACGTCAGCCCGTCCATGGCGGAACGGCTCGCCGGGGCGCTGCCGAGGACCGCCGTGCTCCTGGGCGAAGCGCGCAAGCCGTACGACTTCGACCCGGACGGCCGCTACGTGGCGGTGTCGGAGTGAGCGGCGGCCCGGCCCTGGCGGTCGTCGGCACGCCCGGCGACCGGCGGGTGACGATGTTCGCCGACGCCTGCGCCCGGTACGGCCTGCGCCCGCCCGCGGTGGTCCCGTGGACCTCCGTGCTGCGCGGCGAGGAGATCCGGCTGGAGCCCGGGACGCTCGTCCGGATCGACTCGCCCGGAGAGGATCCCGGGGCCGACGCGCTGCTGCGCGGGCCCGGCGAGCCGTCCCGGGTGGGCGGCGGCGCGCGCTGGCACGCCTCCCTCACCGCCGGGACGGCACGGGTCCGCGAGGCCGTACGGCGCACGCCCGGCGCGGTGCTGCTGGCCGACCCCGATGAGATCGCGGTGATGTTCGACAAGCGGCTCTGCCACGCCCGGCTGGCGGTGGCCGGGGTGCCGGTGCCGCCCGCGTTGCCCGGACCGGTCGAGGGCTACGCCTGTCTGCGGCGGCAGCTGGACGAGGCCGGATGGGGCCGGGTGTTCGTCAAGCCCGCGCACGGCTCCTCGGCCTCCGGGGTCATCGCCCTGCACGCCGCCGGGAGCCGGGTCAGGGCGGTGACGTCGGTGGAGCTGTCCGGCGGTGGGCTGTACAACTCGCTCCGGGTGCGCTCCTACGACCGGGAGGCCGAGCTGGCGGTGATCGTCGACCGGCTGGCGCAGGACGGGCTCCACGTCGAGCGCTGGTTCCCCAAGGCGGGCGTGGGCGGGCTCACGTTCGACCTGAGGGTGGTGGTCGTGGACGGCGTGCCCACGCACGCGGTCGTGCGCGCCGGCCGCGCGCCCATGACGAACCTGCACCTGGGCGGGGTGCGCGGCGATCTGGACGTGGTCCGCGACCGGCTCGGCGCGCCGGGGTGGGCGCGGGTGCTCGACGCGTGCGCGCGGGCGGCGGCGTGCTTCCCGGGGAGCCCGGCCGTCGGGGTCGACGTGATGGTCGGCACCGACTGGCGGAGCGTGGCGGTGGCGGAGGTCAACGCCTTCGGCGACCTGCTGCCCGGCCTGACCGGGCTGCCGGGGAGCGGGGCCGAGGGACTGGACACCTACGGCGCCCAGGTGCGGGCGGTCCTCGCCGGATGGCGCGGGCCTGGCGCGGAGGCGGGTTCGCGAGTGCGGACCCTCCGGGCGGGCCGGGAAGCGGAAACGGGCCAGGGCGCGGAGACTGAGGCGGGCCCGCGGCGGGCTGTACGGGCGGCCGCGGGCGCGGAGGCGGGGACGTGACGCGGGACATGAACCGGATCGTGGGGAGCCATGATCTGCTGCTGGTGACGCTCGACACGCTCCGCCACGACGTGGCCGACGGACTGCTCCGGGCCGGGCGGCTGCCCAACCTGGCGCGGGCGCTGCCCGGCGGGCGGTGGGAGCGGCGGCACAGCCCCGGCAGCTTCACCTACGCCGCGCACGCCGCGATCCTCGCCGGGTTCCTGCCGACCCCGGCCGCACCGGGACCGCACCCCCGCCTGTTCGCGGCCACGTTCCCGGGCAGCGAGACCACGGCGGAGGGGACCTGGGTGTTCGACGCGCCCGACCTGCCCGCCGGGCTGGCGGCGGCGGGCTACCGCACGATCTGCGTCGGCGGGGTGGGGTTCTTCAACAAGCTCACCCCGCTCGGGTCCGTGCTGCCGGGCATGTTCGCCGAGAGCCACTGGGAGCCGGGATTCGGGGTGACGTCCCCCACCTCGTTCGAGGAGCAGGTCGCGTGCGCCGAGCGGGCCGTCGCGCGGGCGGACGGCCCGGTGTTCCTGTTCGTCAACGTCTCCGCGCTGCACCAGCCGAACTGGTTCCACCTGCCCGGCGCGACCCGCGAGCACGGCGACGGCCCCGACAGCCACGCCGCCGCGCTGGAGTACGTCGACCGGCACATCGGCAGGCTCTTCGCACTGGTCAGCAGGGAGCGGCCGGGGTTCGCGATCGTCTGCTCCGACCACGGCACCGCCTACGGTGAAGACGGATATGTCGGGCATCGGATCGGCCATGAGGTGGTCTGGACCGTGCCCTACGGCGAGTTCGAGCTGAAGCAGGGAGAGTGGCGTTGACCCCGATTTTCACCCGGGCGACGGAGACGGCGGAGGCGGCCTCCCCGCCTGGAGGCGGCCGTGGACCGGATTCCGGCCGCACGCCGGAACCCGGTCGCGGGCCGGATCCCGGCTCGGCGCCGCTCTCCGATCCGCAACCCGTCCCCGGTCGGCGAACCGGCGGCGGAGGGCTCGATGGGCAGGCCGGCCCCTACCAGGGATACGTCTACGCCTACCCGCACAAGACGGCCTACCGGCCGCTGGACCCGCGTCCGCCGCTGCGGGAGGTGTGGGCGGGCGAGCCGACCGGCAGCCTCTTCCTCTACCTGCACATCCCGTTCTGCGAGATGCGCTGCGGGTTCTGCAACCTGTTCACCCGGACCGGCGCCCCCGAGGAGCTCGTCGCGGCCTACCTGGACGCGCTGGAGCGCCAGGCGCACGCCGTACGGGACGCACTGGACGCGCCGGGGTTCGTCACCGCGGCGATCGGCGGCGGCACGCCGACCTACCTGAGCGCGGGCGAGCTCACCCGGCTCTTCGACCTCACCGAGAAGACCATGGGCGTGGACCTGCGGGCCGTTCCCCTGTCGGTGGAGACCTCGCCCGCCACCGCGACCGCCGACAGGCTCGCGGTGCTGGCCGAGAGGGGCGCGACGCGCGTCTCCATCGGCGTGCAGAGCTTCGTCGACGCCGAGGCCCGCGCGGCGGTCCGGCCGCAGCGGCGGGCCGAGGTCGAGGCGGCGCTCGGCTGGATCCGGGAGGCCGGGTTCGAGGCGCTCAACCTCGACCTGATCTACGGGATCGACGGGCAGACCGAGCGGTCGTGGCGCCACTCCCTGGACGCGGCGCTGGCGTGGCGGCCCGAGGAGATCTACCTGTACCCGCTGTACGTCCGCCCGCTCACCGGTCTCGGCCGGCGGGCCCGCGACTGGGACGACCACCGGCTCGGCCTCTACCGCCAGGGCCGCGACCACCTGCTGGCCGCCGGATACGAGCAGGTGTCGATGCGGATGTTCCGGCTGCCCGGGACGGGGAGCGCCACCGAGTACTGCTGCCAGAGCGACGGCATGGTC
This sequence comes from Planomonospora antibiotica, assembly GCF_014647955.1. Classification (NCBI taxonomy): domain Bacteria; kingdom Bacillati; phylum Actinomycetota; class Actinomycetes; order Streptosporangiales; family Streptosporangiaceae; genus Planomonospora; species Planomonospora antibiotica. The sequence goes on along the minus strand of NZ_BMQE01000012.1, from coordinate 91,176 downwards.
GGCCTCGGCTGCGGCGCCCGCTCCTACACCTCCGGTCTCCACTACTCCTACGAGTACGCGGTGGCCGCCGGCCAGGTGCGCGCGATCATCGACGACTACGTACGGCTCGCGCCCGAGGAGTTCGCGGTCGCCAACGTCGGCTTCCGGCTCGACGCGGGGGAGCGGCGCAGACGCCATCTGATCCAGTCGCTGCTCCAGGCCGAGGGCGTGGACCCGGCCGCCTACCGGGACCGGTTCGGCACCGAGGCGGCCGACGACTTCGGCGGCGAGCTGGCGCTCCTCGCCGAGCGCGGCTGGCTGGAGCCGGCCGGCCGGCCGGAGGACGGAGCGGGCCGGCTCCGGCTGACCGCCGAGGGCCTCGCGCACTCCGACGCGATCGGTCCGGCGCTCTTCTCCGGCCGGGTCCGCGCGCTGATGGCGGAGTACGAGGCCCGATGAGCGCTCACCCGGTCCCGCCGGGCGGCGCCGCTCCCGGCGCTCCAGGGGACCTGGAAGGTCTCGACCGCTCCGGGAGCCCCGCCGGTCCTCGATCCCCCGCCGGTGCCGAGGTTCCCGGCGGGCCGGAGGTCTCCGGCCCGCCGGGAACCTCCGGAGACCCCGGTGACGGCGGCCACCTGTCGATCCTCTACCGGGGACCGCTGGCGAGCTGCGACTACGACTGCCCCTACTGCCCGTTCGCCAAGCGTCGCGACAGCCCGGAGCGGCTGCGGGCCGACCGGGCGGCGCTGGAGCGGTTCACCGGCTGGGTGGCGGAACGGGACCACCCGGTCTCCGTGCTGTTCACCCCGTGGGGCGAAGGGCTCGTCCGGTCCTGGTACCGCCGGGCGATGACCGGGCTCAGCCACCTGCCGCACGTCCGCCGGGTCGCCATCCAGACCAACCTCAGCAGCCGGACCGACTGGCTGGCCGGGGCCGACCTGGGCACGCTCGCCCTCTGGGCGACCTACCACCCCGGCCAGGTCGACTACGGGCGCTTCCTCGGCAGGTGCCGTGACCTGGCCGGCCGGGGCGTGCGGTTCAGCGTCGGCGTCGTCGGCCTGCCCGAGCACCTCGACCAGGCCCGCAGGCTCCGGGCCGACCTGCCGGAGGGGGTGTACCTGTGGGTGAACGCCGCCGAGGGACACCTCTACACCGACGCCGAGGCGGACGCCTGGACGGCGATCGACCCGCTGTTCCACTACAGCCGGTTCCCGCACCGCAGCGCCGGGCGGGCCTGCCGTACCGGCGACAGCGTCGTCTCGGTGGACGGCGACGGCACCGTGCGGCGCTGCCACTTCGTCCCGGCCGTGCTGGGCAACCTGTACGACGGGACGTTCCGGCGCCGGGCCCGGCCGTGCCCGGCGGCACTGTGCGACTGCCACATCGGCTACGTGCACCTGGAGCCGACCGGCCTGTACGACGTGTTCGCCGGCGGCGTCCTGGAGCGCATCCCGCACGGCTGTTGACACGCGCCGAGGTGGTTCCCGCCTGCGGCGCCTCCCCGGCGGGAGCGTTTCTCCGGCGGCGCCGGAGGATCTCCCGGTGGCGACGGCGAAAGAGCGGCCCCACGACCGTGGAACCGCTCTCTCACTGACCACCAGAAGGTCCCCCCATGGGAGGGGCGGTGTCTCCACGGGAGGACGGCCCCCGTTTCGACGGTTCACGTCCGGTCGTCTCCGGCCGGCGGAGACGACCGGGATGGATTTCTCCTCCGGCGCCGGCGTCCGGTGAGATGAAACCGGATGCGCCGCCGCGCTCAGTCGTCCAGGAAGAGGATCAGTTGGCGATGATGCCGAGGATGGCGATGTCGAGGAGGTCGTTCAGGACCTCGTTGTGGTTGCTGCGGTCGATGTAGGTGAAGTTGGGCCGGTCGTAACCCCGGCCGTAGTCCCCGTCGCCGGCCGACGCGGGGCCGGCGACCGCCAGGCTGGCGAGGCCCGCGACGCCGGTGAGGACCGCCCCGGCGAGAATGCGACGAATCATGGGTTTTCCTCCATGGGAACGAAACGGAGAACTGTCGGTGACCCCGGCGGCGGGCCGCGTCCGGCCGGCCGCTCGGCGTCGTGAACAAGCATCGCTCCCGGGAAGAGCGCCGTTCCGCCGGGTTCCTGCAGTGTCCGGCCAAGGCCGGGTGATGCTTTCTTGGCCGCCCCCGCTGTTTCGCCCGCGTCACCGGGAGGTATCAGGTCTCACGCTCGGGGTGGTAGTCGGCTTCGGGCATGCCGAAGGTCCAGGCGACGCCCTCGCGGGCGGTGCGGGTGGCGGGCGGGACCCGCAGCCAGTACTTCCGGAAGGTGCCGTCGGGTTCGGCGGTGGAGTTGACCACCTCGACCGTCACCACGGGCTCGTCGTCGGGCAGGTCGATCCGCCAGAGGACGCCGGTCTCGTCCCGGTGCAGCGGGGTCGCGCCCGACTCCGCCAGATAGCGGTCGTAGCCGAAGTGCTCCAGCATCACCCGGCGCAGCTCGGCGTTCTCCTCGGCGCGGATGCGCGCGGGGGACAGGCCCGCCATGGACGCGGCGAAATCCGCGGGGACGGGCATGCCGCCCCAGGCGTGCACCGCGAAGCCGTCGGGGAAGAGCAGGGCCGGACCGTCGGCGCGGTGCAGGCGGTGCAGCTCGTCGAGGTGCAGCTCGGCGGGGCGCTCGCAGACGACGGCCACCCGCTCGAACGGCCACCACCAGCCCGCCGACCGGGCCACTTGAGCGAGTCCCGCGGTCTCCGGCCTGCCCAGCGCGTCGAAGAGCGCCAGCCAGGCGGCGTCCTGCTGGCCCAGCACGGCGTCCAGCGTCGAACCCCGGAGCGCGGCCCCGGCCTCCTCGGTCTCCTCCGCCGCGGCGACGCCCCGCCGGATCTGCGCGGCCAGGTCACCGACCGGGCCCCAGAGCCGGCCTCCCGTCAGGGACCAGGCCAACGACCAGTCGGCGGTGCCGAGCGAGGCGTGCACGGCGGCCCTGGCCAGCTCCCACTGCCGGGTCCTGACCTCCTCGCGGACCGGTCTGCCGGCGCCCGGAGCGGTGGCGGCCCGCGCGCCCGCGAGCGGTGAGTCGACCCAGACGATCTCCTCGGGCTCCGCCAGCCCGGCGGTGCGGTAGGCCAGCCGCACCCCGGCCTCGGCTCCGGGGCGGTCGGCGGCTCCGGAGCGGAAGGCGACCTCCTCCCAGTCGCGGGCCGTGGCGGCCAGGGCGTCGGCGAGTTCGATGGTGACGGTCATCTCGTCGGTCTCCCGGGATCAGTCGGCGACGACGCGGAACGCGCCGGGGACGTATTCGCGCTGGCGCTGCACGCGGTACCACCCCTTGGGGAGGGGGATCGCGGCGTGCTCCTCGTGGACCACGCGGCCTCCGGAGGGAAGGTGGAGGAAGTCGGGGTCCATCGGATGCGGGCTCCGGACCAGGGCTCCGGGGCCGACGACGGCGTGGGCGTGGCCGGTCGCCTCGCCCAGGGCCAGCACCAGCCGGCCGCCGGGGTCGCGCGGCGCGGAGGGGGCCGTGCGGACGGCTGCGGGCACGGCCTCCTCGGGGACGGGCACGATCAGGATGTCGCCCTGGCGGTACATGGCTGGCTGGCTCCTCGGGTCGGGGTCGATCGCAAGCTAGCCCTCGCCACCGACATTTCACCGGTTCCGGGACGACGGACCCGGGCCTGCTCCCGGCCCGCGGTCCGGCGCGGCTCCCGGTCGGCCTTCCGGTCGGGAGCCCGGCCGGAAGGCCGACCGGGAGGAGAGCGGTCGAAACGGAGGCGGCGGGCGGAACCGGTGTGATTCCGGTCGGACGCGACGATGCACGTTTTTCCGAAGGGAATGAAAGAAAAGCGGCCCCACGGCCGGGAATTGGCCGTGGAGCCGCTCTCGATTGCGTTGATCAACGCGCCAGAAGTTTCCCCTGAATCGGGGTGGTGTTTACAGGGAAGACGGTTTCCTGGTTTGGAGGACATTCACCTGGTGAATGCTCCCGCTCGGCGGGGACGCCGGGGGCGTACCGTCTCCGGGCGGGCGTGTCCGATCTCGGGACCGGGCGCGCGCCGCCGCTCAGAGAGGATCAGTTCTCGATGATGCCGAGGAGCGCGAGGTCGAGGAGGTCGTTCAGGACCTCGTTGTGGTTGCCACCGTTGACGTAGGTGGTGCCGCGGTCGTGACCCCAGTCGCCGGCCGAGGCGGTCCCGGCGACGGCCAGGGCGCCGACGCCCACGAGACCTGCGATGGCCGCACCGGCGAGAATACGACGGATCATGATTTTTTCCTCCATGGGAATGGAACGGGGAACTTTTTTCGGCTTCCGCGGCGGGCCGCATCCGGCCGTTCGCAGGTCGCCGCGAATAAGCATCCCGTACCGGTGGAGTCGTTTCAGCGAATTAACGCCATGATTGATCAAAGCCTGGCGACGGTTCTTTTAAGGTCGTCGCCGGTTTTATGGATTCGCAGATCGCGGCCGTTGCCCTGATTCCGCCGGACCGGCTCCCAGCGCGCGGAGCACGAATCCGGAGACGATGTCCTCGGCGTCCTCCACCGTCACCGTGCCGTCGAGCAGCGGCAGCCGTTCCGCGCCGATGACGGCGAGGATGAACCGCGCGGTGGCGGCCACGTCGACGGCCTGGAAGTCGCCCGAGGCCACTCCGCCCTCGATGATGCCGGTCAGGATCCGCTGCATCGGCGCGACGTGCTCGGCCAGCCGCTGGTAGGCGTCGGGCCCCAGGGCGGCCGACAGGTCGGCGGGCCCGGGGTGCGGGTGGGCGAGCAGCCCGGCGAGCTGGAGCCTGACGAACGCCCGCAGCCGCTCGGCGGGTGGGGCGTCGTCTGCGAGCTCGCGCTCGTAGGCCTCGATGAAGTAGTGCGTCACCCGCTCGGTGAAGGCCAGCAGCAGCGCGGCCTTGTCCGGGAAGTAGTTGTAGAGCACGGTGCGGGTGATCCCCGCCTCGCCGGCCACGTCGGTCATGGAGATGGCGTCGATGCCCTGCCCCCGGGAGAGCCGCGAGACCGCCTGCAGGATGCGCTCCCGCGTCTGTGCGCGGTGCTCGCCTATCGTCGCGGCCGAAATGCGGGGCATGGGCCCATCGTCGCACATGCCCGGCGCGCCGGCCGGGGAGTCGCGCGGGGCGCCGGCCCGGCCGGCCGGGGAGTCGCGCGGGGCGCCGGCCCGGCCGGCCGCGCGGGCGCGGGCGCGGGCCCGGCTGCCCGTGCGGGCGCGGGCCCGGCTGCCCGTGCAGGCGCCGGCCCGGCCGACCGGCCGGATGACGGGACCGGTGACGGTCGGAGCGCCACGGTCAGGCCGCGAGCTCGGCCCGCGCCACCCGGCCGAGGTCTGCCAGGACCTCGGTGTTGAGCTGGTAGGCGAGCCTGGTCTCGCGGATGATGCGCTGCTTCTCGGGCTCGTCCACCGGCAGGGCGTCCAGCCGGGCTCGGTAGGCGTCCTTGAACCGGGGCAGGCTGCCGACCCGGTCGAAGCGGTAGAAGTCGACGCCGCCGCCGGGCCCGAAGCCGTAGATCTTCTCCAGCTCCATCCGGATGAACTGCCCGCCGGACAGGTCGCCCATGTAGCGGGTGTAGTGGTGGGCGATGTAGCCGCCAGGCCAGGCGGCGACCTGGTTGATCCGGGCGACCAGGGTGAGGGTCGGCTTGGAGGGCTCGATCCGGTCCGCCCAGCGGGCGCCGTAGACCGTCTCCAGATCGCGGACCAGCGCCTCCTCCCGGTAGAGCTCGGGCAGGACGAACGGCCCGGCGACCGGGTCGCCGGCGAGCTCCTGGGAGGCGCCGTCGAGCGCGACGTAGGTGAAGTAGTGCTGGGCCACCAGCTCGCCGTAGGCCTCGCGGCTGAGCCGCCCGGCCATCAGCGCCTTGAGGTAGCCGTCGTCCTCGGCGGAGGCGTGATCGCCCCAGGTGGCGGTCCTGAGTACTTCGGAGAACGGCGCCTGGCTCATGATCACTCCGTGTCGCAGGGGACTTTCATGACAGAGTGTCACAAAGAACCGGAGGGCGCGTCAAGGTGATGATGACACCTCGTCGTGAAACCTGGGACGCGGTGGCCCCCGGCCGGTCCTGCGCCGTGCGGTGGCTCCTGAACCGCTTCCGCGGTGCGCGGTGGTCCCTGAGCCGTCCTCCCGGCACGCGGCGTCCGCGCCCGGTGTACGGCGGGACCCCGGTGCGGGGCCCGCCGTCCGGGACGGCCCCGGCGTACGGCCCGCAGCCCGGCGCCGGCCGTACCGGCCAGGGCGAGCAGCGCGGTGACCACCGCCAGCCAGCCCAGGCGGTGCGCGAGCCAGCCGGGGTCGGAGGGGGAGGAGAGCAGTCCGGGGACGTTCCCGAAGCGGAGCGCCGCCACGGCGGTCACGGACAGGGCCGTCTGGTGCCAGAGGAAGATCGTCATCGCCGACAGGTTGACCAGCGCGGTCACCGCCCACAGCCGGGGCCGCCGCATCAGCCGGGCCAGCGGCCCGCGGACCAGCAGGGCCAGTCCCACCTGGGCGAGGCCGAAGCAGACGGCGGCGAGCGTCGGAGGGCTGAGGTTGGACACCTGCGCCCCGGTCACCCCCACCATGCTCGCCGGATACCCGAACGCGGCCACCAGGAGCGCCGCCCCGGCCGCACCCCCGGTCAGCAGCGCGGCCGCCGCCCGCCGCGAGGCGAGCACGCCGCCCGCCCAGCCCATCCCCAGCGCGTACGGCACCAGCCACCCGGCCGCGAGGTTCACCCAGCCGAGCCGGTCGAGCCAGGCGGGACCGCCGGGCCAGAACCTGGCCGCGTCCACGGCGAGCACCACCGCGACCGCCGAGGCGGCCGTGACACCCGGCCGCAGCCGCGCCAGCAGCGGGGTGGCGGCGGTCAGCGCGGCGAAGACCGCGAGGAACCAGAGCGGCGCGAGCGCCGGCAGGGCCAGGGCCCGGACCGTCGCCCAGGGCGTGCCGTGCAGCGTCAGCCCCGCGACGATCCCCGCCCAGACCAGCAGGAGCGGTGTCACCGGCCGGAGCAGCCGCGCGGCCCGGCTCCGCAGCCACGCCCGGACGTCCGGGGCCGAGCGCAGGCTCCGCGCCGCCGCGTAGCCGCCGACGAAGAAGAACACCGCCAGGGTCTGGAGCACCCAGGACAGCGGCGTGAACACCGGCAGGTGGGCCAGCGGGCTGGAGATCGCCAGCTTTCCGCCGGAGGCGGGCGCCCACGCGGTGACCAGCCAGTGGCCCAGGACCACCCCGAAGATCGCCAGTGCCCGGAGCGCGTCCACCCCGCGGTCCCTGCCCGCCGGCGTCGAGGCCTCGATCCGGCCCGCCCAGCCGGTCGCCCAGCCGGTCGCGGAGCCGGTCGCGGGGCCGGCCGGGAGGCCGGTGGTCCAGCCGGTCGCGGGGCCGGCCGGGGGGCCGACGGTCTCGAGGTCAGCCACGGGACACCTCGGAGGTCCGCCCGAGGGCGATCAGCGCGAGGTTGCGCAGTGACCGGCTGCCCGGCTCGAAGTAGTCGCTGTGCCCGGCGGCGCCCGTGGCGAAGATCCGGGAGCCGAAGCCGGGTCCCGCCGGATCGGGGCCGAAGCCGAGCGGTCCGAAGCGGACCTTGGGGACGTGGCGCATCCAGTCGTTCGTTCCGCTTCCCGCCCACAGGCGCGTCCCGCCCAGCTCGGCGGCGGACGACACCCGCAGGCCGGGGCTGCCGAACACCGCCAGGTCGGCGACTCCCGCCCCGGGCACGGCCCCGGCGCACACCACCGACCCGTAGCTGTGGCAGAGCAGGGTGACCCGCTTGCCGCGGAGCGCGTCGGAGACGTAGCGGCGCAGCGCCGGGGCGCCTCGCTCGGCGGCCCCGCCGGTGGCCACGTGCAGGCTGACGGTGGCCGGGCTGTCGTAACCGAGCCAGGCGACCACCGCCAGCCGCGCCCCGGGGTCCAGCTTCCGCGCCTGCGCCAGCAGCGCCCGGGCGCCGCCCCCCGGCGTGCTGTGCACCTTGGCCCGGCCGCCCTCGAAGGTGGCGGCGGTGGTGTCGGCGCCGGGGACGACGACGGCCACGTGCTCGGCCGTACGCAGGTCGCCGTAGACCTTGACGATCCGGTCGACCGGCGGTTGCGGGACGATCACGTAGGTGAGCGCGGTGATCGCGCTCACGGCGAGCACGGGGCGGAGCATGCGGGCCTCCTGTCGGGTTCCCGGGACGTTCCGGGGAACGGGACAGGACGCTATGAATCATGATCGATAACCCGCATCACCCCGCGGAGCCCACCGCTCCGTCACCCCGGGGAGGGACGGGGACGACGGACAGGCCCCTCGCGCACGGCAGGGGAGGGCGGGGCCGCGCGGCACCCGGTGGGGAACGCCCGGGACGGCGGGCTCCGCCTGCCGGGGCGGCCCCCCGGCCCGTGCCTCACTCGCCCGGGCGGACCACCCCGGTCTCGTAGGCGTAGACGATCGCCTGGGCCCGGTCGCGCAGGCCGAGCTTGGCCAGGATCCGGCCCACGTGCGTCTTGACCGTCTGCTCCGAGAGCACGAGCTCTCCGGCGATCTCCTGGTTGGACAGGCCGCGGGCGATCAGGGCGAGGACCTCGGTCTCCCGCTCGGTGATGTCGTCCGGCCGGGCGCGCGGGCGGCTCGGCCCGACGCGGGCGAACTCCGCGATGAGCCGCCTGGTCACCGACGGCGCCAGCAGCGCCTCCCCGGCCGCGACCACCCGGACGGCCTCGGCCAGTTGCTGGGCGGAGGCGTCCTTGAGCAGGAACCCGCTGGCCCCGGCCCGCAGCGCCTCGTAGACGTAGTCGTCGAGGTCGAACGTGGTCAGGATCAGGATCTTCGGCGCGTGGCCGCCGGAGGAGAGGATTTCCCGGGTCGCCGCCAGCCCGTCCATGACGGGCATGCGCACGTCCATCAGCACGACGTCCGGCCGGAGCTCGGCCGTGCGGGCCACGGCGTCCCGCCCGTCCACGGCCTCCCCGACGACCTCCATGTCGGGCTGGGAGTCCAGGAAGACGGTGAAGCCCGTCCGCACCATGCCCTGGTCGTCGGCGATGAGCACCCGGATCGTCATACGTCCTCCATGATCATGAATCGTCCGCGTTCGGGAGTATGGCAGTGACCGCGGAGGCCGGGAACGGCCGGCGCCCGGGAGCGCGGCGATCCGAGGTCAGGGATCGTCCGGGACGGGGAGCGCGGCGGCGACCGGAGGTCAGGGGGCGTCCGGGACGGGGAGCACGGCGGTGACCGCGAAGCCGTCGCCGGCCGGCCCGGCCCACAGCTTCCCGCTCAGCATGGAGACCCGCTCCCGCATCCCGAGCAGGCCGTGCCCCGCGTGCCGGGAGGGCTCTGCGGGCCCGGGACCGGCGGGGGAGCGGCGCCCGCCGTCGTCCGCCACGTGGATCTGGAGCTCGGCGGCGGTCCGGGTGATCCGCACCGAGACGGCCGAGCCCGGGGCGTGGCGCATGGCGTTGCTCAGCGACTCCTGCACGATCCGGTACGCCGACAGGCTCACCGCCGTCGGCAGCCCGGTCAGGTCGCCGCCGAGCTTGAGCGTCACGGTGAGCCCGGCCGAGCGCGCGGTGGCGACCAGTTCCTCCAGGTGGCCGAGGCCGGGCTGCGGCGCGGTGTCCCGCCCTCCGTCGGCGTCCCGCAGCACGCCCAGCACCCGCCGCATCTCGGTCATCGCGGTCAGCGAGAGCGTGCGGATCTCCGCCAGCCCCTGCTCCAGCAGCCGCGCCTCGCCCTGCGCCTTCAGCGGCACGGCCTCCGCCTGGATGGCGATCACGGACATGTGGTGGGCCACGATGTCGTGCAGCTCCCGGGCGATCCTGGCCCGCTCCTCCAGCACCGCCTGCCCGGCCAGGGCCTGCTCGCTGCGCCGCTCCTCCTCCGCCAGGAGTCTGACCGCCGTGCGCCTGGCCCGGACGTTGTAGCCGAGCAGGACGGCCGCGGTCACCCCGACCACGCCGAAGCCGGCCGTTCCGGTCTCATGGCTGAGAAGCTCGAGGAGCCACAGAGCGGCGGCCGAGACGATCCACACGCCGATGGTGATGTGCCGCTCGCAGCGGACCGCGACCGCGTAGACCACCAGCAGGTACATGATCACGGTCTGGGCGGTGTACGGCATGTCCAGGAGCGGGGCGCAGGCCAGCACGCTGACCGGGGTCGTCACGGCGGCCAGCCGCCAGGCCGCCAGCGGCCACCGGTTGCGCAGGGCCAGGGGCAGGGCGAAGGACGCGGCCGCGAACGGGACCTCCCACACGGGGGGTGGGAGAGGGCCTTTCACGTTCGACTCCAGCATGGAGTACCCCGCCTCGAACAGGATGTAGGCCAGCACGAGATCGGCCAGGAGGACCAGGTCGATCGTGCGGAACGGCAGCAGCCCGAGGAAGTTCGGCATGCGGGGGGCCAGCCGCCGGGGGCGGGGGTGGGGTGGACCCGCCGTACCGCTCCACAGCGTGTCGGCGAACGCGCGCGCCAGCCAGGCCAGAGGACTGCGGGCCCGGTCCCGCGGGGCGGGAGGGGAGGTCATCCGATCAGTCTAGGGAGGGGGCGCCGTCCGGGCGTCACCCCGGAGAGGGGCCCGCCGGATCACCCCGCAGAGGGACGGCGAGAAGCTGATTACACGATTACGATCGCTGACAGCGAACAGGCTCAAGACTGGGAACAATCAGCGGCTCCTGTTAATTGAGTCGGTATAACTCAACCCGATGGAGCCAAGATGAGTGAGAGCTTGAACCTCCCGGTCCTTCCGCTCGACGACGAGGTCGTGCTGCCGGGCATGGTGGTCCCCCTCGACCTGTCCGACACCGAGGTCAGAGCCGCCATCGACGCGGCCCAGGCCCTCGGCGAGAAGAAGCCGCAGGTGCTCCTCGTCCCCCGGATCGACGGGCGTTACGGTGCCGTCGGCGTCAGGGCGGTCGTGGAGCAGGTGGGCCGGCTGCCCGGCGGCGAGCCCGCCGCCGTCGTGCGCGGAGTGGACCGGGTCCGCGTGGGCGCCGGCACCACCGGCCCCGGCGCGGCGCTGTGGGTGCAGACCACCCGGGTCGAGCCCGTCGAGGCGGGGGAGCGCGCCGAGGAGCTCGCCAAGGAGTACAAGGCGCTGGCCACCACGATCCTGCAGAAGCGGGGCGCCTGGCAGGTCGTCGACGCCGTCAACGCGATGAGCGACCCGTCCGTCCTGGCCGACAACTCCGGCTACGCGCCCTGGCTCACCACCCCGCGCAAGGTCGAGATCCTCGAGACCGCCGACCCCGCCGGCCGGTTGGAGAAGCTGGTCGAGTGGGCCCGCGAGCACCTGGCCGAGCTCGACGTGGCCGAGACGATCCGCAAGGACGTCCAGGAGGGCATGGAGAAGCAGCAGCGCGAGTTCCTGCTCCGCCAGCAGCTCGCCGCGGTCCGCAAGGAGCTCGCCGAGCTCGACGGCTCCTCCCCGGAGACCGAGGAGGAGGACTACCGCGCCCGGGTCGAGGCCGCGGACCTGCCCGAGAAGGTGCGCGAGGCCGCGCTCAAGGAGGTCGGCAAGCTGGAGCGGACCTCCGACCAGTCCCCCGAGACCGGCTGGATCCGCACCTGGCTCGACACCGTCCTGGACATCCCGTGGAACGAGCGCACGGAGGACTCCTACGACATCGCCGCGGCCCGCGAGGTCCTCGACGCCGACCACACCGGCCTCGACGACGTCAAGGACCGCATCATCGAATACCTCGCGGTCCGGGGCCGCCGCGCCCGGCAGGGCCTCGGCGTGGTCGGCGGCCGCCGCAGCGGCGCGGTGCTCGCGCTGGCCGGGCCCCCCGGAGTCGGCAAGACCTCGCTCGGCGAGTCCGTCGCCCGCGCGATGGGCCGCAAGTTCGTCCGCGTCGCGCTCGGCGGCGTCCGGGACGAGGCCGAGATCCGCGGCCACCGGCGCACCTACGTCGGCGCCCAGTCCGGCCGGATCGTCCGGGCCATCCGCGAGGCCGGCTCGATGAACCCCGTCGTGCTGCTCGACGAGATCGACAAGGTCGGCTCCGACTACCGGGGAGACCCGACCGCCGCGCTGCTGGAGGTGCTCGACCCCGCGCAGAACCACACCTTCCGCGACCACTACCTTGAGGTCGAGCTCGACCTGTCCGACGTGCTCTTCCTGGCGACCGCCAACGTGCTGGAGGCGATCCCCGGCCCGCTGCTGGACCGCATGGAGGTCGTGACGCTCGACGGCTACACCGAGGACGAGAAGGTCGCGATCGCCCGTGACCACCTGGTCCCGCGGCAGCTGGAGAAGGCCGGTCTGTCCGCCGCCGACGTCGCGGTCGGGGAGGACGTGCTGCGCAGCCTCGCGAGCGAGTACACCCGGGAGGCCGGGGTCCGCTCCCTGGAGCGCTCGGTCGCCCGGATCCTGCGCAAGGTCACCGCGCAGGTGGCGCTGGGCGAGGCCGAGCTGCCGGTGACGGTGGACGACCTGGTCGCCTACCTCGGGCGCCCGCGTCACGTGCCCGAGTCCTCGCTGCCCGAGTCCCGCCAGCGTACGGCGGTGCCGGGCGTGGCCACCGGGCTGGCGGTCACCGGGGCGGGCGGCGACGTCCTCTACGTGGAGGCGTCCCTGGCCGACCCGGAGACCGGCGCCACCGGGCTGACCCTGACCGGCCAGCTCGGCGACGTGATGAAGGAGTCGGCGCAGATCGCGCTCTCCTACCTGCGCTCGCGCGGGGCGGAGCTGGAGCTGCCCGTCTCCTCGCTCAAGGACCGCTCGGTGCACATCCACTTCCCGGCCGGAGCCGTCCCGAAGGACGGCCCCTCCGCGGGCGTGACCATGACCACGGCCCTGGCCTCGCTGCTCTCCGGCCGCCCGGTCAGGAACGACGTGGCGATGACCGGCGAGGTCTCCCTCACCGGCCGGGTGCTCCCGATCGGCGGGGTCAAGCAGAAGCTGCTGGCCGCCCACCGCGCGGGCATCACCACGGTGCTGATCCCGGCCCGCAACGAGCCCGACCTGGACGACGTGCCGGAGGCCGTCCGCAACGAGCTGACCGTGCACGCGGTGAGCGACGTGCGGGAGGTCCTGGAGATCGCGCTCACCCCCGCCAAGGTCGCCGAGCCCGCGGCGGCCTGACGCCCGGCCGGGGATCGCGCCGGCGAAGCGGACGGGGAGTCATGGGCTATCCGGAAGATCACGATTTGCCCCATGACTCCCGGTCCGGGCCGGGGAGTTGGAAGAATCTCGGTCCGGCGGACGTGGACCGAGCAGAGAGCCTTTCATGAGCCCTTCGACGAGCACCGAGACCGACATCTACCACCCTTCGCTGTACGAGACCGCCATGCCCTGGGAGCGGTACGCCCGGCTGCGGGCGGACGACCCCGTCCACCGGCACGCCGAGCCCGGCGGCCCCGGTTTCTGGGCGGTCATGCGCCATGCCGACATCCAGCACGTCTCGCGGCATCCCGAGGTCTTCTCCTCCCACGCCGGGGGCGTCATGGTCCCCGACCCGAGCGAGGAGCAGCTCTCCCGGAACCGGCTCATGATGCTCTTCCAGGACCCGCCGGAGCACACCGCGACCCGCGCCGTCGTCAACCGCGGCTTCACGCCCCGGATGATCGGGAAGCTGGAGGAGCACATCCGCCAGATCTGCCACGAGCTGGTCGACGCGGCGCTGGCCCGCGGCTCGGTGGACTTCATCGCCGACGTCGCCGCGCCGCTCCCGCTGTACGTGATCTGCGAGCTGCTCGGCGCGCCCGCCGAGGACCGGGAGAAGATCTTCGCCTGGTCGAACGCGATGATCGGCGCCGACGATCCCGACTTCGCCGCCCAGGACACCGCGCCGATCTTCGAGCTGCTCGCCTACGCCTCGGCGCTCGGCGCCCGGCGGCGCGAGGAGCCGCGCGACGACATCGTCAGCAAGCTCGTCGCCCCCGCCGAGGACGGCTCCAGCATGGACGACCTGGCCCTCGGCGTGTTCGTGGTGCTGCTGGCCGTCGCGGGCAACGAGACGACCCGCAACGCCGCCTCCGGCGGGCTGCAGGCCTTCTTCGACCACCCGGACCAGTGGCGGCGGCTGCTGGAGGACCGGTCGCTGCTGCGCACGCTCCCCGACGAGGTCATCCGCTGGGTGTCCCCGGTGATCACCATGCGCCGCACCACGCTCACCGAGACCGAGCTCGGCGGCAGGACGATCCCGGCGGGGGAGAAGGTGGTGCTCTACTACCCGTCGGGCAACCGCGACACCGCCGTCTTCCCGGACGCCGACGTCTTCGACATCGGCCGCGACCCCAACCCGCACGTCGGCTTCGGCGGCGGCGGCCCGCACTTCTGCCTGGGCGCCCACCTGGCCCGGATGGAGGTGCGGGTGCTGTTCGAGGTGCTCGCCGAGCGCACCCCAGGCATCGCCCCGGCCGGTACGGCCCGGCGGCTCCGCTCCAACTTCGTCAACTCCATCAAGGAGATGCCGGTCCGCCTCCAGCTGTGAGCGGCATCACATGAGATGTCGGGAATGGAGTGACAGGAACGGCGTGTTGACGCCGACGTGAACGCGGCGCCCGACATCGAGGCGGCCCGGCCGGCCGGCCGGGCCGCCTGTCGTGGCGGGCGAATGCGCCGAATGCGCCGAATGTGCTGTCGGGCCGTGGAGACACCCCGCACGCGCTGAGACCCGCCCCGCCCGTTCCCTCCCGCCGAGAAGGCCCCGCCGACATGACCTGCCCCGCGGACACGCTCGTCCTGCGCCGTCTGAGCCACCTGCCCTTCCCTCCCGGCACGCGCTAGCCGTACCCCCGCCGAAGTCCTTTCTCCGTGCTGAACCGTTCCGTGTTGGGGGAACCGCTGTGATCGACGTGTCGGGCCTGCGCAAGGTCTATCGAGATAGGGGGCGCGAGGTCGTCGCCCTGGGAGGGGTCGACCTGCGCGTCCGCGAGGGTGAGATCTTCGGCGTGCTCGGGCAGAGCGGCGCCGGCAAGAGCACCCTGCTGCGCTGCGTGAACCTGCTGGAGCGGCCCACCGAGGGCACGGTCTCCGTGGCGGGCCAGGAGCTGACCGCGCTGCGGGAGGGCGAGCTGCGCCGGGCCCGCCAGCGGATCGGGATGATCCACCAGCACTTCGCGCTGCTGTCCTCCCGGACGGTCGCCGGGAACGTGGCCTTCCCCCTCGAGGTGATGGGCGTCGGGCGGGCCGAGCGGGCCCGGAGGGTCGCCGAGCTGCTGGAGCTGGTCGGCCTGGCGGACAAGGCCGGAGCGCACCCGGCGCAGCTGTCCGGCGGGCAGAAGCAGCGCGTCGGCATCGCCCGGGCACTGGCCGGCAACCCGTCGGTGCTGCTCTCGGACGAGGCCACCTCGGCGCTCGACCCGGCGACCACGCAGTCGATCCTGTCCCTGCTGCGGAACCTCAACCGCGAGCTGGGGCTCACCATCCTGCTGATCACCCACGAGATGCACGTCGTCAAGGGCATCTGCGACTCGGTGGCGGTCATGCGCGACGGCCTGGTCGAGGAGTCCGGGGCCATCCCCGAGCTCATCGCGCGGCCCGGCTCCCGCCTCGCCGC
The DNA here is from genome assembly GCF_014647955.1 of Planomonospora antibiotica. NCBI lineage: Bacteria > Bacillati > Actinomycetota > Actinomycetes > Streptosporangiales > Streptosporangiaceae > Planomonospora > Planomonospora antibiotica. Next base: position 75,763 of record NZ_BMQE01000012.1, on the reverse strand, counting down.
GGAGCTGTTCCCGCTGCCCCGGCCCGAGGCCGGGAACGTCACGATCACCTTCACCGGGCAGGCCGACGAACCGGTGGTCTCGGAGATCGTGCGCAAGTTCGACGTCGACGTGAACATCCTCGGCGGGGCGCTGGAGGAGGTGGCGGGCGTCTCGGCCGGCCGCCTGCGGGTGCGCCTGACCGGCGGCGAGCGCGAGGCCGCCCTCGACTACCTGACCGAGCGCGGCCTGCTGGTGGAGGTGACCCCGTGACCTGGGACGAGATGAGCCCCCTGCTGCTGGAGGCCACCGGGCAGACCACCCAGATGGTCGTCTGGTCCACGCTGTTCACCGTGCTGTTCGGGCTGCCGCTCGGCATCGCGCTGGTCGTCACCGACCGGGGCGGGCTGCTGCCCTCCCCGGTGCTGAACCGGGTGCTCGGCCTGGTGGTCAACCTCGGCCGGTCGCTGCCCTTCATCGTCCTGATGATCGCGGTGATCCCGCTGACCCGCCTCATCGTGGGCACCACCATCGGCACGTTCGCCGCGGTCGTCCCGCTGACCCTGGGCGCCGCGCCGTTCTTCGCCAGGCTGGTGGAGACCGCGCTGCGCGAGGTCGGCCGGGACACCGTGCAGGCGGCCCAGGCCATGGGCGCCGGGCGCGGGACCATCATCGGCAAGGTCCTGCTCCCCGAGGCGATGCCCGGCCTGGTGGCGGGGCTGACCGTGACCGTGGTGGCGCTGATCTCCTACTCGGCCATGGCCGGGGCGATCGGCGGCGGCGGACTCGGCGACCTGGCCATCCGGTACGGCTACCAGCGCTTCGAGACCACGCTCATGGTGGTCACGGTCGTGGTGCTGGTCGTCATCGTCCAGCTGGTGCAGACCCTGGGCGACGTCGTCGCCCGCCGTCTCGCCCGGCGCTGAACCCCCACCGCTCCCCAGGCGGTCCACCACGAGGGATATCCTGGGTTTTCCTATCTACAAATAGGGTTTTTACTCACCGAAGGAGCGCACAGTGCGCAGATTGTTCGCCATCGCGTCCGCCGCGACCGCCCTCGTCCTCACCCTGGGCGCCTGCGGCTCCAGTGACTCCGGCACCACCGGGGACACCGCGGGCAAGGCCTCCGCGCCCGCCGCGGGCGAGGTGCTCAAGGTCGGCGTCAGCCCGGTCCCGCACGGCCAGATCCTGAAGTTCGTCAAGGACGAGCTGGCCGCCAAGGAGGGCCTGAACCTGGAGATCGTCGAGTTCACCGACTACGTGCAGCCGAACGTGCAGCTCCAGGACGGCGAGCTCGGCGCCAACTTCTTCCAGCACCGGCCCTACCTCGACGACTTCAACGCCTCCAAGGGCACCAAGCTGACCTATGTCCAGGACGTGCACCTGGAGCCGCTGGGGCTGTACTCCAAGAAGATCAAGGCCGTGACCGAGCTCGCCGACGGCGCGACCGTCGCGGTGCCCAACGACGCCACCAACCTGGGCCGCTCCCTGAAGCTGCTGGCCGACAACGGCGTGGTCACCCTGAAGGAGGGGGTCGGCACCGCCGCCACCGAGCGCGACGTCACCGGCAACCCGAAGAACCTGAAGTTCCAGCCTCTGGAGGCCGCGCAGCTGCCCCGCTCCCTGGAGGACGTGGACGCCGCCGTCATCAACGGCAACTACGCGCTCGAGGCCGACCTCAAGCCCGCCTCCGACGCGCTGGTGCTGGAGAAGGCGGAGGGCAACCCCTACGCCAACGGCCTGGTCGTGGCCGCCGGCCACGAGCAGGACCCGCGCGTGGCCAAGCTCGCCGAGCTGCTCTCGGGCGCCGAGGTGAAGCAGTTCATCGAGCGGACCTACAGCGGTTCGGTCATTCCGGTGAACGCGGGCTGAGAACCGGCGGGACCCCGGACCGGAGATCCTTTCGCGGCGCTCCGCGCAAGATCGGGAAAAAGCGCTTATCGGATTTCCGGTCCGACCTCGCCGTTTAAGCGGCCTGTAAGCGGGCGGCGGTGGCCTGTAAGTGGACGGCAATCGCGTGGACGTACAACGGGAGCGTCAGAAAATCCTCATTCCCGAGAGGTCCCCTCAGATGCGATTCGCCACCCGTATCCTCGTCGGCGCCGGCGCGGCCACCCTCCTGGCCGTGGGCGCCCCCGTCGCGGCCAACGCCGCCACCCCGATCGAGAACGCCGCCACCGGCCCCGGCGGGGTCTCCGCCTCGCCGTACTTCTCCGACCACTGGGGCCCCTACGCCTCCGCCAACCACAAGGCCGTGGCGCAGGGCAAGGTCACGGTCACCAAGGAGTCGAAGAAGCAGGGCTACTGGAAGAAGTATCCCAAGGTCGTCAAGAAGTGCGTGTGGAAGAACGGCAAGAAGAAGTGCTTCTGGACCAAGACCTGGAGCAAGAAGTGGGTCTGGAAGTGGGTCCACGAGTACGACTACACCGTTCACGGCAAGCTCACCAACCACAAGTGGTGGGGAAACCCGAAGTACCGTTGCTCGTGGGCGACCTTCAAGGTCGAGGGTTTCGACGGCTCGACCTCCTTCAAGAGCTTCAAGAACTGCGGCAAGCCCGCGAAGTTCTACTCCTTCAGCGGTGAGGGAGCGCAGGAGATCTCCGTCAAGGTGAGCCGCGGCAACCACTTCGGCCCCAAGGGTTACTTCAGCGGCTGGGAGAACGTCTACAGCCACGCCTGATCGCACGGCCGTACCCGGCCGGCGGTACCTCGCAGCAACCGATGACACGGGGCCGCGACCTCCTGAAGGGAGGCCGCGGCCCCGTCCGGCGTTCCGGGGTAAGCGGGCACTTCCCGCGGATCATGGAACCGAGTAACGTTCGGTTATGCATCCGGGAGCCATCGCAGCCGTTTCGCCCGACAAGCCCGCTGTGATCATGGCGGGCTCCGGACGGGTCGTCACCTACCGCGAGCTGGACGAGGAGTCCAACCGCCTGGCCCAGCTGTTCCGCGCCTCGGGCCTGCGCCCGGGCGACCACATCGCCTTCATGCTGGAGAACCACCCGCTCTTCCTGGCGGTGGCCTGGGCGGCGCACCGGTCGGGCCTCTACTACACCGCGATCAGCTCCCGGCTGACGGCCGGAGAGCTCGCCTACATCGTGGACAACTGCGAGGCCAGGGTCTTCATCTCCTCCGCCGCCCTCGCCGACGTCGCCACCTCGATCACCGAGGCCACCCCCCGGGTCGAGACCCGTCTCATGCTGGACGGCACCGCCCCCGGCTTCGCCTCCTACGAGGAGGCGGTCGCCGCCCATCCGCCGACGCCGGTCGAGGACGAGTGCCAGGGCGCGGACATGCTCTACTCCTCCGGGACCACGGGCCGGCCCAAGGGCGTCAAGCCGGCCCTGCCCGTCGCCTCCCTCGACGAGCCCGGCCCGCTGCTCCAGCTGATCCAGTTCCTCTTCGCGCCCTCGGCGGAGAGCGTCTACCTCTCCCCGGCGCCGCTCTACCACGCGGCCCCGCTGCGCTACTGCATGAGCTTCCAGCGCCTGGGCGCGACCATCGTGGTGATGGAGCGGTTCGACCCCGAGCGGGCGCTCGCGCTCATCGAGGAGCACCGCGTCACCCACTCGCAGTGGGTGCCGACCATGTTCATCAAGATGCTCAAGCTCCCGGAGGAGACCCGCGCCGCGTACGACCTGTCGTCGCTGGCGTGCGCGATCCACGCCGCCGCGCCCTGCCCGGTCCCGGTCAAGGAGCAGATGATCGACTGGTGGGGGCCGATCGTCCACGAGTACTACGCGGGAACCGAGGGCAACGGCTTCCTCTACGCCGGTCCGGAGGACTGGCTCAAGCACAAGGGCACCGTGGGACGCGCGCTCCTCGGCGTGGTGCACGTCTGCGACGAGGACGGCGAGGAGCTGCCGCCGGGCGAGCACGGCACGGTCTACTTCGACAAGGGGCCGCAGTTCGTCTACCACGGCGACGAGGACAGGACGAGGGCGTCGAGGGACCCGAAGGGCCGGGGCTGGACGACCCTCGGCGACATCGGCTACCTGGACAAGGAGGGTTTCCTCTACCTGACGGACCGGCGCTCCTACATGATCATCTCCGGCGGGGTGAACATCTACCCGCAGGAGGCGGAGAACGTGCTCGCCGTCCACCCGAAGGTCGCCGACGTGGCGGTCTTCGGCGTCCCGGACGAGGAGATGGGCGAGCAGGTCAAGGCCGTCGTCGAGCCGGTCTCCATGGACCTGGCCGGACCGGGGCTGGAGGCCGAGCTGATCGCCTACTGCCGCGACCGGCTGGCGGCGTACAAGTGCCCCAGGTCGGTCGATTTCCGCGTAGAGCTTCCCCGCCACCCCACGGGCAAGCTCTACAAGCGCGTCCTGCGCGACGAGTACTGGCCCTCCAAGTCATGATTTTTTATCTTCCGTACGGCTTCCGTACGGCTTCCGTCCGGCCCTCTGACCACGGCTGATAAAGCGGCCGTCAGGAGGTGCGGATCATCCCGATCACGCCCTTAACCAGCTCTTACGTCCCTCCGCGCAGGATATGGACACCGGAGAGAACCGGTCGTCGCCGTGGTGTCCACGGAGGGACGCAGGACTGGGGGATGAACGAGATGAACGACAAGAAGAACGAGCAGGACACCACCCCGACCGAGGCGGCCTCCGGCGGCTGGAGCCAGTTCGGCGCGGAGCCGCCCCGGGCCGGGGGGTTCCCGGGCGGCCGCGCCACCGAGGCCGCCGCAGCCGCCGAGGCTGCCGGGCAGGGACGGACCACGCCGCTGCCGGTGCCGCCCCTCGGGGCTCCGGCGGGAGCGCCGACCGGAGCCCCGGCCGGGACGCCCGCGCCGCCCGTCGGGGCGCAGCCGCTCGGCACGCCCGCCGGACCGTCCGCGCCGCCGGCGACGCCGTCCGGGGTCCCGGCGCCGCCTCCCGCACCCGTCACGACGCCTGTCACCGCGCCTGTCACGGTGCCCGCCCAGCGGGGCCGGCTGAGCGGGATGCAGAAGCTGGGAGCGGGTCTCGCGCTGGCCGCCATGGCCGTGGGCGGTGGAGTGGCGGGGGCCTTCGCCGCGACCGCCCTGGACGACGGCCCCGCGCTCGTCTCCTCGGCGGCCCCGGTGGTCAGCGCCGCCGGCAACGCGACCACGGTCGCCGACGTCGCCGCGGCCGTCCAGCCCGCGGTCGTCTCGATCGAGGTCAAGACGGCCGCCGGGGGCGGAGAGGGCTCGGGCGTGGTGCTCTCCGCCGACGGGCTGATCCTGACCAACAACCACGTGGTGGGCTCCGCCGGCCAGGACGGCCGGGTGACCGTCAAGTTCAGCGACGGCAGGACGGCCCCGGCCAGGATCGTGGGCACCGACCCGGCCACCGACCTGGCGGTCATCAGGGCCGAGAACGTCTCCGGCCTCACGGCGGCCTCGCTCGGTGACAGCGACCGGCTCAAGGTGGGCGACTCCGTCCTGGCCATCGGCAGCCCGCTCGGCCTGTCCGGCTCGGTCAGCGCGGGCATCGTCAGCGCGCTCGACCGGACGGTGACCGTCGGCGGCGAGCGGGAGCAGCAGCTCCCGCCCGGCTGGGGCGGCGACCGCCGGCGGCAGAGCGCCGCACAGGTCACGACCATCGGCGGCGCCATCCAGACCGACGCGGCGATCAACCCCGGCAACTCCGGCGGGGCGCTGGTCAACTCCTCCGGGCAGGTGATCGGCATCAACACCGCCATCGCCACCAACGGTGGTGACGGCAGCATCGGCGTCGGCTTCGCCATCCCGATCAACACCGCCCGGCAGGTCGCCGACCAGCTCATCGAGACCGGCAAGGTCGTCCACGCCTTCCTGGGCGTCGGTCTCGCCGACGCCACCGGCGACACCGCGGGCGCACTGGTCAGCCAGGTCACCGACGGCAGCCCGGCGGCCCAGGCGGGGCTGAGGCAGGGCGACGTGATCACGAAGATCAACGACACCGCGGTCGAGGACGGGGACACCGTGGTCGGCGTGGTGCGCGGTCTCAAGCCGGGCGACAGGGTCACCCTCGTCTACCTCCGCGACGGCCGGAGCCAGACCGTCACCGCGACCCTGGTCCAGAAGACCGGGGAATGATCCGGACGGACCGCGTGCCGCCGGGGCCGCCGCGACCCCGGCGGCACGCCTGACGGCGTGGCCCCCGGGTCCGCGTCCCGGCTCAGGAGAAGCGCCGGCCCTCGTCGCGGCGGTAGGCCCAGACCGCCAGCGCCCCGGCGACCGCGATCCAGACGGCGAACATGACCATCGCGAGCGTCTGGGGGGTGCCGTATCCGACCGCGGCCCAGACCAGCTCGACCGCGCCCCGGCTGGGCAGGAAGGGTGCGACCGCGTCGATGAAGGCGGGGGCGTCCATCGGGTTCGTCAGCAGGCCGCCGCCCACCGCCATGGGGAAGAACAGCAGCTGCACGACCGCGATCGCCGCCTTGGACGGCAGCGCGTACCCGATGAACAGGCCGAGCAGCTGGAACGGGACCGACCCGAGCAGCAGGGCGCCCACCCCCAGGGCCAGCCGGGCGGGGGTCACGGTGGCCTCGGTGAACAGCGCGGAGATGACGAGGACCGGCAGCACCCCGACGAGCGTGAAGAGCAGCGAGTTGAGGATGCGGGCCCCGAGCCTCGGCCACGGCCCGGCGGGCAGGGTGCGGGTGTAGGGGTCCCAGGGCTGGACCCGGTCCTCGGCGACGCCGATGCCGTGGGTGAACAGGGCGCTGGACATCACCGCGAAGGTCATCATCGAGGCGGTGGCCAGCGTCGCCCCGACCGGATGGTCTCCGGCGAACGGGACCACGAAGAACAGCATCGAGGCGGCGGGGAAGAATCCGTTGCCGATCAGCGCGATCGGCACCCGGACCGTCTCCATGAACTGGTACCGGGTATGGGTGAGAAGGAGTGACATGGGGCCTCTCTCGGAGAAGGGGGGACGGCCGGAGGGCGGGGTCGGGGCCGGGTCAGGCCGCCTCGGACCCGGCGGTGATGGTCAGGAACGCCTCCTCCAGGGAGGTGGGGCGTACCTCCAGGCCGGAGAAGGGCACGCCGGCGCGGACCAGCTCGCGCACCAGCGCGTCGGCGTCGGAGGTGAGCAGGTGGGTGCGGCCGCCCTCGCGCTCCGTCCGCAGGACCCCGGGCAGCTCGGGCAGGTCGCCGGCCGTCAGGGTGACGCGGCGGACACCGGCGATGTCCCGCACCTGCTCGGTGGTGCCGTCGGCCAGGACCCGGCCCTGCCCGATGACCACGACCCGCTCGGCCAGCGCCTCGACCTCCTCCAGGTAGTGGCTGGTGAGCACCACGGTGCCGCCATCGGAGTGGAAGTCCCGGATGGCGTCCCAAAGCGCCCGGCGCGCCTCGACGTCCAGCCCCGTGGTCGGCTCGTCGAGGAAGACCAGCCGGGGGTCGCCGACGAACGCCAGCGCCACCGCGAGCCGCCGCTTCTGCCCGCCGGAGAGCCCGCCGACCTGGCGCCGCTCCAGCCCGGACAGGCCGAACCGCTCCAGCAGCGCCCCCCGGGCGACGCTCCGCGGGTAGTGGGCGGAGACGAAGTCCACGATCTCCCCGACCCGCAGGGTCGCCGGCAGCCCGGTCTCCTGCGGCGTGACGCCGATGCCGCGCCGCCGTACCGGATCGGCGGGGGAGCCGCCGAGCAGCTCGACGCGGCCGGAGGTGGGCCTGCGCAGCCCGCAGAACAGGTTGATCAGCGTGGACTTGCCCGCCCCGTTGGGCCCGAGCAGCCCGACCAGCTCGCCGGGGCGGACGCCGAGGGAGACGCGGTCCAGCGCCGTCACGTCCCCGTAGCGCCGGGTGACCTCCACGGCGCGCACCAGGGACTGCTCCGGCTCCGCGCCGGAGTCCGGCATCGCGCTCGGCGCCGCATCCGGTCCTGCGCCCAGTGTCGTCGTCGGTTCCGCCATCGCGGGACCTTCCTTTCTCGAATGTCGAACAGGGGTCAGGCGCCGGGAGGCGGCGCCGAGGTCGTGTCCAGCAGGGTGCGGATCGCCGCGGTGTACTCCTCGAAGGCGAGGCGGCCCCGGCGGGTGAGGGCGACGTAGGTGACCGGGGTGCGGCCCCGGTGCGTCTTGACGATCTCCACGTATCCGGCCTCCTCCAGCTTGCCCAGGTGCACCGAGAGGTTCCCGGCGGTCATGCCGAGCAGGTCCTTCAGGCCGGGGAAGGCGATCTGGTCCCCTTCGGGCAGGGCGTTGAGCGTGACGACCACCCGGAGCCGGGCCTGGGCGTGGATCACCGGGTCGAGCTCGGGGGTCACCAGCGGACTCTCCGGCTGAACACCAGGCCGACGACGATGAACCCGCCTCCGCCGCCCACCGCGATCAGCAACGCGTGCCAGCCCGTCCCGGCGGCCGTTCCCACGGCGTTGAGCACGGCCATCCAGATGCCGACGGCGAACATCGGCCGGTCGTGCCAGACGGCGGCGCCGGCCATGTAGAGGACGGAGACCAGCATGATCGACATGCTCGCCCACAGGAGGTTCCGCTCCGCCTCGGGGAGCTGGGCGGCGAACCGCTCCGCGATCATCGACATGGTGAGGAATCCGGTCGGCCAGGCGAGGCCGTACATCATGCCGCGCTGCTGGGAGGCGCCCCGGACCTGGTTGCCGGTCCGCCAGAGCACGAAGGCGTTGACCGCCCCGGCCAGCAGCATGGCCCCGAAGAGCACCGCCAGTGCGACGTCTATGGAGATCGGTGCGTACGGCCTGCCGGACAGGCCGTGGTGGAGGAAGAGCGTGCCGAAGCCGACCAGCCAGGCGAGCCCCCACGGCAGATAGAGCAATGACGTGTCGGGCACGAACCGGCGGACGGCCGCGGAGTCCTGGTTGTCGATCAACCGGAGCATCTCCTCCGGGCTCAGCGCTCGATCGTCTTCCTCCACGGCTTCCTCCTTGTCAACGCAAATCGGTTTGTGTTTCAAACTCGTGGTTTGAACTGTAAACTACATTGCTCCGCCAACTCAACCCTCCGGCCGGACGAATCGCCGTCGGCCGGACCGGTCCGCGATCGGCGGCACCGGCCCCGCCCGCGAGAATTTCCTCAGCGGGACCTGTCGATTCCGGCGCACGCCGTACGTCATGGGAGTGCGTACGGCACCCGCCGGACGGCACCGGAAAGGAGAACCATGAGATACGTGCTGCTGGCCGCCGGGGACGAGAGGCCCTGGGCGGAGGCCGGCCAGGCCGAGCGGGAGGAGATCTACGCCCGGTGGGGCCGCTTCGAGGAGATGCTGACGGCCCGGAACGCGGGCCGGGGCGGTGACGAGCTGGCCCACTCCGGCACCGCCACCACGGTCAGGAAGACCGGGGGGAAGGTGGTCGTCACCGACGGCCCCTACGCCGAGGCGGTCGAGCAGATCGGCGGGTACGTCACGATCGAGGTCGCGAGCATGGCGGAGGCGATCGAGTTCGCCGAGGCCTGCCCGTCCGACGTCGTGGAGATCCGGCCCGTCCCGGACAGGGGGTGACGGCGCCGTGAAGTACGCGCTGCTGCTCTACGGGGACGAGAGCAGGTGGGCCGCCGCCACCGAGGCCGAGATCAAGGAGGTCTCCGCCGCGCACGGCCGGTTCACGGACATGCTCACCGCCCGCGGGGCCTACCTCGGCGGGGAGGAGCTGGACCTCTCCACGACCGCGGTCACCGTGCGCACCGGCGGCGGACGGACGCTGCACACCGACGGCCCCTACGCCGAGACCGCCGAGCACCTGGGCGGCTTCTACCTCGTGGAGGCCCGGGACCTGGACGAGGCGATCGAGTTCGCCACGGCCTGCCCCGAGGAGATCGTGGAGATCCGTCCCGTGGTCGAATACCAGGGGTGAGCGTGACGATGGTCGAGCAGGCGTACCGGCGGCACTGGGCGCGCCTGCTCGCCCTGCTCACCGCGGAGCTGCGCGATCTGGACCTGGCCGAGGAGTCGCTGCAGGACGCCTTCGCCGCGGCCGTCGCCGCCTGGCCGCCGGAGCCCGGCAACCCGCCCGCCTGGCTGCTCACCACGGCGCGCAGGCGCGCGCTGGACCGGCTGCGCCGGGACGCCGTCGCGGCCAGGAAGCTGCCGCTGCTGGTCGTCGACGACCTGCCGGACCCCTCGGCGATCCCCGACGAGCGGCTACGGATGATCTTCACCTGCTGCCATCCGGCGCTGTCCACGGAGGCCAGGGTGGCCCTCACGCTGCGCTGCGCGGGCGGCCTGACCACCCGCGAGATCGCCCGGCTCTTCCTGGTCTCCGAGACCACCATGGCCGCCAGGATCACCCGGGCGAAGAAGAAGATCGCCCAGGCGGGCATCCCCTACCGCATCCCGGCCGGCCCGGAGCTGGCCGAGCGGCGCGACGGGGTGCTGGCCGTGGTCTACCTCGTCTTCACCGAGGGGTACGCCGCCACCGGGGGAGACCGGCTCATCCGCGCCGAGCTCGCCGCCGAGGCGATCGCGCTGGGCCGGATGCTGCGCGAGCTGCTGCCCGCCGACCCGGAGGCGGACGGGCTGCTGGCGCTGATGCTGCTGCACCACGCCCGCCGGGACGCCCGGCTGGGTCCGTCGGGGGAGCTGGTCCGCCTGCCCGACCAGGACCGCTCGCGCTGGCGCCGTGAGGAGATCGGCGAGGCGCTCTCCCTGCTGGAGGCGGCGCGTCCGGGCGGCTCCGGCGGCTTCCCCGGTCCCTACCTGCTGCAGGCCGCGATCGCGGCCGAGCACGCGGTCGCCGGGCGGGCCGGGGACACCGACTGGCCCGCCATCGCCCGGCTGTACGGCAGGCTGGAGGAGGTCACCGGGTCGGCGGTGGTCCGGCTCAACCGGGCCGTGGCGGTCGCCGAGGCCGACGGGGCCGAGGCCGGGCTGGAGCTCCTCGACGGGCTGGACCGGGCGATGGGCCACCACCACCTGCTCCACGCCACCCGCGCCGAGCTGCTGCGCCGCCTGGGCCGGGACCGGGAGGCCCTGGACGCCTACGGCCGGGCGCTGGAGGCCGTCGGCACCGACCCGGAACGCGCCTTCCTGCTGTCGCGCCGGGAAGAGCTGTCCGCCCGCTGACCTCGTCGCACAAGGCCGGCTCCGTCCATCGGCACCGTCCATCGGCACCGCCCGCCGGCACCGCCCACCGACACCGCCCGCCGGCTCCGCCCCGCGGAGAGGCGGCGCGGAGCCGGTGGACGGTGCCGCGCAGGCGGATCCGCGACGGCGGGACCCCGGCCCCGGACCGGCCCTATCCCCGGGAGACCAGGGCCTCCGACCGCCACAGGTCGCGGTAGTAGCCGGGGGTGTCCACCAGCTCCCGGTGGGTGCCCCGCTGGAGGACCGAGCCGTTCTCCAGCACGACGATCTCGTCCACCTCCTCCAGGCCGCGCAGCCGGTGCGTGACCAGCAGGGTCGTACGCCCCCGGGTGGCGTCCAGCAGATCGGCCATGAGCGCGTCGGCGGTCTCCTCGTCCAGCGCCTCGGCCGGCTCGTCGAGCAGCAGCACGGGCGGGTCGTTCAGCAGCGCCCGCGCCAGGGCGAGCCGCTGCAACTGCCCGCCGGAGACCGTCCGCCCGTCCTCCCCGAGCACGGTGTCCCACCCGGTCCGCTCCGCCCAGTCCGCCAGCCGGGCCCGCCGTACGGCCTCCGCCAGCGCCTCCTCGTCCGCCTCCGGCCCGGCCAGCCGGAGGTTGTCGCGGAACGAGGCCTGGAACACGTACGGGTCCTGGGTCAGGCCCGTCATGATCCGCCGGGCCTCGTCCGAGGGCAGGTCGCGCAGATCGACGGCCTCCCCGGTCCCGGTACCGGACGCGTCACCGCCGCCGGGTCCGGAACGGCCGTCCGCCCCTGAGCCGGACAGCCGGATCACGCCGGACTCCGGCTCCACCAGGCGCATCAGGGCCGCCAGCAGGGTGCTCTTGCCCGCCCCGCTGGGGCCGACGACCGCCACCCGCTTGCCGGGGGTGAGGGTCAGGCCGACGCCGTTCAGCGCGGGCGCGCGATCCGCCGCGTGGCGGACGACCAGGTCCTCGACCTCGACCGTGAGCGGCCCGCCGGGGACGGCCGCCGGCCGGGCCGGCTCGGCGACGGCGGGCGGGGTCGCGCGGACCTCCCGCAGCCGGCGCAGGGCGGCGGCCACCCCGGTCATGCGCTCGGCGGCCGTGATCATCGGAAGCAGGGGCTCGAAGGCGACCAGGGAGGTCAGCGCGAGCACGGCGGTCGCCACCGGACCGGCGCCCGCCCCCTGCGCGACCAGGACCACCCCCGCGACGGTCAGTCCCTGGGCGAGCACGCCCAGGCAGGTGGCCACGGCGCCCGTGCGGGCCTGGGCCCGCTCCAGCGCGGCCAGCCGGGCGTCCGCCCCGGCGGAGGCGGCCAGGGCCCGGTCGCCCGCACCGTAGGCGGCCAGGTCGGCCGCCCCGTGCAGCAGGTCGGCCACCCGGGCGGCCAGCTCGGCCCGGGCCGGGGCGATCAGCGCGGCCCGGCGCCGCGTGGCGGCCGCCACCCCGGCGGGCAGCACCACGCCCGCCACCAGCAGGCCGGCCGTCAGCACCAGCGCGGCCGCCGGGAGCAGGAACAGGCCGAGCACGACCGCCGCGACCCCGGTCGCCAGCGCCGCGACCGCCGGGAGCAGGCCGCGGACCAGTAGATCCTGCACGGCGTCGGTGTCGTCCACCATCCGGCTGAGCAGGTCGGCGCCCTTCTGGCTCGGCGGGCCGGCCGGGACGAGCGCCCGGTAGAGCCGTTCCCGGGTCGTCGCCTGGGCGCGGAGCGCCACGTCGTGCCCGGTCAGGCGCTCGCCGTACCGGAGGACGCCCTTGCTCGTCGCGAACGCGCGCACCCCGACGATCGCCACGCTCAGCGCCGCCAGCGGCGGCTGCTCGGCCGCCCTGGTGATCAGCCACGCGGCCGACCCGATCAGGGCCAGTCCGGCGAGCTCCGCCGCGACCCCGGCCGCCGCCGCCAGGGCGATCCGCCCGCCCATCCGCCTCATCGCGCCCCTCCGGCACCCGTCGTCACCGTGTCTCCGGAAGCCGCCGTGTCTCCGGAAGCCGTCGGGCCGCCGGGATCGGTCGTGCGGCCGGGAGGACCGGCTTCGCCGTGCACCGCCGGCGCGCCGGGGGAGCCGCTGTCGGACACGACCCGGCCGCCGGCGATCCGGACCACCCGGTCGGCCAGATCGATCATCGCGGGCCGGTGGGCCACGATCACGGCGGTCCGGCCCTCGGCCAGCTCGCGGGTGGCGGCGACGATCGCGGCCTCGCTCCGGCCGTCGAGCCGGGCCGTCGGCTCGTCCAGCAGGAGCAGGTCCGCCGCGGGCCGGCAGAAGGCGCGGGCCAGCGCGACCCGCTGCCGCTGGCCGGCGGAGAGGTTCACCCCGCGCTCACCGAGCACCGTGTCGTAGCCCTCCGGCAGTTCCGTCACGAAGCCGTCCGCGTGCGCGGCCCCGGCCGCCGCCCGGACCTGCTGGAGCGTCGCACCGGGGGAGCCGAGCCGGATGTTGTCGGCCACCGAGGCGGCGAACAGGTGGGGGCGCTGGGGCACGAACGCCAGCCGTCCGCGCCAGGTCTCCCAGCGCGCCCCGGTGTCCTCGGCGATTCCGGCGTCACCGGCGTCGCGCGCCACCCGGGTTTCCGTGCTCCCGGCTTCTCCGCCGTCCCGCGTCTCCCCGGCCCCCTCGGTTCCGGCGTCTCCGGAGGCCGCTGCGGCGGGTCTGGAGGCGGGACCGGAGAGCTCCACCCCGTCGACCAGGACCCGGCCGCTCTCCGGGGTGAGGAAACCCAGCAGCAGGTGGAGCAGCGTGCTCTTGCCCGCGCCGCTCTCGCCGACCAGCGCCACCCGCTCGCCCGGCGCGATGACCAGCGACACGTCCTCCAGCGCCGCCTCCGCCCGGCCCGGATAGCGCACCGTCACGTTCTCCAGCCGGATCTCCGGCGCCGCCGCGGGGCCGGCCGGGCCGAGGGCTCCGCCGCCGGCGGACCGGGACACGGTGGACCGGGGCTCGGGCTCCCCGTCGAGTACGGCGAACACGTCGTCGGCGGCGGTGACCCCCTCCATCGCGGCGTGGAACCTGGTGCCCATGTTCCGCAGCGGCAGGTAGGCCTCCGGGGCCAGCAGCAGCACCAGTAGCGCGGCGGGCAGGTCGAGCGTCCCGCCCAGCAGCCGGAGGCCGATCGGGACCGCGACCAGCGCGAGCGAGAGGGAGGCGGCCAGCTCCAGCACCAGCGAGGACAGGAAGGCCACCCGCAGCGTGCGCATCGTCGCGCTCCGGTGGGCGTCGGTGACCTGCCGGATCACCTCCGCCTGGTAGCGGGCCCGGCCGAAGGCGCGCAGCGTGGGCAGGCCGCGGACCACGTCGAGGAAGTGCCCGCCGAGGCGGGACAGGGCCCGCCACTGGCGCTCGGTGACGGCCTTGGTGTGCATGCCGACCAGCGCGCCGAAGACCGGGATGAGCGGGAGCGTGACGAGCACGATCACCGCGCTGGACAGGTCCGCGAAGACCAGCCGGGCGAGCACGGCGACCGGTACGACGCCCGCCACCGCGATCGCCGGGAGGTAGCCGTTCAGGTAGGGGTCGAGGGCGTCCAGGCCGCGCCCGGTCAGCGTCACCAGCTCGCCGGAGCGGTGGGAGGTCAGCCGGGCCGGGCCCAGGTCCCGCAGCCGGGAGAGCAGCCGGTGGCGCAGGACCGACTTCACCGCGGTGGTGGTGTGACCGGCGGCGATCCCCTGGGCGAGGCCGAGCAGTCCCCGGACCCCGACGACCACCGCCAGCAGGGCCAGCGCCGAGGTCTCGAACCTCCCGGAGAGGACGCCGGCGAGCAGCTCGGCCTGGACGAGGACGAGCAGCCCGGCGAGGATCGCCGCGGCCAGGCAGAGGGCCAGATGGCGGCGGACTGCTCGCTCGCCCCGCACCAGCCGCAGGAGGTCCTTGTGCATGTGAGCCCTAGAAGAACGAGGGGAACCGGCCGGCCGCACGCCGGGGACCGAACGTGCGCCACACCCATACTTGCGCACCCACCATGACCGGTGCGCACGGCAGGATCATGACACTGAGCACATTCAGCGTATCCACCGGGGCGGCGTGCTCCAGGAGCCACGGAGCGGCGCCGGCCAGCAGCGCCGCAGCGGGTGCGGCGGCCAGGCAGGCCGAGACGGCCAGCGCACCCGCGCCGCGGCCCGCGGCGGTCCCGGCCGCTCCATCGGGCAGCAGCCAGGAGGCGAAGGCCCGGCCGTGGAAGGCCAGCAGCGCCGCGAGCGCGGCCGCGCCCGCGAGGGCCGCCGGGGTGACCGACAGGCCGGTCGCCAGGGCGGTCAGGGCCGCGCCCCAGGAGAGGGCGAGCCCCCAGGAGCCCAGGCAGATCATCCGGTCCCACCCGGCGCGCCAGGTGGGGCCGTCCGCCCTGCGGCGGAACCAGAGCCCCGCGTCGCGCACGATCCAGGAGACCAGCAGGCAGACCACCAGCGGGTAGAGGCCGAACAGCACCTCGCCCTCGGCCTGCGGGTACACCCCGAAGAGCACTCCGGCCACGGCCACCAGCCACACCTCGCCCGCCAGGACGAACGGCGCCATCGCGGCGACGATCCGGTCCCGGCCCTCCTGGGCGCGGCCGAGGGCGGGCAGCAGCATGCCGAGGCCGATGTTCGCGCCCTCCAGGGCGAAGTAACCGATCAGCAGGGCGGCGAAGAGCACGGTCCAGAGGATGTCCATCGGTGCCTCCTTACAGGCTCAGCGCGGGGGTGCGCTCGGGCGGCGGGAGCGGGGCGGCGCCCAGGGTGGCGGCGGCGGGGCCGCGCCGCACCAGGCGGGCGATGAGCAGGTAGTCGACGACCGCGAGCAGGCCGAGCACGCCGGTGAAGGCCACCAGGGACGTGGTGATCATCGCCGGGGTGAGGCCGGGGGACATCGCGTCGGCGACGGTGAGCCTGCCGTACACCAGCCAGGGCTGGCGGCCGGCCTCGCGGGCGAGCCAGCCGAGGATCGCGGCCAGGAACGGCAGCGGGGTCATCAGCATCACGATCGGGTGCGCCCACCGCCAGCGCGGCAGCCAGCGGATGACGGGCAGCAGCACGAACAGCACGACGAGCTGGAGCAGGTATCCGATCATGATCATGAATCCGAGGCCGAGGCCGGCCAGGGGACTGTCGAACTTGCCCGGCTGGAACTCTCCGATCGGACCGAACTGCGCGTAGCCGAAGCCGACCGCGAGCACGGTGCCGATCGCGGCGACGGCCACGCCCAGCCGGAGGGACTTGGTGAAGAACTCCTGCTCGGCCGTCCTGCGGAACAGCTGGTAGGCGCTGGCCCCCATGATCACGGATCCGCCGGTGAGCAGGGCCGCGCCGGCCACGTGGGGCAGGGCCATGGCGAGCATGGGGTTGGTCAGCACGGCGCCGAAGTCCTCGACCACCAGCCTGCCGCCCCGTTCCACCGCCCCCGCCGGGTTCTGCAGGAACGCGTTGGCCGCCATGATCCAGAACGCCGAGACGTAGGCGGTCAGCGTGACGATCCAGATGCACGCCAGATGGAGCCGGCGGGGCATCCGGTGCCAGCCGAAGATCCACAATCCGAGGAACGTGGACTCCAGGAAGAAGGCGGCGAGCGTCTCGATCGCCAGCGGCGCGCCGAAGACGTCGCCGGCGTAGTGCGACAGCCCGCTCCAGCTCAGGCCGAACTGGAACTCCATCACCAGGCCGGTGACGATGCCGAGCGCGTAGTTGATCAAGTAGATCTGGCCCCAGAAGCGGGTCATCCGCTCGTGGACCGGCTTGCCGCCGAAGGTCCAGAGGGTCTGCATGACCGCCACGAGGGGGGCCAGGCCCAGCGTCAGCACGACGAACAGGAAGTGGAGACTCCCCGTCACCGCGAACTGCGTCCGGGCCAGGTCGAGTACGTCCATGGCGTCGCCTCCATCACATGTCTGTCTACCTATAGACACTCTACATGTAGAGAGCCTACATGTAGGTTGCCTATGCGAGAGGTAAGGTGATGGGCGTGAACACCGACGCGCTCCGCGGGCACATGGACGCCCTGCTGCTCTCCGTCCTGGAACACGAGCCCCTGCACGGATACGCGATCATCGAGGCGCTGCAGGCGCGCAGCGGCGGTGCGCTCAGCGTGCCGACGGGCACGGTCTACCCGGCGCTGCGCAGACTGGAGCAGGCGGGATACCTGGCCAGCGAGTGGGCCACGGTGGGCGGGCGCAAGCGGCGCACCTACCGGCTGACCTCGGCGGGCCGCACGGCCCTGGCCGGGGAACGCTCGGCCTGGCGGGAGTTCGCGGGCGTCATCGGCAGCGTGCTGGAACCGCGCGCCACGAAGTGAGCACGCCGCCCCGTACGGCCGGCCGGGTGCGCGGAGGCGGGCGCACGGCCTCGGTCGGCGGGGCGCGCGCCGGTCGCCCGCCTGCTTCTCACCCGGTCGCGGTCCGCCGCCGGGTGAGGGAGAGGCAGCGGGTCGCGCAGTAGAGCTGCAGGCCCCAGAACCCGTAGCTCACCACCGAGGCGGCGAGGCCGGGAGGGTAGTCGGAGAAGCCGTCCGGTCTGTTCGAGCCGTACATCAGGGCCCAGCACAGGACGAGCATGACCGGCATCATGGCCCAGACGAACAGCGCCAGCGCCCGGGCGACCAGCCGGGGCCGCCGGATCCTGCGCCGTCCCCGGCCGAGCGCGAGCAGCGCCAGCGCGCCGATCATCCCGATGACCATCTGCACGACGTCCACGGCGCGGGCCACCGGCACGAACCAGCCGGGCCAGGCGTCGTAGGCGGCCGGAGCCGTCGGGAACAGCTTCCAGACCGCGGTCCACATGACCGCGGTGAGCGGCACGGCGAGGAAGAGCAGGGCGGCCAGCCTCCGGCCCGCGGCGACGGACAGCTCCTCCTGGTAGCCCGGGGCGATCTCGTGGACGGCGCCGAACTCCTCGACCGCGGCCCGCTCGGCCTCGGTCCGCTCCAGGCCGCCGTCCTCCAGGGCCTCCGCGGCGTCGAGCAGGCTGTCGCGGGCCTCGGTGACCAGGTCGAGCCTGAGCCCCCTCGGCCCGCGGAGCGTACGGCCGAGCTCCGCGACGTAGTCGTCGATGACTCCGGCGTCCACCTGTTCCCCCTGCTCGCGCGGTCCCCGTCCAGGGGTGTCCGGCGCCCATCATGACCCCTGTCCGGTGCCCGCGCATCAGGGAGGACCCTGATGTGTCCCCGGATCCAGACCAAGGGCAGCCAGTGTTGCCATGGACTACTCGACACGATCTGCCAACATTTTCCCATTTCATCATCCGTCCACCTATAGAGGGACGTTGAGGAATCAAAAGACCTCTACGCTCCTGCCCATGCGTGCTTTATCCCGGGCGCTCGCCGCCCTCGCGGCCGTCGGCGTCACCGCCGCCGGTGTCGCGACCCTCACCACGACCCCGGCCCTGGCCGCGCCGGGCACCGTCGTCATCAGCCAGGTCTACGGCGGTGGCGGCAACGGCGGCGCGCCGTTCGCCAACGACTTCGTCGAACTGTTCAACCGCAGCGCGGCGCCCGTCTCCCTGGACGGCTGGTCCGTCCAGTACGGCAGCGCCACCGGCACCGGCACCTTCGGTGCGAACCTGGTACCCCTGTCCGGCACGCTCGCGCCCGGTCAGTACCACCTGCTCCAGCTCGCCGGCGGCGCGACCGGCGCCGCGCTGCCCGCCCCCGACGGCACCGGAACCGTCAACATGAGCGGCAGCGCGGGCAAGGTCGTCCTGGCCCGCTCGGCCGACGGCCTGGCCTGCAACGGCGGTTCGGTGCCCTGCACCCCCGAGCAGACGGCGCTCATCGCCGACCTCGTCGGCTACGGCACCGCCAACTACGCCGAGGGCGCCGCGGCCCCCGGCCTGTCCAACACCACGGCGGGGATCCGCAGGGACCACGGCTGCACCGACACCGACGTCAACGCCGCCGACATCGAGGCCGCCGCCCCCGCCCCGCGCAACCGGGCCACCGCCCCCGCCCCCTGCGGCGACGCGGAGCCCACCCCGACCGCGACGCCGACGGTGACGCCGACCGTCACGCCGTCCCCGACGCCGACGACCGCGCCGTGCGAGACCCCCGCCACCCACCAGATCGCCGAGGTGCAGGGGAGCGGCGACGCGAGCCCGCTCGCCGGCCGGACGGTCCGGGTCGAGGGCGTGGTGACCGGGGACTTCCAGGAGACGAACCAGCTCAGCGGGTTCTTCCTGCAGGACCCGACCCCGGACGCCGACCCGGCCACCTCCGAAGGTCTGTTCGCCTTCGCCCGCTCGTCCTTCAAGGACGTCAAGGTCGGCGACCGCGTCCTGGTCACCGGCAGGGCCGTGGAGTTCAACGGCTGGACCGAGCTGTCGCCGGTCACCGCCGTGGACGTCTGCGGCACCGGCACGATCACTCCGGTGAGGCAGAGCCTGCCGCGCCCCGAGGGCGTGACCTTCGAGCGCGTCGAGAACATGCTCGTCGCCTTCCCCGAGCCGCTCACCGTCAGCGACCACTACAACCTGGCCCGCTACGGCGAGATCAACCTCTCCTCCGAGGGCCGGATCTACCAGCCGACCGACCGGCCGGGCGTGAGCGCCGCGCTGAACGCGCGCCGCACCCTGCTCGTGGACGACGGCTCCGGCGCGGAGAACCCGCCGCTCGTCCCGCACACCGACCCGCGCGCGGTCCGGCTCGGCGACACCACGCTCGGCGTCACCGGCGTGATGGGGTACGGCTTCGGCAAGTACCGCCTCCAGCCGACCAAGCCGGTCAAGTTCCTGCGCACCAACCCGCGCCTGCCCAAGCCGTTCCCGGTGCTCGGGAACGTCAGGGTGGCCAGCTTCAACACCCTCAACTGGTTCACCACCCTGGGCTCGCGCGGTGCGAACACCGCCGAGGAGCAGCAGCGGCAGCTGGCCAAGCTGGTCGCCGCGCTGAAGGGCATGGACGCCGACGTCGTGGGCCTCATGGAGGTCGAGAACAACGGCCAGACCGCCGTCCAGGCCCTGGTCGACGCGCTCAACGCCGAGGTCGGCGCGGGCACCTACGCGGCGCTGGCCCACCCCTACCCGGGCACCGACGTGATCCACGTGGCGATGATCTACAAGCCGGCCAGGGTCCGGCCGGTCGGCGCGGCGCAGTCCTCCACCGACCCGGTCTTCCGGCGGCCCCCGCTGATCCAGACCTTCCGCCGACCCCAGGGCGGCCAGCCCTTCACCGTCCTGGTCAACCACTTCAAGTCCAAGGGCTGTGACGAGGACGCCACCGGCGCCGACGCCGACGCCGGCGACGGGCAGAGCTGCTACAACGGTGAGCGCGTCCGCCAGGCCCAGGCCACGCTGGGCCTGATCGACAGCCTGGACCTGCCCGGCCCGCTGGTCCTGGGCGACCTCAACGCCTACGGCGAGGAGGACCCGATCGACACGCTCGAGGCCGGCGGCCTGACCAGCGTGACCAAGAGGTTCGTCCCCGCCCCGCTGCGCTACAGCTACCTGTTCGAGGGCCAGGTCGGCGAGCTCGACCACGCGCTGGTCGGCAGGGAGCTGCTCAAGCGGGTCACCGGTGCGACGATCTGGCACATCAACTCCGACGAGCCCAGGGCGCTCGACTACAACATGGAGTACAACCCGCCCGGCCTCTACCGGCCGGACGCGTTCCGCTCCTCCGACCACGATCCCGTGGTCATCGGCCTGACCCTGCCGGGCGGCAGGGGCTGACCCGGGCGCCCACCGGCGCCGCCGAGGGGGCCCGTCCCGCAGCCGTACCGGCGGGGCGGGCCCTCCGCGTCCAACCGATTTCCCGCTGCTCAGAGCAGATCTGCCCCAGGCGGATCGTGTCGACGCCGGTCCGAACGGCCTCGCATGATGGACGCATGAGCGGAGAATCAAATATTCCACTGTTCGACGCGCGGGTGCGGCGCGAGCTCTACGAGCAGCGCGTTCTCGTCCTCGACGGCCCTCTCGACGACGACAACGGGACACTGCTGGCCACGCAGCTGATAGCGCTCGCCGCGCATGACGCGTCGACGGACATCGCACTGTGGATTCACTCGCCGGGCGGGTCGGTTCCCTCGATGCTCGCCATCCGCGACATCATCCGGCTCATTCCCTGCGACGTGTCGACCCTCGTGCTGGGCATCGCCTACAGCGCCGGGCAGTTCCTGCTGTCATCGGGGGCCCGCGGGAAGCGCCGGGCGCTGCCGCACGCACGTGTCCTGATGCACCAGGGCTCGGCGGGGATCGGCGGCACCGCGGTCGACATCGAACTGCAGGCCGGCGACCTCCGGCACACTCGCGACACGGTGCTCGGTCTCATCGCCGAGGACACGGGGCAGCCCGTCGAGCGCGTATTCGAGGACTCCCTGCACGATCGCTGGTACACGGCGCGAGAGGCATTGGACTACGGCTTCATAGATGCGATCGTGCGAAATTTCGACGAAATCGCGCCGCGCAATCGCCCGCGGCTCGGGTTCGACGTCACCGAAGGAGCCGGCCAGTGACCACGTACACGATTCCGAGCGTCATCACCCAGAATTCTCGGGGCGAGCGGATCATGGATGTCTACTCGCACCTGCTCACCGAGCGGATCATCTATCTGGGGACCGCGATCGACGCGGGCGTCGCGAACGCGCTCATCGCGCAGCTGATTTTCCTGGAGTCGGACAACCCCGATGCCGAAATACAGTTCTACATCAACTGCGAAGGCGGGGATCCGAGCGCGATGCTCGCGATCTATGACACCATGCGCCATATCCGCCCGCGGGTCTCGACGACCTGCGTCGGACAGGCCGTCGCGGTGGGTGCCGTCCTCCTCGCCGCGGGAGCCGAAGGAAAACGTGCCGCCCTCCCGCACGCACGAGTGATCCTGCACCAACCGGCCGCTCAGGGGCGCGGAGCGATCCCCGATCTCATCCTGCAAGCCGACGAGGTCGTCCGTGTCCGGGCGGACATCGAGCGCATACTGTCACGGCACACCGGCCAGACGATCGAGACCCTGCGGGCCGACACCGATCACGACCGCGTGTTCACCGCGACCGCGGCCCTGGAGTACGGACTCCTCGATCAGATCATCGAGGAGCGTCCGTAGGCCGGTGGACGACCCCGGCCGGTCCCGCTACGCGGCCAGGGCGTACGCCGCCGAGCAGGTGGCGCCTCTCGACGTGCTGCTCTGAGCGGACCGCAGGCTCTCGGCGACGGCAAGGGTCAGATCGACCAGGGTCACGTCCAGCGCGCCGGCGACCGCGGCGATCATTTCGCTCGACGGCTCTTTGACGCCCCGTTCCATCTCGGAGAGATACTGCGGCGAGACTCCGGCGCGGCGTGCCGTCTCGCTCAACTTCTCGCCCCGCTCGTGACGGAGGCCTCTGAGGCACTCACCGAGCGCGTGCCGCCACAGCGGCTCGCGGGCCGGAGACGGCTTGGCGGCGGTCCGATCGGTCGCCGGACGTAGCGGCGGGATGGAAGAGGCCATACCTAACCTTAGGTAGACGGCGCGTTCGAGTCCGGCCGGATCCGCGCAGAGCGGAATGTCCCCGTCTCCTCCGGCCCGTCCGGGAGCGGATCACGCGCCCGCCGAGTGGTCACCGCGGCGGAGGCCGCGCAGGTGGCGGCAGACCGGTTTCCCCGGAGCCGGGAGGGATGGAATGCTCAGCGCGGGTACGCAGTTATGCGAGCCGTACAGACGCAGACACAAGAGGAGCCAGTGGTGGCGACCATCGAGGTAACCGAGAAGAACTTCAACGAGATCGCCGACCAGGGGATCGTTCTGCTGGACTTCTGGGCGGCCTGGTGCGGGCCGTGCCGCACGTTCGGCCCGATCTTCGAGAAGGCCTCCGAGAAGCACGGCGACATCACGTTCGGCAAGATCGACACCGAGGCGGAGCAGGCGCTGGCGCAGGGCTTCGACATCACCTCGATCCCCACGATCATGGCCATCCGCGACGGCATCGTCGTCTTCGCCCAGCCCGGTGCGCTGCCCGCGCCGGCGCTGGAGGACCTGATCACCCAGGTCCGGGCGCTGGACATGGACGAGATCCGGGCCGAGCTCGCCAGCGAGCTGGGCGCCCAGAAGAACTGACGGGCGAAAAGCCGGGCGCCCGGCCGTGCCGACAGGGCCGTGCGGCGGGAGCCCGCGGTCACAGGAGGCGGCCGACGCCCGCGTAGCCGGGCGCCGGAGGCCGCTCTCCGAAGGCGGGCGCGTCGGGGTCGACCCCGTCCGCGATCGAAGTCTCGTCTGCCGGCGGCTCTCCCGATCTTTCATGATCTTGCCTCGGGAGATGGTCACATGCCGCTCCCTCGGATTTTCCGGGCTTTCGCCGGAAAATCCGAGGGAGGCTCGGGGACTTCGGACCGGTGACCCGGGCCGGACCGGTGCGCTGTCTCAGAGCGACCGGTAGAGCTCCGCCACGCGGAAGGCGAGGTCGAGCGACTGGCTCCGGTTGAGGCGCGGGTCGCAGGCCGTCTCGTAGCGCAGGGCCAGGTCGCCCTCGGCGATCTCGTGGCCGCCGCCCACGCACTCGGTGACGTCGTCACCGGTGAACTCGATGTGGATGCCGCCGGGGTGCGTGCCGAGCGCGCGGTGCACCTCGAAGAAGCCGACCACCTCGTCCAGCACGTCGTCCAGGCGGCGGGTCTTGTGGCCGCTGGGAGCCTCGAAGGTGTTGCCGTGCATCGGGTCGCAGATCCAGGCCACCTGGGCGCCGCTCGCGGTGACCTTCTCCACCAGCTCGGGCAGGTGCTCGCGGATCTTCGACGCGCCCATCCGGGTGATGAACGTCAGCCGGCCCGGCTCGTTGTCCGGGTTCAGCTTCTCGATCAGGGTGAGGGCCTCCTCGGCCGTGGTGGTCGGGCCCAGCTTCACGCCGATCGGGTTGCGGATGCTCGCGAAGAACGCCACGTGCGCGCTGTCGAGCTGACGGGTGCGCTCGCCGATCCAGACCATGTGCGCCGACACGTCGTACGGCAGGCCGGTCCGGGAGTCGATCCGGGTGAGCGCCTGGTCGTAGTCGAGGATGAGCGCCTCGTGCGAGGAGTAGAACTCGACCGTGTGGAACTCCTCGGGGTCGGCCCCGCAGGCGTGCATGAACGCCAGCGCCTGGTCGATCTCGCGGGCGAGCTGCTCGTAGCGCTTGCCGGCCGGGGACTCCGCCACGAAGTCCTGGTTCCAGGCGTGCACCTGGCGCAGGTCGGCGTAGCCGCCCTTGGTGAAGGCCCGGACCAGGTTCAGCGTCACCGCCGAGGAGTGGTAGGCGCGCAGCAGCCGCCAGGGGTCGGGGGTGCGGGACTCGGGGGTGAAGTCGAGCCCGTTGACCATGTCGCCGCGGTAGGCGGGCAGCTCCACGCCGCCGCGGACCTCGGTGCCCTTGGACCTCGGCTTGGCGAACTGCCCGGCCATGCGGCCGATCTTCACCACGGGCACCTTCGCCGCGTAGGTGAGGACGATGGCCATCTGCAGCAGGGTCTTCAGCTTGTTGCGCACGTCGTCGGCGGTGGCTCCGGCGAAGGTCTCGGCGCAGTCTCCGCCCTGGAGCACGAAGGCCTCGCCCCGCGCCACCGCCGCCAGATGCGCCTTGAGGCTGTCGCACTCCCCGGCGAACACCAGGGGAGGCAGCCCTTCGAGCTCGGCGACGACCTTCTTCAGCTCGTCGCGGTCGGGCCATTCGGGCTGCTGAGCCGCGGGCAGCCGCCGCCAGGAATCCAGGTTGATGCTCACGCCCACCAGGCTATTGCAAGCGGTCGGGCGGACTGGCCGTAATGTCCACGGACTGAGAAGGTCTTTCCTCCTGGTGAGACGCGGCCGGGGTCCTCACGTGCTCGGGAAGCACGCCCAGACCGATGAAGCGGCGGGCCGCGGCACCGGCCAGCGGGATGTCGGCCAGGGCGGGAACCCGTACCGGCCGGGCGGGTCCCGACAGGAGGGGCCGTATCAACCGGTTCTGGACGAGGCGCTGGGCGAACTGGGTGACCGCCGTCGGCGGCGTGCGCCGCCGCTGCACCCGGGCGAGCAGCGACTCGGGGATCTCGCCCCCGGCCAGCAGCGGCCCGGCCAGCAGGTTCGCGGCGGCGACCGCGTCCTGCACGGCCAGGTTGATGCCGACGCCGAAGATCGGGGACATGGCGTGCGCGGCGTCGCCGATGACGAGCAGGCCGGGCCGGTGCCAGCGGCGCAGCCGGTTGAGCGCCACCGACAGCACGCTGACGTCGTCGAAGCCCTCGATCAGTCCGACGCGGCCGGACAGGTGCGGCAGCATCTGGGCCACCGGCCGGCGCAGCGCGTCGATCCCCCGCTCCCGCAGGGCGTCGAAACCGCCCTTGGGGATCACGTAGGCGAGCTGCCAGTAGGTCCCGCGGTCGATCGACACCACCAGGTGGCCGGTGGAGGCCCGCAGGAAGGTCTCGTCGGGATCGGACGGCTCCCGGGGCAGCCGGAACCACAGGACGTCCATCGGCGCGCCGTACTCTGCGGGGACCAGCCCGGCGGCCCGGCGCACGTCGGAGCGGCGGCCGTCGGCGGCGACGGTGAGGGTCGCCCGGAGCTCGTGCTCGCCCCCCGGGTCGCGATAGCGGACCCCGCGCACCGCGTTCCCCTCCCGGATCACGCCGGTGACCTCGGCGTTCATGACGAGCTCGAACCCGGGGTACCGCGCGGCCGCGGAGGTGACCAGGTCGAGGAAGTCCCACTGCGGGACGAACGCGATGTAGCGGTAGGGGCCCTTCAGACGGGACAGGTCGGCGACCGGGATCTCGGCGTCGTCGGTCCTGATCGTCATGCGGTACGCCTTGCGGTGCGGGAGCCGGTGGAACTCCTCCGCCAGGCCGAGCTCGTCGAGGACCTGCAGGGTCGAGGGATGGATGGTGTCGCCCCGGAAGTCGCGCAGGAAGTCGGCGTGCTTCTCCAGCAGCGTCACCCGGACGCCGGAGCGGGCCAGCAGGAGTGCGAGCACCGCCCCCGCCGGGCCGCCCCCGGCGATCACACATGTCGTTCGGCTCATAATTCATCACCCATTGAAATTATGGCACGGGCCGGGTCCGGGGAGAAGGGGGGTCCCCGGCGGCGCGCCGATCATGCGGCACGGGGCCGGGGACCCGGCCGGATCCGCCCGGCGGGTGACGCGGAGGCGGGCGCGCTGCGGGAGAGTGTCCGGCATGACCGTCTACGAGACCGAGCGGCTGGTCGTCCGCCTGTGGACCGGAGCGCAGGACGACCTCGACCGGATGACCGACATCTACACGCGGCAGGAGGTGACCCGCTGGCTGCCGCCCTTCGACGGCTTCGACGCGGCCAAGGCGGTGGAGAACTGGCGGGCCCTCCACGAGAGGGACCGGAGCTACGGCTCCTGGGCCGTGCAGGTCCGCGCCACCGGGGCGGTGGCCGGGACCGTGCTGTTCCGGCCGATCCCCGGAGGCGGGGGAGAGGTGGAGGTGGGCTGGCACCTGCACCCCGACTCCTGGGGGAACGGCTACGCCACCGAGGCCGCCCGCGGGGCCGTACGGCGCGGGTTCGCCGCCGGGCTGCCGGAGGTGTACGCGCTGACGATGCCGGGCAACGAGGCGTCCATGGCCGTGTGCCGCAGGCTGGGCATGAGCCACCTCGGACGGACCCGGCGCTTCTTCGACCTGGAGGCGGAACTGTTCCGCCTGCCCGCGGACGCCCTGGGCGCCCCGGATGCCTCAGACGCCGGAACCGCGCGGGACGCCTGAGGTGCCGGTGTCGGCCGTACGGGACACCTGAGACGCGAGACCTGAGGCGCCGGCGTCATCCGCGCGGGGCACCGGAGGCGCCGGCGTTCCGGAGGTCCCCGCCGGCTGAGACGTCCAGCCCGGCGTCCGGCACCCGGGACCCGGCGGGCGGCACCGGCTCCCCGCCGGGCGTCGGGGCCGCCAGCACCCCCCAGGCCGCCCCCGCGAGCACCACGGCGCCGCCGGCGAGCTGCGGCCACGACAGCGTCCCGCCCAGCAGCAGCCAGGTGGCGACCACCGCGACCAGGGGCTCGAACATGCTGAGCAGCGAGGCGCGCACCGGGCCGAGCGCCGCCGACCCCACGAAGAACAGCGACATCGCGAGCACGGTCGACAGCACGGCCACCGCCGTGACCCAGCCCCACCCCGCGGTCGCGAAGCCGAGGTCCAGCCCGCCGGCCGCCGACCCGAGCAGCAGGAAGGAGCCCGCGGCGAACATCGACAGGTAGCCGGTGGTGACGGCGGGGGACAGCGCGGCGGAGACCCGGCTGCCGACGACGATGTAGAGGGCGTAGGACACGGCGGAGCCGACGGCCGCGAGCACCCCGAGCAGGTCCAGGTCCGCGCCCGGCGGGCCCACGACCAGCGCCAGCCCGGCGAGGGAGACCAGGATGGGCCCGAGGACGGCCAGGCCGGGACGGGCCCGCTCGACCACCGCCGAGACGACGGACACCAGCGCCGGATACAGGTACAGGAGCAGTACGGCCAGGGCCGGGGCGATGCGCTCGACCGCCGTGAAGTACAGCAGCGACTGGACGGCGTACATCACCCCGCCCAGCAGCGCGAGGACGGCCCACTGCCGCGCGGTCGGCCGCTCCAGCCGGCCGCGCGCGCCCAGCCAGGCCAGGAAGACCGCCGCCGCGATCGTGAAGCGCAGCGCCAGGAGCGTCGGCACCGACATGCCCGTGCCGTACGCGTAGGACGCCAGGACGGGCATCAGCCCGAACGCCGCTGCGGATGCCAGCGTCGCCGCGACGCCCCGCCGTGTCATCACCGTCACCTCCGACGGATCATTGTGGCGCATCGCCTCCACGGCTCCCTGCCGGTGACCTGCAGGTCTGCAGAAGTGTCAGATCGCGCCGATAGTCGGTTACACCTCGTTACGAGGGGGTAACGCTAAGAACGAACCGTCATCGGGGGGATGAGAAATGATCAGCATGCTTCACAGGATGGGTGTGAAGTCCGGCATGATGTACACCGCCGGGATAGCGTCGATCGGCCTGTCGTTCGCGACGTGGTGGGCCTCGAAGAACAAGGAGAACGCGGGCCTCGACCGGGCGGACCGCTGGGGCATCTTCGTGGGCGAGTGGGCGCCGACCTTCTTCGCCATGGGCGTCGCGCTCCGCATCGAGGAGACGCACCGCGACCTCTCGCAGGGCGGGGAGCGCGAGATGCTCGACGGCACCTACGCCGAGGGCAGGATGCCCTCGCACGCCAGGGTCTGAACCCCGGCGGCGGATACCGGCGGGCGGGCCGTCCCTTCCTCGGAAGGGGCGGCCCGCCCTTGCCTGTCCGCCCTTGCCTGTCCGCCCTTGTCCGTCCGTGCCCGCCTGTCCGCCCTTGTCCTCCGTGCTCGCCGGTCCGTTCCGGCCGGTCCGTGCCCGGGCCGCCCGGATCTCGGCGGGCCGGGCGGTTCAGCGGGCCGAGACGACGTCCAGGGCGCGGGCGAGATCCGCGACGGCGCCGTCGCGGATCGGGGCGTACTCCTGCTCGGGATACTGCCGGGGCCCGTTCTCGACGAGCAGGATCAGATCCAGGTAGAGGCGGTAGAGCGCCATCCGGACGCGGGCGCCGTCGTCGAAGGGCACGACCCCGCCCGCCTCGCGGTAGCCGGCCACGATCGGAGCGTCCTCGGCCAGCTCGCCGAAGATCGTCGGAGTGACGAAGTCGGCCAGCGGGTCACCCCAGAACGCGCGCTCGTGGTCGATGATCGCCTGGACGCGGGGGCCTCCGCCCTCCGGGGAGACGAAGACGTTGCCCGGCCAGACGTCGAAGTGCACCAGACGGGGCGCGGTCACCTCCTCCAGGGCCTCGGCACCGGCCTCGACCGCCGCGGCGACGGCCGCGGCCGGGACGGGCAGCGGCACGGCGTAGCGGCCGGCGTCCGACAGCACCGCGCCGACCATCGCCAGGAAGGCCTCGCGCCACGTGCGGCCGGTCAGCCCGGCGTGCGGATAGCCGTACGTCTCGCCGGTCACCGTGTGCAGCCGGGCCAGGTGGGCGCCCACCTGGTGCCAGAGCGGCCCGTCGGGCACCTCCCCGGCGCGGTTCCAGGCCGTGCCGTCCAGCACGGACAGGATGAGGTGGTCGCCGCCGAGCACCGGGTCGTCGAACCCGGCGTGCAGCAGCTCGGGACCCGGCAGCGAGCCCGTGCGGTAGACCATCGCCTCGGCGCGCAGCAGGTTGCGCTCGTAGCGCAGTTGCTCCAGCTCGGGCGGGGGCGAGAGCTTGAGCACCACCTCGCGGCCGTCGTCCAGGGTCAGCCGCCACACCGCGTTGGCGAACCCGTCGCTCAGTTCGGCGGAGGAGACGACCCCGGCGCCCAGGGACCGCCGCAGCAGCGCGTCCAGCTCGGCCGGGTCGAGCCGGCGCTTGGTCCTGCTCTCCACCGCCCTACCCTCCCAGCGGGGAGATCGTCCAGGAGGCCTCGGCCTTCTCCCCGGGCTGGAGCACGATCAGGTCGGTGCCGGAGTTGAAGGCGTCGGGCGGGCAGGTCATCGGCTCGACGGCCAGCCCGGCGTGGTCGAGGGCGCTGCCGGTGCACACCTGCACCCACGGCATCTCCGCGGCCTGCCAGCGCATCTCGACTCCGCCGTCCGGCCCGCTCACCCGGACCCGGACGAGGCCGTCGGCGCCGGGCCGGAGCCCGGTGAAGGCGTGGTCGACGGCGGTGCCGCCGACCGGGCGGGGCGCGGTGAAGTCGTACGGGGTGCCGGAGACGTCCTCCAGCGACCGGGGGAGCAGCAGGTCGTCCACGAGCAGCACCCGCCCGGCGGGTAGGTGCAGCTCGTACTCCTCGACGTTCCCGCCGGCCAGCAGCCACGGGTGCGGGCCGCAGCCGTACGGCGCGGCGGTCGCGCCGGTGTTCTCCGCCGTCAGCGTCGTCGTCAGCCCGTCGGGGGTGAGGGAGTGGAGCACCTGCAGGGACAGGGTGAACGGGTAGCCGGGGACGGGGCCGACCGTGTGCGCCAGCCGTACGGAGTCGCGGGGGTCGCCGGGGTCGCCGGGGTCGCCGGGGTCGCCGGGGTCGCCGGGGTCACTGCCGTCCTCCACCGCCTCCCAGGCGGCGTCGGCGACCAGCCCGTGCAGGGCGTGGCCGCGGTCCTCCTCGTTGACCGGGAGCCGGTGGGTCTGGCCGCCGAAGGAGTAGGAGGCGCCGCCGACCCGGTTGGGCCACGGCGCGAGCAGGGAGCCGCTGTAGTAGGGCATCGGCCCGCCGGCGGGCCAGCTCGTCACCAGGTCGCGCCCGCCGTGGCGGAGCAGCCGCAGGGCCGCGCCCCGCTCGGTGATCTCGGCGTGCAGCGTGCCGCTGCGGAGGGTGAACTGCCGGGACAAGGGGGGTCCTTTCGCGTGACCGGGTGGGGGGAGCCGGGAGCGCCCGGCCTGCTCCTCAGGCGGAGGCCCGCTCGACCAGATGGGTGTCGAGTATCACCACGGGCTGCTCCAGGTGCTCGCCGTTGATGCGGGCGACGAGCAGGTGGGCCATCTGGCGGCCCATGGCCTCGGTGGGCTGGTGCACCGTGGTGAGGCTGGGGGAGGAGTGGGCGCCGGCGGGGGAGTCGTCGAAGCCGATCACCGCGACGTCATCGGGGATCTCCCGGCCCTCCTCACGCAGCACCCGCATCGCGCCCAGCGCCATCGGGTCGGAGGCGGTGAAGACCGCGTCGATGTCCGGATTCTCCGCCAGCAGCCCGCGCATGGCGAGGATGCCGCTCTCCTCGCTGAAGTCGCCGTAGGCCACGATCTCCGGCACGCCGGTGGCGAGCAGGGCGTCCCGGTAGCCGGCGAGCCGGTCGACGCCCACGCCCATGTCCTGCGGACCGGCGATGGTGGCGATCCGGCGGCGGCCCTTGGCCAGGAGGTACTTCACCGCCTGCCGGGCGCCGGCCCGGTTGTCGACGTCCACGTAGCTGTAGGGGTTCAGGCCGATGGGGCGGCCGCCGATGACGGTCGGCACGCCCATCGCCTCCAGCCGGCCCGGCAGCGGGTCGGCGCCGTGCAGTGAGATCAGCAGCACGCCGTCGACGTGCTGGCCGGTCAGGTAGAGCTCCAGCCGCTCGTGGTCCTGCTGCGACTGGGCCATCGCCAGGATCAGCTGCAGCCCGGTCTCCGACAGCGCCGAGCCGATGCCGCGGATCGTCCCGGCGAAGTAGGGCTCGTCGAAGACCCGCAGCTCCGACTCCGAGACCACCAGCGCGACGGTGTCGGTCCGCCGGGTGACGAGCGCCCGCGCGGCCCGGTTGGGAACGTAGCCCAGCTCCTGGATCGCCTGGTGCACCGCGTCGCGGGCCTTCTCGCTCACCTTCGGCGAGCCGTTGATGACCCGCGACACCGTGCCGCGGCCGACGCCGGCTAGAGCCGCGACCGCCTCGAGAGTCGGACGACGATCGCCGTTCATGTGCTTCGCCCCCATGGGTAATGTGCTGCCCTTATTCTGCCGGACCGCTCAGGCCTCCGCGCCTGATGGTTTCGGCATACCAAAGAGCGCTCTCCTTGGGAACTCTCACCTGGGTCTCATAGTCGACGTGTACGAGACCGAAGCGCTTGCCGTACCCCCACGCCCACTCGAAGTTGTCCATCAGCGACCAGGCGAAGTATCCCTCGAGCGGGACCCCCGCCTCGATCGCGGCGTGGCAGGTGCGCAGGTGGGCGGCGATGTAGTCGCGCCGCTCGTAGTCCCGCACGGTCCCGTCTCCGGTCATGACGTCGTCGAAGGCGGCGCCGTTCTCGGAGATGACCAGCGGGACCGCCGGGTACTCCCGGGCCAGCCGGACCAGGAGCTCGTAGAGGCCGGAGTCGTCGATCTCCCAGCCCATGGCCGTGACCGGGCGGCCGCCCTGGACGAACGAGACGTGCTCGCTGCCGACCCACGGGGAGCCGCTGTCGGTGGGAGCGGCCGCCGCCGACGCCGCGCCGCCGGGCTTGCCCGAGACGGTGAAGCGGCTGTAGTAGTTGATCAGCAGCATGTCCAGCGGGGCCGAGATCACGTCCAGGTCGCCGTCCTGGGCGAAGTCCGCCATCGCGCCGAAGTCCTCCAGCACGTCGGCGGGGTAGGCGCCCTTGAGCAGGGCGTCCAGGAAGAACCTGTTCTGCAGGCCGTCGATGCGGCGCGCGGCGTCCAGGTCGGCCTCGGCCTCGGACTCCGGAGAGATCGCGTAGAGGTTGACGCAGCCGCCGATCCGGGTGTCGGAGCGCTGGGCCCGCATGGCCTCCACGGCCAGGCCGTGCGCGAGCAGCAGGTGGTGCGCGGCGCGCAGGGCCTGGGCCGGCTCGCGCCGCCCGGGGGCGTGCTCGCCGGAGGCGTAGCCGAGGAACGCGGCGCACCACGGCTCGTTGACCGTGCTCCAGTTGCGGACCCGGTCGCCCAGGGCGTCGTGCACGAGGGCCGC
Organism: Planomonospora antibiotica; assembly: GCF_014647955.1. NCBI lineage: Bacteria > Bacillati > Actinomycetota > Actinomycetes > Streptosporangiales > Streptosporangiaceae > Planomonospora > Planomonospora antibiotica. The sequence continues at coordinate 43,548 of NZ_BMQE01000012.1, read as the reverse complement.
GTAGTCGGCGAAGCGCCGTGCCGTGTCGCGCGAGGGCCAGCCGCCCGCGTTCTCCAGCGCCTGCGGCAGGTCCCAGTGGTAGAGCGTCACCCAGGGGTCGATGCCCCGGGAGAGCAGCTCGTCGACGAGCCTGCTGTAGAAGTCGATGCCCTTGGCGTTGGCCGGGCCGGTGCCGTCCGGCTGGATCCGGGGCCAGGAGATGGAGAACCGGTAGGCGCCGAGGCCGAGGCCGGCCATCGTCTCCACGTCCTCGCGGTAGCGGTGGTAGTGGTCGATGGCCACATCCGCGTTCTCGCCGTTGACCACCCGGCCGGGCTGCCGGACGAAGGTGTCCCAGATGGAGACACCGCGGCCGTCCTCGGAGACGGCCCCCTCGATCTGGTAGGCGGAGGTGGCCGCGCCCCAGACGAAGCCGGTCGGGAACACCAGATCCGGGACCTGAACCTGCGTCTCTTGCGTTGTCACGCCTTGACCGCACCTTCCATGAGGCCGCCGACGATCTGCCGGCCGAACATGACGAAAACGATGACGAGCGGGAGGACCGAGGCCGCCGTGCCGGTGAAGAGCATGACGTAGTCGGTGCCGTGCGCCTGGTTGAGCGCCGCGATCGAGGTCTGGACCACCGGGTTGTCCGGGTTCAGCACGATCGACGGCCACAGGAACTCGTTCCAGTTCTGCATGAAGGTGAGCAGCGCCAGAACCGCCATGCCGGGCCGTACCGCGGGCAGGATCACGTTGGCGTAGATGCGCATGGTGGAGGCGCCGTCGACGCGGGCCGCCTCGACGAGCTCGTCCGGCACGGCCTGGGTGGTGTACTGGGTCATCATGAAGACCCCGAACCCGTTGACCAGGAAGGGCAGGATCACCGCCTGGATCTGGCCGGTCCAGCCGAGGTTCACCATCATCTCGTAGAGCGGGACGATGCCCATCTGCTGGAGCGGGACCATCATGGTCAGCAGGATCGAGCCCAGCAGGATCTTGCTGCCCCGGAACCTCAGCTTGGCGAAGGCGAAGCCGGCCAGGGTGGAGATGATCACCACCGAGAGGGTCACGGTGGTCGAGATGATGATCGAGTTGATCAGGCCGGTGGCGAAGTACGCGTCCTCGGTGGCCAGCAGCCGCTCGACGTTCTCGCCGAGGTGGCCGCCGGGGAGCAGCGGAGGCGGGGTGTCGAGCGCCTCGTCGTTGGTCCGCGTGGCCATGATGAACATGTAGTAGATCGGGAAGGCCGACAGCACGAGGGCGAAGGCGAGGGTCACCTTCGTCAGGGGGCCCGCGTCCCAGATGCGGTTCGCCGCGGATGCGGGACCCGACGAGCGCCGCCGGGCTTGGATCGCCGTCACTTTTTACCCCCGATGCGGCGGGTGAAGGAGTAGTTGATCAGAATGCCGATGAGGATCAGCGCGAACAGCAGCCAGGCGGCCGCCGAGGCGTAGCCCATGTCGAAGTCGCGGAAGGCCTCCTTGACGATGAACATGGCCACCGTCTGGTACTGGCCCGTGGCGCCGCCGGCCATCGTCGGGTTGCCCTCGAACATGACCGGTTCGGCGAACAGGGTCAGGCCGCCGATGGTGGAGACGAACACCACGAAGATGAGCGTCGGGCGGAGCATCGGCACGGTGATCTGCCAGAACTGCCGCCGGGGCGAGGCCCCGTCGAGGGAGGCGGCCTCGTAGAGGTCCTTGGGGATCGTCTGCATGGCGGCCAGCAGGATGATCGCGTTGTAGCCGGTCCAGCGCCAGTCGATCATCGTGGCGATCGCGATCCACGCGCTCCAGCTCTGGTTCTGCCATTCGATGGCCTCGACGCCGAACAGGCTGAGGAACCAGTTGATCATGCCGTAGTCGCGCCCGTAGAGCTGGGTGAAGACCACGGCGACCGCGACGACGGAGGTCACCAGCGGAAGCAGGATGCCGAGGCGGAAGAAGAGCCGGCCCCGGATGCGCTTGTTGAGCGCGTTGGCGAGCATCAGCGCCAGGACGAGCTGCGGGATCGTCGCGATGACGAAGATCCCGACCGTGTTGAGCACCGCGTTCCAGAACGCGCCGTCGGCGATCAGCTCGGTGTAGTTGTCGATTCCGATGAAGGTCTTGTCCCCGGCCAGCTCCCAGTCGTGCAGGGACACCCAGGCGGTGTAGCCGAGCGGGAAGAGGCCGAAGACGGCGAAGAGCAGGAAGTACGGGGAGACGAGGAAGTAGGGGGTCGCCCGGAGGTCGAACCGGGCGAGGCCCTTGCCGCCGCGTCCCTGGTTCCGGGGCCCGGAAGACCGGCGGGGGCCTTCCCGCCGCGCCGGAGCGGGGGTGTCGACGTTGAGGGTCATCGGTCAGCCTTTCAGCTCAAGGGCAGGCGACGGGCCCGGCGGCGGGGTCGCCGCCGCCGGGCCCGTGCCGAACGGGAGGAGGATCAGCCCGCTGCCTTGGTGCCGGCCTCGACGAACTTGGTCCAGGCCTCGGCGTAGGGGATCGAGCCCTTGTCCATGCCCTCGAGGACCTTCTCCGCCGCGGTCTTCACCTGGGCGTGCTTCTCACCCAGGAAGAGGGGGAGCAGGTCCTTGACCGAGGCGCCGAAGATCTGGCCGGTCGGCGCGTCGTTGAAGAACTCGTTCTTCAGGTCGGCGACCGCCGGGTCCTGCTGGGCGGGGATGGAGCTCGGGAAGGCCGCGGCCTCCTTGAAGGCCGCGACGTGGCCCTCCTTGCCGGTGAGGTAGTTCAGGACCTCAGCGGCCTCCTTCTGGTGCTTGCTCTGCGCGGGGATCGCGAGGTAGGAACCGCCCCAGTTGCCGGCGCCGCCGGGGACCGAGGCCACGTCCCACTTGCCCTTGTTCTCGTCACCGGCCGCGCCGGAGACCACGCCCAGCATCCAGGCCGGGCAGCCCATGGTGGCGAAGCCGCCCTTCTTGATGGCGGCGTTCCACTCGGGGGTGAAGGAGGCGAGCTTGGCGGTCAGGCCGGCCTCACTGAAGGACTTCACCGTGTCGAACGCGGTCTTGACGGCCGGGTTCTTGTCGATGACGAGCTGGTTGTTGGTGTCGAAGTAGGCGATGTTGCCGTTCTTCGGCCCCTCCTGCGAGAGCACCACGTTGAAGAGGGTGTTCGGGCCGTCGAGGAACTTGGGGTCGCCCTTGCCGGGGTTGGCGGCCTGGAACTTCTTGCCGGCCTCCATGAAGGCGGCCCAGTCCGGCCAGAGCTTGCCGACTTCCTCGCGGTCGCTCGGCAGGCCGGCCTTCTCGAACAGGTCCTTGCGGTAGCACATGGTCATGCCGCCGATGTCGGTGCCCAGCGCGAAGAGCTTGCCGTCCTTGTTGACGCCGTTCTCCCACTTGGCCGCGGGGAAGTCGGCCTTGCGGTTCTCCAGGCCGAACTGGCCGAGGTCGGCGAAGAACTGCGGGCGGGCCTTCATCAGGCCCATCGCGCCCTCGTCGATGCCGACGATGTCGGCGGCGCCGCTGCCGGCCTGCAGCTTCTGCAGCAGCTGCGGGAGGAAGACGTCCTCGAACCGGTCGGTCAGGTTCTGGTACTTGACCTGGATGTTCGGGTGCTCGGCGTTCCACTTCTTGACGGCCTCGTCGTAGCCGAAGTTCTCGCCGCCGCCGAAGGTGTGGACGGTGATGGTGACCGGCGCGGCCGCGGCCGAGGACGCGCCGTCGCCGCCGGCGGCGGGCGTGGGCTCGCTCGAACCGCAGGACGTGATCGCAAGGGCGGTGGCCGCCATGACCGCTACTGCGGCGAGCTTGCCCTGCCGCTTGGTGTTCAACATTCCGGACCCCTCTCAGGTGGTCGCCCGAATCGGTGGGAGGTGCAGCCGCGGCCGGTCCCCGACAAACCCGGACCGAGGCTGGCTGCTCTGCAACATGCTTTGGGAGCGCTCCCACGAAGAGTGGACGATAGGCAACCGGAACGTCAATATGCCGAAACTCAACCGTTACATCTTGGACTTAAACCTAGGACATATAGCGGTTTATCGGGAGATAAGCCTCAGATAGGCTGTTGGGAGCGCTCCCATCACGTGAGCATGCATCCCGGTTCTTCCGGGGCCGGGAGGAGGGATCCCCCCGTCCGCGGACGGGGGGATCCCGCTCCCGGAGGGCGGAGCCGGCCGCCGGGCGGGGAACCGGTCCCGGAAGCCGGAAGAGGGGTACGGCCCGCCGGGCCGTACCCCTCCGGTGCGCCGTCCGGCGCGGATCAGGACCGGTAGACCGGATAGCCGTAGCCGACGACCTCGGCCTTGGGGCGGACGCGCCGCTCGACCTTGCCGTTGCCGGTGTTGCCCTCGATCGTGGTGATCGTGCCGTCGCCGTTGTCCTCCTCGACCAGGCCGACGTGGTCGATGCCGTACAGGCTGTCGCCCCGCTTCCAGTCGAAGAAGACGACCGCGCCGGGCTTGGCGGTGGTGCCCCAGTGGCCGTTGGCCCGGAACCACTGGGCGTAGGTCACGGTGTAGGCGTCCCAGCCGAAGACCGGCCGGATGCCGGCCTGCTCGCCGACCCAGGAGACGAACATCGCGCACCAGGGCGCGTTGGCGTAGCCGCGGATCGCGCCGCCGTCGCGCTCGACGGTCTCCGCGGCGCGGTGGGAGTCCATGTACCACCGGTGGAACCTGGTGCCGCCGCCCCGGTCGTTCTCCTTCACGCCGATCTGGCTCTCGGCGATGGAGAGCACCTCCTCGGCCGAGACCCGGGGCAGCCCGTCGGCGATGAGCTGCAGGGGGGTCCTGGCCGAGGCGGCGGCGGAGGCGGGCAGGCCCCCGGAGATCCCGGCGGACCCGGTGAGGACGTCGGCCGAAGCCTGGCGGGGGGCCTCGGCGTGGGCCGGAGGGCTCGCCACGGCGCCGCCCGCGAGGGTGACCGACGCGCCCAGCAGGACGTGGGTCAGGCGGCGCCGCCTCGCGGAGGCGGGCGAGGCGGGAGACGCGGTGGGGGTGGGAGACGCGGTGGAGGCGGGAGACGCGGTGGGGGCGCCGCCGGTCTTCGCGGGGGAGGTGCGGCGGTGCTTCACGGGGGAGGTACGGCGGTGCTTGCCCATGCGGGGGTTCGACTCCTTGCTCGGCTTCCGTGCCGCCTACCGGGTTAGCTGACGGGTTCGGGCCAGGAAGTGCCCTACAGCGCGCGGGCGCTGATTCACCCCGAGGGAGGTGGGTCCCCGGTTCCGCGGGGTCGCGGATTCGGCGTCCATGACCTCATCGGGAGGAGGCCGGGCGGGCTGAGTCACGCCGCGGCAAAGTCCGGTCAAGACGGGGTGAGGGTGCGGGCCGGGGGTCAGCGTGGAGTATCGAACAGGCAAAGGATCAATAAATATGAAAAATCGGGCTGGGCTCGCCCGGTGGCGAGCCCGGCCCGAGAACGGTGGTCCCCCGAACGGCCGCCGGGCGGCCCTCAGCTCACCTGGTTGAACGTGGCGGGGTCCGGACCGAGGCGCCGGCCCGCGTCCAGCGAGGCGATCGCCTCCATGTCCTCGTCGTCCAGCTCGAACCCGAACACGTCGAGGTTCTCGGCGATCCGCGACGGCGTGACCGACTTGGGGATCACCACGTTGCCCAGCCGCAGGTGCCAGCGGAGCACCACCTGGGCGGGGGTGACCCCGTGCCGGGCCGCGACCCCGGCCAGGACCGGCTCGTCCAGCAGCCCCCGGCCCTGGCCGAGCGGGCTCCACGCCTCCGTGACGATGCCGTGCGCGGCGTGGTGGCCGCGCAGCTCGGCCTGGGGGAGCTGCGGGTGCAGCTCGATCTGGTTGACGGCCGGCACGACGCTCCCCTCCTGGAGCACGCGCTCCAGGTGCTCCACCGTGAAGTTGCTGACCCCCACGGCCCGCACCCGGCCGTCGGCGTACAGCTTCTCCAGTGCCCGCCACGCCTCCGGGTACAGGTCCTGCGCCGGGACCGGCCAGTGGATCAGGTAGAGGTCGAGGTAGTCCAGGCCGAGCCGTTCCATGGTCGCGTCGAACGCGCGCAGCGCCGCGTCGTAGCCGTGGGCGTCGTTCCAGAGCTTGGACGTGACGAACACCTCCTCGCGCGGCACGCCGGAGGCGCGCAGGGCCCGGCCCACGCCCTCCTCGTTGCGGTACAGCGCGGCGGTGTCGATGCTCCGGTAGCCGGCCTCGAGCGCGGTGGCCACGGCGGTGGCGGCCTCGTCGTCGGGCACCTGCCAGACGCCGAAACCGAGCCGGGGCATGCGGACGCCGTTGTTGAGAGTCACGAGTTCCATGCCTTCATGATCTCCCATCCACACCGGGACGAACCGGCTGGAACAGTGCTTTACCTCTCACAGGGCGTGGTCGGCTGTTCACCCGGGATTCCCGGTCCCGTAAGACCGCCGCGTTACGTTGGGGCGGTCGTGAACGGGTCATCGCCCGGCGTGGAGCAGGACGGTCGAGACCACGCGCGGGATCAGTGTTCGGCCGTAGCCTGGGTGGAGTCCCCGCTGCAGATGCTCTGCGCGGTGGAGGCCCACCACGCGGGACTGCTGGGCACCCGGACCCGGGTCGTGTCCCGGGCGGGGCTGCGCCCGCTCGCCGTCACCCGCCGGGAGCTGCACCGGCTCGGCCTGCCGGGCGGGCTGGAGCTGGCCGGACCGGAGCCGGACATGCCGCGCCCGGCCCGCGCCGCCGCCTGGGTGATGGGCGACGCCTTCTCCGGCCGGATCCAGCTGGCCTGGCTCACCGCCTTCCCGCGCCGCGTCGTGATCGTCGACGACGGGCTGGCCACCGTCCGGCTCCTGGAACTGCTCACTCGGCGGCCGGGCACGCCGCTGCTGCGGGCCCGCGCCACCGGCGGAGCGCTGCGCTCCGCGCTCCGCGCGGCACTGGGGACGGCCGCCGCCCTGAGGCTCCGCGCCGCCGCCCGGTCCGGCCGGTTGACGGTCTTCACCGCGCTGCCCGTCCCGGACGAGCTGGCCGCGGCCGTACGGAGCACCGGGGCGGAACTGGTGACCCACGACTTCGCCTGGCTGCGCGGCCAGCCGCTGCACGGCCCCGGCCCGCGGGAGCGCACCGTCGTGCTGGGCACCTCGCTGGTCCGCAACGGCCTGATCCACCGCGAGCGCTACTTCACCTGGCTGTCCGGGCTCGGCTCGGCCGGGCCCGTCGCCTACTTCCCGCACCGGCGGGAGGACCCCGACGACCTCGCCCGGGTCGGGCGGCAGCCCGGGATCACCGTCTACGACGGCGGGGGTCCCGCCGAGATGACCCTGCGCGGGCTGGCCGCCGAGCAGCGGGTGCTGAGCCTGCCCTCCACCGCGGTCACCTCCCTGCGGGTCCTGCTCTCGGCGCGGGGCGTGACCGTGGAGACGGTGGAGGTCCCCGACGAGTGGTGGACCTCCCGGGCGGCGCCGTCGCTCCGCTCCCATCTTTCGATGTTCGCCCATCACGACACTGGAGCGGTTCGTTGAAGGTCCTGGCCGTGGCCGACTCGGATTCCTACCTGAAGTGGGCCGCCTGCCTGCTCGCGGGCCTGCCCGCAGGCTGCACGACGGAGCTGGCGGTGATCCGCACGCCCATCACGCCGTCCCCCGCCCAGATCCGCGCGGCGGTCTCCGGCGCGGCGCCGGGCCCCGCGTCCGGCGCGGCGTCCGACTCGGCGTCCGACTCGGCGCCCGGTGCGGCGCCCGGTGCGGCGCCCGGTGCGGCGCCCGGCGCGGCGGCCGGCCCGCCGGTGCTGTCGGCCCGGGGGCTGCGCCGTACGGCGGAGCGGTTCCGGCCGGACGCGGTGCTGGTCGCCTGCACCGGGCCCGTGGTGGACGTCCTGACCGCCGAGGTGCTGGCGGGGCTGTCCCCGCGGCCGGTGTTCGTGACCGGCCTGCCGGGGATCTCCGTCCCGGCCACCGAGAAGGCCTGGCTGTTCCGGAGCGGGTGCGACCTGTTCGTGCTGCACAGCGGGCGGGAGGTCGAGGAGTTCTCGGAGGTCGGCCGGAGGCTGGGCGGGGGCGGGCGGGTGGGGCTGGCCCGGCTGCCCTTCCTGCGCGCGGGCGGGTCCGGCGGGCCCGGCGGCCTGGGCGGTTCCGGTGGTCCCGCCGTTTCCGGCGTCCTCGGCGGTTCCGGCGGTTCCGGCGGTCCCGGCGGCCTGGGCGGCCCCGGTGGTCCGGCCGCTTCCGGTGTCCTCGGCGGTTCCGGCGGTCCCGGGGCGCGGGAGGACGCGGCCGCCCCGGTACGGCCGCGTGACCGGGTGGTGTTCGCCACCCAGGCCAAGGTGCCCAGGCGGCGCGAGGACCGCGAGCGCATCCTGCTCGCGCTGGCGGACCTGGCCGAGCGGCGCCCGGACCTGGACGTGGTCGTCAAGCTCCGGGCCCTGGCCGACGAGCGCCAGACGCACAACGAGCGCCACCACTACCAGAGCCTGTGGCAGGAGCTCGGCGGGCGCTCCGGCGCCCTCCGCTTCGAGGCCGGCCCGATGCACGAGCACCTGGCCAGGGCGGCGGGGTTCGTCACGGTCAGCTCGACCGCCGCGCTGGAGGCCATCGCCTGCTCGGTGCCGCTGCTGGTGCTGTCCGATTTCGGGGTCAGCGCCGAGATGATCAACCTCGTCTTCGAGGGGAGCGGGGTCCTCGGCACCCTGGAGGACCTGTCCGAGGGGCGTTTCCGCACCCCGGACGAGGCGTGGTGCAAGGCCAACTACTTCCACGGCGACGGGGAGAGCGACTGGACCGGCCACCTGGTCTCCCTGGTCGGCCAGGCGCGCTCCGGGCGGCTCGCGCCCGCGGTCTCGCTGCTCGACGGGCCCGGGTACGCCGCCGCCCGCCGCCGCGCCCGGCTGCGCGTGGAGGTGCCGCCCAACGTGCTCCGGGTCGGTTACCGGGCCAAGCGGCGGATGCGCCGCTACCTCAGGGCGCTGGGCTGAGGGGGGCGGCGGCCGGCCGCCGGGGGAGGGTGATTGACTCGGTAGTGGCAGGCCCACACACCGGGTGACCTCGGGGGAAGGAACCATGGAGGTGGCGGACCGTGTGCTCGGCGCTCCCGCCAGCCGGTGACGCGCGGCGGCTGGAGGCGCTGCGCGCCGCGGGTCTGCTCGACGCCCCCGAGGTGCCCTCCCTGACCCGGCTGGCGGGCCTGGCGGCCGCGCTGCTGGACGTGCCCGCCGCGCTGGTGGTCCTGGCGGCCGCCGAGGAGCAGGTGGTCCTCGGCGCGGCGGGGCCCGCCGCACGGCCGGGGACGCGGCGGGCCCCGCTGCGGGGCTCCCTGTGCGGGCGCGTCGTGGCGCGGGGCGCGCCGCTGGTCGTGCCCGACGTCCGGGACGACGCCCGGACGGGAGGGCGGTGGCGCGGTGATCCGGCGCTCCCCGGCCTCGAGGCGGGGTCCTGCGCGGGGTTCCCGCTCCGCGCGCCGGACGGCGAGGTCCTCGGGGCGCTGGGGGTGATCGGCGCCGGACCCAGGCGGTGGCCGGCGGCCCAGCTGGACACGGCCGAGGACATCGCGGCGATGGCCGAGGCGGAGATCGCGTCGCGGCTGGCCGGCGGCGAGGCGCTGCTGGCGGAGCGCCGGTTGCGGGCGGTCCTCGACCGGGCCCACGGCGCGTTCGCCTCCACGGGCACCGGGGACGCGGCGGCGAACACCGCGGCCGAGGAGGAACTCGAACGGGAGCGGACCTTCCTGGCGGCGCTGCTCGACAGCCTGGAGGCCGGGGTGGTCGCCTGCGACGCCGACGGCAGGGTGGCGCTGTTCAACCGGGCGCTGCGTGCCGTGCACCGGACCGCCGAGCAGCCGCTGGACGCCCGGGAGTGGGCCGCGACCTACCACCTGATGGCCCCGGACGGGCGCACGCCGCTCCGCCCGGAGGAGGTGCCGCTGGCGCGGGCGTTCGCCGGCGAGCGGGTCGAGGGCGCGCAGGTGGTGGTCTCCGCACCGGGCCTCCCGCCACGCCGGTTCCTGGTCAACGGCCGGCCGATCGACGCCTCCGACGGGAGCCGGCTGGGTGCGGTGGCGGTCATGCACGACATCACCGGCCGGCACCGGACCGAGGTCCTGCGCGACGTCCAGCGGGCCGTCGCGGAGGCGCTGGCCGACGCGTCCTCCGGCGAGGAGGCCGCCGGCTGCGTGGTCGCCGCGGTCGCACGGGGACTGGGCTGGGCCTGCGGCGAATACTGGCACGTCGGCGACGACGGCGGCGCCATCGTCCGCACCGCCTCGTGGACGGCGCCGGGGCGGGACCTGCCGGAGTTCACCGGCGGCGAGCGGGTCGCGTTCCGCTCCGGCGTCGGCCTGCCCGGCCTGGTGTGGGCCACCGGCAGGGAGGTCTGGGTCCGCGACCTGCCGTCCGACCCTCTCGGATTCGTCCGCCGGGAGGCCGCGGCGCGGGCCGGGCTGCACGCGGCCGTCGGCCTGCCGGTGGGCAGCGGCCGGGAACCGCTGGGCGTGCTGGCCTTCTTCGCCGAGACCGTCGAGGAGCCGGACCGGGAACTGGTCGCCCTGCTCGACGGTGTCCGCGCCCACCTCGGGCGCCACCTCGAACGCCGCCGCGCCGAGGAGCTCGCCCTGGCGCTGGAGGCCGGCCGCCGCCACCTCGACCGGATCATCGGCCAGGTCGACGACTACGTGTGGACCCTCGAGATCCTCCCCGACGGCACGTTCCGCGCGGTGTACGCCAGCCCGGACGCCGGCGGGGTCTTCGGCGGCCGGCCGGCCGGGGGCGCCGACGTGCTGGAGACGGCGCTCCCCCGCGTCCACCCGGAGGACCGGGCGGCCGTGGACGCCTACCTGCGGGCGCTCGCGTCCGGCGAGGCGGCGGAGACCGTGTTCCGGTTCCGCGGCCTGGACGACGTCACCCGCTGGCTCTGGTGCCGCGCCCGGCCCCGCCGCGAGGACGGGCGCCTGCTCGTCGACGGCATCTCCAGCGACGTCACCGAGCACTACCGGCTGGACGAGGAGCGCGAGCGCCTGCTGGAGGAGGAGCGGCGGCGGGTCGAGCGCCTCGAGGACCTGGACCGCATGAAGGACGAGCTGGTGGCCGTGGTCAGTCACGAGCTGCGGTCCCCGATCGGGGCCATCCGGGGCTACACCGAGATGCTGCTGGACGACCCCGGTCTGGCCGGCGAACGGCGGTCGTTCGCCGAGGTGATCGACCGCAGGAGCGAGCACCTGCAGCGGCTGGTCGACGACCTGCTGGACCTGGCGCGTTTCGACGCCGGCCGGGTCGGCGTCGACCTCCGGCCGGTCTCCCTGTCCGGCCTGGTCCGCGACGCCGTCGACGACCAGCGGCCCGCGGCCGCCGTCAAGCGGCTCACCGTCACCGCCGACGCGCCCGGCCGCCTGCCCGTGCGGGCCGACCCGGTACGGCTCCGCCAGGTGCTGGACAACCTGCTGTCCAACGCGGTCAGGTACACCCCGGTCGGCGGCTCCGTCGCCGTCACCGCCCGATGCGAGGGCGCCGAGGCGGTCATCGCCGTCGCCGACACCGGCATCGGGATACCCGCCGAGGAGTACCCCCGCCTGTTCGACCGGTTCTTCCGCGCCTCCACCGCCCGGCGGGCCGGGATCACGGGCACCGGCCTGGGCCTGGCCGTCACCAGGGCCGTCGTCGAGGCGCACGGCGGCACCGTCACCGCCGCCCCCCGCCGGGGCGGTGGCACCGTCTTCACCGTCCGCCTGCCCGTCGGGGGACCGACCCCGGAGAGCTGAGCCGGGCCCGGGGAGGGCTGAGCCCGGGAGAGCCGAATCCGGGAGAGCCGAGCCCGGGAGAGCCGGGCCCGCCCGTCAGGAGAGCGCCCGGGACAACCGGCGGCGCAGCCTGCCCAGCGTCCCGGAGCCGGGACCGGGGCGGACCGGGCCGGCGGGCGGCAGGCCCAGGGCGGCCAGCCGCTGCCGCTTGAAGTAGCGGTCCGGGCCGTGGGCGTCCAGGTAGGCGGCGGCCTCCGCGCGCAGCTCCGGGTAGGACTCGCTCTGCATGCAGTAGCCGACCGCGCGGACCAGCGCCCGGACGTCGACCGGCGGAGGCTGCTCCAGCGTCCCGTCCGGCCGCAGCCGGGGCAGGAGGGCGTCGGTGATCGTGACGGGTACGCGGTTGCTGTTCTCGTACGGCGTGAGCCGCTCCAGGACCAGCTCCCCGCCGACGGTGGCCGCCTCCAGGCCGAAGTGGCGCCGGGCGGTGACCAGGGCGGTGGAGAAGCAGCCCACCACCAGCTCCGGGCGGAGCGCCGCGAAGCACGACTCGGCGGGGACGGTCTCGCCGGCCACGGAGAGCCGGACGCCGAGTCCCGCCGCCGCCTCGCGCAGCCGGCGCGCGTGCCGGCGCCCGGCGGCGGGGTGCGGCTTGAACAGCACCGACTCGCAGCCCCGGGCGGCCAGGGCGCGCAGCATGTCCGCGTGCAGCCCGTCCTCCTCCTCGGGGGTGAGGACGCCGAGCGCCGACAGGTACTGCCCGAGGATCATCGCGGGGCCCGTCCCCGCCTCTCCGGCCGCCGGTCCGGCGGATCCGGCGCCCGCCGCGCCGCCCGCCGCGCCGTCCTCCGGCCCGGGGATCCCGCCGAGGACGCGGAGGAAGGCCTCGCCGGAGACGGTCCGGGCCGGCACGCCGTACTCCGAGAGCAGGAGCGGGGCCAGGCCCGGCACCAGGTCGAGGTGGAGCAGGCGGGTGATCCGGCCGGCGATCTCGGCGGGCAGCGGGTCGCGGGTCGGGCCGTAGCTCATCAGCCCGTCGGAGTAGACGGTGACGGGGCAGTCCCGCAGCAGCCCGGCGAGGGTCCGCGCGGGGGGCACCGCGACGGACTCGACGACGAGCTCGTCCGGGCCGTCGCCCAGGGACAGGTGGGAGCGGAGCAGCCGGCCCGTCATCGGGACCTCGATGACGCGGGCCCGCCAGTCCGACGGGTGCATCGGGGCCACGATCTCGTTCCACGACCGCACCTCGTCGAAGCGCGGGCGCAGCGCGGCGAAGCCGGGGGCCTCGTCCAGGGCCGGGGTGATCTCCGGGACGGCCGCGTTGTTGGAGACCAGCAGGATCCGGCGGCCGTCGCGCGGCCCGAACGCGCCCTCGTCCAGCGCGGCGGCCAGGGTCGCCGCGCCGAACAGGGTGGAGGCGTAGAACAGCTGGGTCCTCGCGGTCATCGGGTCTCCAGGAGGCGGCGCAGGATCTCGTCGCGTTCGGGGTCGAGCCCGACGCCGGGCAGGTCCGCCGGGAGCCGCCGCAGGGCCTCGGCGCCGCGCCGTTCGAAGCGGGCGCGCAGCTCGGGCGAGAAGCGCCCGCCCAGCTCCAGGTGGTGGGCGAGCAGCGCGCGGAACTGGCGGACCGCCTTGGGCGCGAACTCCTCGGGAAGGTCGGCGAAGACCAGGTCGAAGGCGTCGAAGAAGTGCAGCTGGCGCTCGTCGCCGACCTGGGTCAGGGAACCGGAGACCATCCGGCGGTAGAACACCCCGGCCAGGGAGACCACCGCGAACGAGGCGGCCTCGCGGTGCAGCCGCCAGATCCACGGCCGGTCCTCGGCCGTGTGCAGCCGGCCGGGGAAGGTCAGCAGGTCGCCGAGGTCGCGCCGGTAGATCCCGGCCCAGGCGTAGGGGTAGTCGACCATGGTCTTCGACCGGGCCGGCAGGATGTGCTCGCGCGGCTTGAGCACCGTGTTCCGTACGGCCAGCGGCGCCCGGTGGATCACCCGCCTGCGGCCCTCCGCCTGGACGTGGTCCACCCGGACGAAGTCGCAGCCGAGGTGCTCGATCGCGCCGACGAGGTCGGCGAGGTAGCCGGGGGCGAGCCAGTCGTCGCCGTCCATGAAGCTCACGTAGCGGCCGGAGGCCAGCGAGAGCCCGAGGTTGCGGGCCTCGGCCAGGCCCACCGGGGTCTCGTTGCGCAGCACGACGAGACCGGGCAGGTCGTCGCGGAAGTCCTCGACGACCTGCCCGGTGCCGTCCACCGATCCGTCGTCCACGACGACGAACTCGAAGTCCGGGCGCGCGTTCCGCACGAGCGAGGTGAGCGCGTCGGAGACGTAGAGCTCGGCGTCCCGCACCGGGACGACGACCGACAGTTTGATCAAGGTCTTCCCTCACGGTTCCGGGCGCGGTCGCCCCGGACTGTAGTGACCATCGCGGTGCCCGGGCTGAACGCGCCGGGACGCGACGGTGAACGCCCGGGGACGGGTCCGTGCCCCGGTCCGCTTCCGGTCCGGCGCGCGGCCGCGCACCGGACCGGAAGCGGGATCTAGACGGTGACGCGGCGCAGCCGGGCCTTGGGGGCCTCCTCGCCGGGGAAGACCCGCTTGACGCCGTCGCCGAGCGCGGTCTCGATGATGCGGATGTCGCGCACCAGGTGCTCCAGACCGGCCGGCTCCAGCGAGGCGGCGTGGTCGGAGCCCCACATCGTGCGGTCCAGGGTGATGTGCCGCTCCACGGTCACCGCGCCCAGCGTGACCGCCGCCAGCGAGATCTGCAGGCCGCGCTCGTGACCGGAGTAGCCGACGGGCACGCCGTACCGCTCCTGGAGGGTGGTGATCGCGCGGAGGTTGGCCTCCTCCGGGGGGAGCGGGTAGGTGGAGGTGGCGTGCATCAGCACCAGCCCGGAGGTGCCGAGGATCTCCACCGCCCGGTCGATCTCCTCCAGCGTGGACATGCCGGTGGACAGGATGACCGGCTTGCCGGTGGCGGCGAGCGCCCGCAGCAGCTCCAGGTCGGTCACGCTCGCCGAGGCGACCTTGTGCGTGACGACGTCCATGGATTCCAGGAACTCCACCGACGGCACGTCCCAGGGGGAGGCGAACCAGTGCAGGCCGCGCTCGGCGGAGTACTTCGCGATCTCGGCGTACTCGGCGTGCCCGAACTCGGTCCGGACCTTGTACTCCATGTAGGTCATCGCGCCCCACGGCGTCTGCCGGATCTGGTCGCGCTGCTCCAGCGGGACGCAGATCTCCGGCGTGCGCTTCTGGAACTTGACGGCCTGGCAGCCCGCCTCCGCGGCCACGTCGATCAGCCGGCGGGCGATGTCCAGGTCGCCGTTGTGGTTGATGCCGATCTCCGCGATCACGTAGACCGGCTGCCCGGCGCCGACCAGCGCGTCGCCGATCGGGACCGGCCGGGGGGAGGCGGTCAGGCGGAGCTCCGCCCGCGGGGCCGGGGCGGTCACGGCGGCCGGTGCCGCCGCGCCCTCGGGGCGGGCGGCCAGCACCCGGTCGCACAGCTCCCGTACGGCTCCCGCCCCGCCCGGCCGGGTGAGCACGACCCGCGCCGCGGCGCGCACCCTCGGGTGGGCGTCGGGGACCGCGACGGGCCATCCGACGTCGCTCATCGGGCCCAGGTCGTTGACGTCGTTGCCGACGTAGGCGACGCGCGCCGGGTCCAGGCCCTCGATGGCCAGCCAGTCGCGCAGCACGGTCCGCTTGTCGGTCAGGCCCTGCAGGACGGGGACGCCGAGCTTGCGGGCGCGGGCCGAGACCACCGGGTTCTGCTCGGTGGACATGATCATGATCTTGACGCCCGACCGGCGGAGCAGGGAGACGCCCATGCCGTCGGAGCGGTTCACCGCGACCATCTCGCGGCCGTCCTCGCCGACGTAGGCGCGGTCGTCGGTGTGCACCCCGTCGAAGTCGGTGATCACCGCGTCCACGTCGATCGGCTCGGGCAGGTCCGTGAAGGGGGCCAGCGCCCGGACGATCTCCAGGTCCTCGGGGGTGTCCACCTCGACGGCGTGCCGCG
Organism: Planomonospora antibiotica; assembly: GCF_014647955.1. Classification (NCBI taxonomy): domain Bacteria; kingdom Bacillati; phylum Actinomycetota; class Actinomycetes; order Streptosporangiales; family Streptosporangiaceae; genus Planomonospora; species Planomonospora antibiotica. The sequence continues at coordinate 27,949 of NZ_BMQE01000012.1, read as the reverse complement.
GCGGCACCGGCTGCACGGCCACCCGGCCGAAGAAGCGGTGCCCGTGCTCGCGCAGGCCGCCGGCGCGCATCACGTAGAACGCGCCGGTCTCGCGGTAGTGCGGTTCGCGGTCCTGCCGGCGGGGGCGGAACGACGGGTCGTGGTTCACCCCGGCGCCCGCGGCGTCCCACAGGAACTCGTGGGTCTCCAGCCCGGAGAAGACCACGTCGGCCTCGCCGCCGAGGACCTTCGCGATCGCGGCGTCCAGGTCGGCCGGGTCGATGAACGCGCTGGTGCACTGGACGAGGAGGACCACCTCGGGGGCCTCGGGCAGCCGGTCGAGCGCGTGCAGCACGGCGGACTCGCTGGTGGCCTCCGCGCCGCTCAGCTCGCCGGGCCGGTCGACGACCTCGGCCCCGGCGGTGCGGGCGGCCTCGGCGATCCCCGGGTGGTCGGTGCTGACCACGACCCGGTCGACGAGCTCGGCCCGGACGCAGGCCCGCACCGCGCGGGCGACCAGCGGGGTGCCGCCCACGGGGGCCAGGTTCTTCAGCGGCACGCCCGCCGAACCTCCGCGGGCGGGGATGACGGCCAGGACTCGCAAGGTGACTCCTCTTACCTCCGACAAGCACCCCTGAGCCGGGGGCTTTCCGGAACGCTAGCCACGGGGGTGACCGGCGAGGGGTGTCCGAGCTGAACGTCCAGAGTCGTCCGGCTTAACTTTCCGGACGACGCGGGACCACGCAGGGGGACCGCGCCGGGGGTGCGGTGCGGGTGCGAATCCTCCCCTGGATGGAAATGAAATTTCCGATTTATCCGGAAAGGGGGGATTTGTGAAGAAGGGGGGTGCGGGAAATGCGGAGAAGGGGGCTCCGGCGAAAGGCCGGAGAACACGGAAAGGCGCCGCGGCCGGTGTGAGTCCGGTCCGCGGCGCCGGTGATCCGACGCGGGTTCCTACTGGTTGTAGCTGTCCCGCGCGCGGTCGGTGACGTCCCGCGCGGTCTCGCGAGCGGTCTCCTTGGCCTTCTTGGCGGTCTCCTTCGCCTTGCCCTTGGACTGCTCGGCGCGGCCCTTGTTGGCCATGCTGTCGTTGCCGGTCATCTTGCCGGCGGCCTCCTTGGCCTTGCCCCGCATCTGATCGAAGTTAGTCATTTTGTGCCTTCCCCCGTTGAAATGACAGGTTGTCGATGGAAGTCATAACCGGACAATCGAGGTACTAATCGTGATCTAAGGATCTTTAGGGCGAGGAACACCGCACGCATATGACCGATTGCCCGCCTCAAGGGGGAGAGCCGACCGAATCCAGGGAAAAGGGCGGCGCGTCGTCCGTGCCCCCGTGAACGCGGCCCGGCTCAGCGGGAGGCGCCGACCGCGTCCATGAGCAGGGGCAGCGAGCGCTCCAGCGCGCGCCGCCAGTACGGCCAGCTGTGGGTGCCGGGCCCGTAGAAGTCCGTGGTGACCTCCAGACCGGCCTTCCCGGCCCGCCGGGCGAACTCCTGCGACTGGGCGAGCAGGGTGGCCTCGCCGTCGTCCCGGGCCGCGGACGGGTCGTCCAGCGGACCGGGGGTGCCGTCCCCGCAGGAGACGTAGAGCCGCACGCCCGCGAGCTTCGAGGTGAGGGCGACCGGGTTGTGCGCCGCCTGCTCGGAGCCGCCCGGCGGGCCCCACAGGTCGCGGGGGTCCTCGCCGTGGCGCTCCAGCAGCCAGGGCGCGCTCTCGGTGGTGTCCAGCACGCCGGAGAAGGAGGCCGCCGCCCGGAACATGCCCGGATGGCGGGCCGCGTAGGAGACCGCGCCGAATCCCCCCATGGACAGCCCGGCCACCGCCCGGCGGTCCCCGGCGCCGTAGTCGCGCTCCAGGATCGCGCGGACCTCGGTCAGGTGGAAGGTCTCCCACTTCGGGCCCCTGCGCCAGTCGGAGTAGAAGCCGACCGCGCCGCCCTCCGGCATGACCGTGATCACCGGGTAGGGCGAGGTGAGCCGGGCGGCGTCCCCCTCCGTCACCCAGGAGTCGGGGGCGGGCTGGCAGCAGCCGTTCAGCAGGTACAGCACCGGCCACGGGCCCGAGCCCGGCTTCCATCCCGCAGGGAGCAGCACCCGGACCCGGCCCTCACGGCCGAGTGCGGCCGAGGCGAAGGTGAGCACGTGGTCCCGCTCGCCCAGTCGCTCCACCCGCACGCCGGACGGGGCCCGGCCGCGTTCCCCGCCGGGGGAGGCGCTGTGGGAGGAGCCGGGGGAGAAGGGCGTCAGCAGGGTCAGCGAGACGGCGGCCACCGCCAGCGCCGCCAGCAGGATCACGCCCAGGCGCACGGCCTTACGGTTCATACCGCCCCATCCTGGCGCGCCGTCAGGATCACGGGAAGCCCGTCACCCCGGAGGAGGACTCGTCCGGTTCCGCTTTTCTGCCCCTTCGCGGTGCCGTACCGCCCTTTTGGCTGGATCATGGGCGGATGACTCCGGACACCTCCCCCTCCCGGCCTCGGCGCGCACGACCGCTGGCCGTGGTGATCGCCTCTCTGGCGGCGCTCGCAGCCGTCGCCGTCGTGATCCCCATCGCCCTGCAGTACGCCAACCGGGGCGAGTCCCTGCCGCTCTTCCGGCTCCAGCCCGTCCTCGCCGTGGCGGCGGCGCCCTGCTCGGGCACGGACCTGCCGGACCCCGGGGGGACGGAGTGCCTCCGGCTGGCCAACGGGGTGACGGTGAAGGAGGTCGCCGAGGCCGAGGCCGTGGAAGGACAGGGCACGGGCGGATGGACGGTCGAGGTCGTCCTGGGGTCCGAGGACGCCGCGGCCTTCGCAGAGGTGACACGGAAGATCGCCGCCGAACCCGAGCCCCGCAACCGGCTCGCCGTCGTCGTGGACGGCGAGGTGCTCTCCGCCCCGTCCGTGCGGGAGGCGATCACCGCCGGGCGGATGCAGATCGCGGGCTCCTTCACCCGCGACGAGGCCGCCGACCTCGCCCGGCGGCTCAGCGCGGGCCGGTAGGCCCGTACCGGGTCACCCGGCCGCCGCGGGCGGGACGGCCGGGCGTCGCAGGCGTCGCAGGCGGGGACGGCCGGGCGGCCGTCCCCGCGGTGACCCGGAGCGCGGCGGCGCCGCGTCAGGGCCAGGACCTCTCGATCTCCGCGAGCACCTGCTCCGTGCCCCTGCCCCCGACCCACTCCGTCATCCCGGTCCAGAAGGACCCGGCGCCGACCGCGGCCGGCATCATGTCCGAGGCGTCGAAGCGCACGACGGTGCCGGGGTCGCGCATGATCTCCGCGGAGAGCTTGTCGATGTCGCCGGTGTAGAGGTCCAGGTCCACCTTGTTGTTCGCCGTGGTCCAGCTGCCGGCGGCGACCCGCTTGCCGGCGAAGTCCTCCGACGCCAGGTACTCCTGGACGGCGACGACCTCGGGGCGGTCGCCGAACGCTCCGACGAAGGTCGAGGCGACGAGCGCGGGCTTGCCCTTCGCCGGGTCGACGGCCGGCATCTGGAAGGCGAACACGTCGCCGTCGGCGGCCACCTTCGTGCCGCGCGGCCAGTTGCCGGCGTAGAAGGACGCCATCCGGTAGAACGTGCACCGGTTCTCCAGGACCGGCTGCCCGGCCTTGGTGAAGGAGGTCTTGGCGATGCCGGCGGTCCCGCCCCTGACGTATCTGTCGTTCTTGAGCACCTTCGCCGCCAGGTCCGCCGCCTCGACGACCTTCGGGTCGTCGAAGGGGATGGCGTGGGCCACCCACTGGTCGTAGACCTCGGGGCCGTGCACGCGCAGCATCACGTCCTCCAGCCAGTCGGTGCCGGGCCAGCCGGTCGCGCCGCCGGACTCGAATCCCACGCACCAGGGGGTGCCCCCGGAGGCCGCGATCTTCTCGCTGACGGCCATCATCTCGTCCCAGGTCTCCGGGACCGCGTGCCCGCCCTTCTTCAGCGCGGCGGGGGAGTACCAGACGAAGGACTTCACACTGGAGTCGTAGGGGACCGCGTAGAGGGTGCCGTCGACGGAGCCGTACTCCAGCCAGCCGGGGGCCCAGTTCTCCTTCGCGAGCTTCGCCACCGAATCGGGCGCCGGCTTGAAATCGCCGCTCCCGACCAGCTCCGCGATGAGACCCGGCTGCGCGATGATGGCCAGATCCGGTGCGTCCCCCGTCCCGGCCCGCTTCCTCACCTCGTCCTCGACGGAGGTGTTGCCCTCGATGTCGATCCGGATCGAGGTGCAGTCGGAGAACCGGCGCAGCGCCTGAGCCAGCCTGACGTTGTCGAGGTTGCCGGTCATGAGGACGCTGACGGTGGTCCCCTCGTGCCCCCGGTAGGCGGCGTACGGCGCGCACGCGGCCGCCCGGCCCGCCTCCGTCTCCTGCGCGGCGTCCGCGGTGCCGCAGGCGGCCAGCAGCAGGCAGGACAGGGCGCCGAGGGCGCCGGCGGCGGCCGTCCGGCCGGAACGCGACTTGCTCTTCATCGGTTTCCTCTCCCGGGAGGCGGGCTGGGGTGCGGTCGTGGTGTCGCGCGGGCTCATGCCTGGAACCTCCGCACCACCGTGCGGAGCCGCTCGGCGGTGGCCGAGAGGTCCTGGGCCGCGGCCTGGGCGGCCCGGCCGTCCTCGGCCGTGGTGCGGGTCGCGCCGGCGAGCTCGTCGATGGTCCCGGCGATGTCGCGCGTCCCGAGCGCCGCCTTGCTGATGCTGCCGCTCATCTCACCGGTGGTGGCGCTCTGCTCCTCCACGGCGGCGGCGATGGCGAGCTGGTGCTCGTTGATCCTGGCGATGATGCCGTTGATGTCGGCGATGGCGTTCGCCGCGCCGACGCTGGTGCCCTGGATCGACTCCACCCTGCGCGAGATGTCCTCGGTCGCCTTGGCCGTCTCCTGGGCGAGCTCCTTGACCTCGCTCGCGACCACTGCGAAGCCGCGGCCCGCGGCCCCCGCCCGGGAGGCCTCGATGGTGGCGTTCAGCGCGAGCAGGTTGGTCTGCTTGGCGATTGCGGTGATCACCTTGACGACGTCGCCGATCTCGGCCGACGAGGTGCCCAGCTCCGCGACGGTGCTCGTGGTGCTCTCCACCACCGCGATGGCCTGGGAGACGGTCTGCGCCGCCTGGTTCGCGCTCTGGGCGATGGACCGCATGGCGATGTCCGTCTCCTCGGCCCCGGCCGCCAGCGCCTCGACGTTCTGCGAGACCATGCTCGCGGAGTCGGTGGCGGAGGACGCCTGCCCGGCGGCGGTCGCGGCGGAGGTGTCGATCCTGGCGGCGGAGGCCGAGACGCGCCCCGAGGCGTCGTCCAGCGACTCGGCGGCCTCGACGAGCGCCGCCACGGTGTCGCGTACGGCCTGGCGGGCGCTCTCGTAGCCGGCCGCCATCCGGCCGACCTCGTCGGCGGAGTCCACCTCCGCGGCGACGGTCAGGTCACCGCCCGCCATCGCGGCGAGCGCGGCCTGCACGCGCCGGACGGGCCGGACGATGGCCCCGGCGACGACGAGGGCGATGGCGGCGGTCAGCAGCAGACCGGTGACGAGCACCACCAGCACGAGTCGGATCGCTCCCGTCTTGCCGTCCTGGATCTCCTTGCCGCCCGCGATCACCGCGGCGGTCTCGGCGGCCGTCAGCTCGTCGAGGTTCGCCTTCGCCATGGCGAGCGCGGTCCCCTGGGCCAGGCGGGTGTCGCGGAAGGCCGTCTCGTCCCCGGCCTTGCTCGCCGGCAGCATGGTGTCGTCGCGGAAGACGCGGTACTGCGCGATCGCGGCGTCGGTGGCCTCGATGGTGCCGATCGCCCCGCGGTCGCCGGCGGTCTCCTTGTAGCGCTCCCAGGCCTGGTCGAAGACGGCGTCGTTCTTCTGGATGTCCGCCTCGGCCTGGCGCCGTGAGACGTCGTCCGTCAGTGCGATGTGCTCCAGCAGGATGGTGTCCTCCTGGAGGAGGGAGGTGCGCGCCTCGTTGAGGCTGAGCGCCTGGGCCATCCGGTAGTCGGAGATGGACCCGGCCGTGGAGGCGACCGCGCTCAGCTGGACGATGCCGACCGCGCCGACACCGGCCATGGCCAGGCCGGCGACGGCCGTCGTCAACAGGAGTTTCGGCCGTACGCCGAGATCTCGCCAGAGTCGCATGGTCACAGGTCCGTCCTTCTCCACCGCGCCGGCCTTCGGCGCCTCTCAGCGGTCTGATCGGCGCGCGCCGGGGAAAGGCGAGGGATTCGGGCCGGGACGGCGGGGAGATCTCTTCCCCGCTCCCGTCGCGGAGACGCCCGCGCGGGGCGGCCACGGAGCGGACCCGCAGGTGGGAGGGCCCCGGAGGGGATCCCGCGCCCGCCGGGACCGGAGCCCTCCAGGAAGATCGTCACAGGAACGTGTTTGGAGGGCGGTTCCCCGGGGAGTGGCACTCACCGAGGGGAGAGGAGGCACCCGGGCGCCGGTACGGATCCGGGTGTTTCAGTGGACGCGGTCGCGTGGTGGCGCGGCCGCGTCCGCGGTTTCCACCCGGACACTGACGGCCTCTCCGGTGCGGCGGAACCCGGCCTCACCCACCCCGGTGGCGATGGAGAGCCGGAATCACGGGACGATCAGGCGAGGGAGAGCTCGGCCCATACGGCGTGGCCGATGGTCTGGGTGCCGCGGCGGCCGACCCGGGTGGCCAGGAGCGAGACCAGGGCGAGGCCCCGGCCGCGTGCTCGGCGAGCGCGGCGACGTCGGCGGTGCTCAGCGAGATGGGGGCACTTTGCTGGAAGCGGTGCCAGTCTTCGGTCAGTTGCCGTTGAGCGGCCATGGCCGACTCCCGGTCGGCCTCCAGTTGACCACCGGCCGGTCCTCCGGTTCGGCCAGCCGGTAGCGGCGGCGGGCCCGGTCCGCCTGCTGCTGGGCTCGCTCCAGCTTCTGCGACCAGATCGCCTTCCGGCACCAAGACGATATGGATCAGCAGGTTCCGCCACGGGTACGCGTCGGCCTCTCACAGGTGCGGCGGAACCCGGACCGGTGAAAACGGTCACCCAGCCACCGGGCCGGGTGCTGCTGGAGGTGCTGCGCGACTGTGAGGACAGCATCCTGCGTTTCACCCGTGACCTTATGATTCCCCCACGACGACCAGGCCGAACGTGATGTGCGCCCGGCCAAGACCCAGCAGAAGATCTTCGGTCGGCTCCGCTCGGAAACCGCCACCGAGCACCGCTACGCCATCCGCGGCTACGTCTCCACCGTCGCCGAGCACGGGGCCGATGTCATGGCGGCGATCCGTGACGCACTGCGCGGCTGCGCGTGGATGGCTCCGGATCCGGTATCGGCCTGATCCCGGCTCCGGCCCATGGCGACTCACACCCGAAGACGATCGCACACTGCGATCACGCGATACCGGAACGCGCCGGATGTGAATGCTTGCGATCAATCCCGGTGGGTCACACTCCACCACCAGATGGACAGTTTATGCTTGATCAAATAGCGATATGCCCATAAATGCATCCATATCGGCAATTTATGGTGCGGGACGAATATCCATATATCGGCAGCGCAATCCTCGGCGATCTCTCTCGACTCGGGATTCCGGAGCAGTTCGCGGAGGCGTTCTAGCAGTGCTTGATTTATTTCCTGCGTCAACCTCACCATATGCGATAGGGCGGTTACCCCCTGACCGCGCCTTTCGGTTTCCTCCGAGTGGATCAGGCGCATTATCCGAAGGGCTACGACTTCGGCATCCGGACAGTTCAATGACAATCCGATCACGGCGACACCGACATGCGGCTCGCCTCGGTCGAATGCGGCGTCAACCTCTTCAGGGTCGTCGCATCCGATAAGACCCTCACCTGTAGCCCAGTTCATTTTCCTTCGCCTGTCGAGTCGACTCGGGTCTCGTGAACGGAGACCGAAATGCATATCATCCATCAGGGCTCTGCCGGAAAATACGGCTTTCATCGAGCTTTCCCTCGCTTGTTGAAGATGCCGGCCCTGATGAACGCGTTCTTCGATTTCTGATCCAGAAGGCTCCAGGTAACCACATAGCCGTGCCATGTGGCCCCCTCCGTCCGGGCGAACACTATTATCTCCCCGGTGGCCGCATCATATGCGATTCGCCGCCTCTCGCTGATGTTCAGCGACCTTGCGAGCATGGCCTTGGCGTTTGTGGGCTCCGGCCCCACTTTGGATCCGAGCTTGCCGTTCGCGTGCTTCGGGTTGGCTTCATAATTAAGCTTCGGGCCGAAGGGGACCTCGCCGCATGGATCCTCGTTGTGCACGAGGGCGTCATGTGTCCCGACGGCAATGTAGTAAGTGTGAAGATCATCGATCGTCAGGTTGTGGACACGCTGGCCGATGGTCACCTGGTCGGTGACGGCGATGACCTGAATTTGGACACCGGCACTGGTCCGCAGCCGATTCCCCGGCCGGAGTCCTCCGGCGGTTCGCCATTCACGCAGCTCCGGTAGCCAGAACCGGTGGTTGGCGGTCGCGACTACCACACCGATCGACTCACCCTTGACACCGTCGGTGTCGACGGTAAGCCGTACTAGGTGCTTGTCGCCCTTACTGGTGATCAGGGCGATGACAGACTTGGCCTCAACCTTCCCGCTTTTGGGGTCGGAAGCCAGAACCGTATCGCCGATCTTTACCTGTTCGATGGGCTTACGGGAACCGTCGGCCATGACCACGGGTGTTCCTGGGACGAAACTACTCGTCGCCTTTTTCGCCAGTCCACAGGATTTCGCCAGATCCGCCTTGCTCTGGGTCAGTTCCTGTCGGCGTTTACCCAAGACCTTTCGAGCGTCCAGCAGGCCGTCGAGCGCTTTGAACGCCCGTCCGCCCAGGTTCCACAGGTCGTCGACGAGTTTCTTGAGCTTGTGCCATTTCCAGGGCGCGCCGTACTTGGCCGCGAGCTTGCCCACCGCTCCGCCGACCAGTGAGGCGAGGGCGTCGATCGCGGCGTCGGTGCACGCGTTCGCGTCCCCGGTGGTGAAGCAGTTGACGGCGTTGGTGACGCCGAGTGCGTCCATGAGGAGCTTGCCGAGTTGCTTGCCCACGGCGATCAGTTCCTGCAGGTACCTGTTGACGTCGGCCTCGGCGTTCTTGGCGAGGGTCTCGGCCAGCTTCTTCTTGACGGCCTTGCAGGCGACGGTGTGGTCCTTGCCCGGACCGCAGGCGCTCTTCGGCTCCTTCGGTGGCGGGCGCAGACCGGTCGGGTCGGACATGCCGATCGGGTCACCGACGGCATAGCTGTAGGGGTTGGTCCACTGGGGCTTGTCGAGGCTGAGCAGCGGGTCGGGGGAGATGAAGCGGGCGGTGGCCGGGTCGTAGTAGCGGGCCGACAGATACGTCAGGCCGGTGGAGGCGTCCTCGGTCTTGCCGAGGAAGCCGTGGTCGGTGAAGGGCAGGTCGTCGATGCCTCGCCGCTGGCCGTACGGCAGGTAGCGCTCACGGGACACCTGGCCGGTGGAGTCGTCGATGGCCAGTTGCGCCGAGCCGTGCAGGCCCGAGGCCAGCCACTTGATCCCTGAGGCGTCGCGCATCGCGACCGTGGAACCGTCGGGTCCGGTGTAGTAGCGGGTGGCCTTCACCTGCCCGCCGGCGGACCTCAGCTCCATTCCGCCCAGATACAGGGTGCGGGTGCCGTCGGGGTCGCGGCGGATGAGGCGTTCGCCGTCGGCGTCGTAGACCATGGAGGTCTCGGCGCCGTCGATGACGGCTTTGTCCAGCTGGCCGAGCGGGTTCCAGGTGAAGACGGCCTGCTTGCCGTCGACGGTGCGGCTGGTCAATCGTCCGGCGTCGTCGTAGCCGTAGGTGTCGGTGCGGCCGGGACGGGTGATGGAGGTGACCGCGTTCGGCCGGGCGGTTCCGGTGGGGTAGGTGTAGGTGGCGGTGGTGCCGCCGTCGGTCAGGGAAGTGAGGTTGCCAACCGCGTCGTAGGTGAAGCGCTGATCGTAGGGATCGGGTCCCCGGTTGTCGGCGCCCGCCTCGCAGGAGGAGCCGGTGGTGGTGAACGCTGCTGTCAGCCGGTCCAGGCCGTCGTAGGCGAAGCACTCGGACTGGCCGGGCGAGCCGTCGGTCGCTGCCGCGGCGTCCAGGATGCGGGTGATCTGGCCGGCGGTGTTGTAGGTGACCCGGTCGTCCTGGGCGACGGCCGGGCTGGAGGTGTCGGCCTTGGCGGTGGTGGTCAGCCGCTCCAGCCAGCCGGTCGCCTCGTCCCAGGTGAAGGCCCGCTTGACCTGGCCGCTGGCGCCGTAGGAGCGTTCGGCCGGACGTGCGGTCTTGGAATAGGACATCTCCTTGACATAAGTGGTACCGCCGCCGAAGTCGGAGGTCAGCGCCTGAGGCAGGCCGAGGCCGGTGTAGGAGAAGGTGAGTTGTTCGGCGGCCAGGTCGCCGGCGGCGGGCATGCCCTGGCCGGTCATGTTCCCGGCCCGGTCGTAGGCGGCGGTGAAGACGTACTCGCCCGCCAGGTCGCTCTCGGCCGCCGGAATGGTGAGTTTGGTGCCCGTCGGCCGGTAGGCGTGATCGTAGGCGGTGACCGCGTCGGTGTAGGCGTGGCCGCCGACATAGCGGACCGACGAAGTGAGCTGGCCCTTTGCGACGGTGTCGTAGGTCCATTCGGCCAGCTTGGTGCCGGTGCTCGCCTCGCCCGTCCACTGGCTGGTCGGCCTGCCCAGGGCGTCGTAGACGAGGGACACCTTGGTGCCGTTGCCGTCGACGCTCCAGGCCAGCCTGCCTGCGGCGTCGTAGCCGGCGGTGGTGGACCCGGAGTCGGGGTCGGTGCCGGCGGTGCGGCGGCCCAGCCAGTCGTAGGTGAAGGTGCGCACACCGCCGTTGGCATCGGTGATCTTCTTCAGGTTGCCCAGGCGGTCGTAGCCGTAGGCGGTGTCGTGGTGGGTGGAGGCGTCCTTCCACTCCTCCACCCTGGTCGTTCGGTCGGCGACATCGCTGATCGTGACGGTCTTGCCGCCGACCGGCGGGGTGACCTCCATACGGTCGGCGCCGGGGTAGGCGGTGATGGTCCGGCGCAGTTCGTCGCCCAGGTGGTGGTCGATGACCGCGGTCGGCCGCTCCAGGCCGTCGTAGACGGTCTTGGTCCACTGCGGCAGCGAGGCCAGGGCCGGATTGAGCAGTCCACTGCCGGGTTCACCGGTGTTGTGCACCGGCGCCGAGGCGGCCGCAGCCAGGCCGCGACCGTCGTAGGTGGTGACGGCGACGACCCGGCCACCGGCAGGGGAGGCCGTCTGGCTCTCCCGCGTACGGCCCAGACCGTCGTCGTAGCTGAACGTGGAGGTGTACGTCGCGTCGTCTCCGGTGCCCGACAGCAGCCGGCGCATGGTGGTCCTGGCAGGCCCGGTCGGCTGGCCGAGGTTCCCGTCGAAGGGGATGTCGTAGGAGACCGTCACGGTCGGCGTGCCTCCGCTGCGCGGCTCGCCGGGACGCCACAGTGCGGTGGTGCGGCCCAGTGCGTCGTAGTCGATCTCGATGCGCTTGCCGTTGGCGTCGGTGAGCACCACCGGCAGACCGGTGCGGTGCGAGGAGACGACGGTGGATGTGTGGCCGAGCGGGTTGGTGACCGTCACCCCGGTTCGGGGCCAGCCGGTGGCCGGGCTGTAGGCCGTGGTGGTGGTCTTGCCCAGCGGGTCGGTGGAGGTCAGCAGGCGGCCGTAATCGTCGAAGGTCGACTTGGTGACCGAGGCCGTGGACGCGTCGGCGTAGGTGCGGGTCTCGGTGACGTTGCCGTCGCTGGGGGCGTTGACGGCAGGATCGGTGCCGCCGTCGTACAGGGCGACGGTCCGCCCGAGCACCTGTCCGGCCGCGCAGTCGTCGCCGGCGCGCCGTTCGACGACCGAGGGCAGGCCGGTGAGCCACTGCCCGGAGGCGGTGTTGCGGGCGTAGGTCGTGGTGGTGCAGGTGTTGTCGGTGGCCGTGGAGGTGTCGCCGTAGTCGTTGAGCCGGACCGGCAGGCCGTCGGCGTTGTAGGCGGTGCGCTGCTCGCTCCAACGCCAGCCGCCCCCGGACACCTGCTCACGGGTGCGCTCCTTCGTGCGGTGGACGAACGCCGGGTCCTGCACGCCGGGCCCGGTGCCGGTGGACACGACCGCGTACTCGTACCGTGTGGACTCCATCTCGGCGTGGGTGCGCGGGCTCAGGGAGGTGAGCTTCCACGCCTGTTCCTGCAGCACCTGTCCCTGCAGTGCGAGGGTGTCGGTGACGGTGTTGCCTTCGAAGTCGGTGACGGGCGCGCCGGTGCCGCGGAAGAACGTCTGCGACGTCACCGTGTAGCCGTTCGGGTCGGAGCCGGAGCCGCGCGTGGTGCGCACGGTGCCGTAGCCGCGCCAGTCGGAGGCCGGCGGCTTCCACTGCGGCTCGGCGTACTCGACCGGGTTCGTCCAGCGGGGCCCGTCGGTGTACTCATAGCTGTGCACTACGTCCGGGGAGCCGCCCACCAGGTCGCGTTCGGTGACCTTCGTGGCGAGCTGCTTGAAGTAGCGGGTCCAGGCCTCGTTGCCGCCGTCGTACATGTCGACCCGGTAGCAGTCGCCGCTCTGGTCGGCGAAGTAGTCGGTGCCGTCGCGGCCCTTGCCGCCCGAGCACGGGTCCGCCTGGCCGTAGGCGACCTCGATGCGGCCGCCCAGCCCGTTGCCGATCCCGGCGATGCGCGGCACCATCCGCCACGACAGGAAGTCCGTCCAGTCGGACATGTCGTCGTAGACCATCTTCCCGGCCACCATCGCCGCGTCGAAGTCGGTCGGCGGCAGCTTGGCCGGCGTTCCGGCCAGGCCCGTCTGCTGGACGGTGTCCAGCCACAGCACAGGGTCGTACGGCGCGCCGAAATCGGTGCGCGTGTACACCCACTCGTGGCGCAGGTCCAGCCGGGTGACCGGCTCCCACGCCGCCGAGGCGGTGTCGAGCGTCTCGGTCAGCACCGAGGTGAGCTTGCGGGTGGAGTAGAACGCCAGCGCGTCGTTGGCGCAGCCCTGCGCGGTCGTGCACAGCAGGTCGCCCGGCACGTCCACGCCGCCGCGGTCGGCGGTGGTGAAGACCGTCCGCGCGGTCGGCGTGCTCCCGGCCACCTGGGTGTTGTGGCCCCACTGCACGCTCTTGAGGACCCCGCCCCGGTCGTACGGCATCACCCGGTACGTCTCGTGGTGGCAGGAGGGCAGGCAGAAGTAGTTGGTCTCCCGCTCGTAGGTGTAGTCGACGACGTTCTCGTTGCGGTCGAGTTCCTGGTCGAGGTTCCAGCGCCACACGCCGGTGCAGGTCGGCGGGTCGGCGTCGGTGAAGTAGCGCTCCCAGCACGGCTCGCCCCGCTGGTTGGCGATGTAGGGCAGCTGCCACTGGGCGTCCTTGGTGTAGCCGAACCGGTACACCTGCCCCTCCGACGAGGTCACCTTCCAGTACGGCTGGCCGTCCGCGCCACCGGAGACCTGCTCGATCTTCCAGCCGAAGTCCGGCACCGTCTTCCACGCACCCGAGGTGCGGTCCTTGACGATCGAAGCGGACCGGCCACCGACGTTGAGCACCAGATCAGACTGGGTGTAGTCGTTGGTCGCCGCGTCACCGTCGTTCTCGTCCGGCGACTCCCAGCACACCGCCCGCCCGGCCGTCCCGAGCTCCTCGGCGTACCAGGTCAGCTCGGCGGTCTCCCAGTCGTAGTAGTTGTCGACCGTGCAGCGCCGGTATTTGCGCTCGATGAATCCGGTGTTCAGCTCCCAGCCGACGCCGACCGCGCCGGACTGGTTGTTGGTCCAGTCGCCCTGGCCGTCGACCGAGGAGGCGTCGTAGGTGAGCGACAGATCCGGCCCGTTGCCGACCGGCGAGGGCGGCTCCGGCAGCGGGTAGCTGTAGCTGAACGATCCGCCGGAGGTGCCGGCCTGCCAGGTGCCGGACGGCTTGAGGTCGGTGGCGCCGAAGTTGCCGTCCGGGCCGGTCATCCCGCCGGCCAGTACGAACACCGACCCGGCCGCCAGCTGCTCGGCCGCGGCCTGCTGCGCCTCGGCGCGGGCGGCGGCCTTGGCGTCGTCAGCGCGCAGACGGGCAGCCGAAGCAGGCGCAGCCGGGAGGCGAAGTTGCCGCCGAAGGCGTCCCGGAAGCCCGCGTAGGAGAACTCCGCCCGCACCCTGCCCGGCGCGGCCGAGCCGTCGGCCCGCTCGATGCGGGCCGCCACCCCGACGCCGCCCAGTTTGCGGACCGCCTCCGGGGCCAGTGTCTCCACCTTCACTGTGCCGACGGCCGCGGCCTTGTCCGCGGCGGCGATCCGGACCGGCAGGTCCGCGGCCCGCTCCAGACCGGCGTCGGCCCGCACCTCGGCACTACCGACCTTCGGCCAGACCGGCGGTTTTAACTTGACCACCGGGTCCTTCTCCTCGGCACCCTTGTCCGCCTCGGCGTCCGGGACGGCGCGGCCCTCGACCGACGGCTCGGGGGCCGACTCGTCCGGGGCCGCGGCGGCAGCCCGCCGCACCAACCCGTCGGGCACTCCCACCCCGGAGACCAGCAATGACATCACCACCGCGATCACCGCAGCCGTCAGCCACACACGCATGCGCCGGATCCGCATCCCGAGCCCTTCTCCGAGGCACGCTGACGCAGACCCCGGCGGCAGGGTCAGGACACGTCAGAGAGCAGAGACAAATAACGATCACCCGGGATGCTGATCGAGATGACAAAACGGGTCAACCCAGCGGAACATCACTTGTCGGATGCTCTGTGCTCCTCGGGGGCGGGCTGAGATCGTGAACTCCAAGGCCGGATATGCGGCCGCGCCTTGCTGTGAACGCTACGTTTACCCTGAATTTCTCTATGTGATGTGCATCACATATCGTTTGGAACGATTCTTCTATCATTTATGTAAGGGAACAAGGGTGTGATCGGGAAGGCAAAAAACATGCCCGCCTTCATCCGTCTGAATGGAGGGATCCGTCCGGTGCCGCCGGCCCGGTCGGGCCGGCGGCACCGGGTGGTCAGCGCCAGGTGTCGTTCCGGGTGGCGGTGCCGCCCGCCGGGGTGGTGAAGGACCGGTTCGGGTCGCTCTCCCAGGTCACCGAGCCGTCCGGGTTCTTCTTGATGTACTTGTAGGAGATCGTCCGGCCGGCCGGCAGGTTCACCGTGGCCTTCCAGACCGGGTAGGCGGCCGAGGAGAGCGCCACCGCGTCCGCCGGGTTCCACGAGCCCAGCTCGGCGGCGTCGCCGACGACGAAGACGTTCTGCCCCCAGGTGGTCGTCACGTTCGCGTTGAAGGAGGCTGCGACCTTGTCCGAGGTGGCCGTGGGCGAGGGGCTGGGCGTCGGGGTCGGGGTGGGGCCGTTCCCGGTGCGGATCGCGACCGCGGCCCTGGCGGGCACGGTCACCGAGGCGGTGCCGTCCGCGGCCACGGTCACCGAGCCGCTCCCGGCGACGTTGGCGTACGTGCCGGCGGGCAGGCCGGTGGTGAAGGTGCGGGTGACGGAGCCGGTCCCGTTGTTGATCGCGACCCAGCCCTTGCTCCCGCGGCTGAAGGCGATCAGGTTGTCGCCGTCGTCGTACCAGTGGGCCACCGGGGTGCCCGCCACGGCGTTGTGGAAGCCGACCATCCCCGTCATCCGCCGGTGGAAGCAGGTCCAGCGGCCGTCGCCGCAGTCGGTGTCGGTGACGAAGCCCCCGTTCGCCGACGGCGGGCCCGCCTCCTTGTCGCTCCAGGTGAAGCCGGAGTAGACCCGCGGCGTGCCGTACGGCCAGGCCAGCATGAAGACGTTGGCCAGCCGGTAGGCGTCGCCGTACTTGTAGTTGAGGGTGGAGCCGTTGCGCTCGGTGTCGTGGTTGTCGACGAACGTCACGGCCCTGTCGCCCGGCACCGACAGGCCCCAGCTCTGCCCGAACGTCTCCAGCCAGTGGATCCGCCCGGTGAACTGCTCCTTCATCTTCCGGCCGAAGACGAACTCGTGCACGTCGCCGATCCCGGTGTACTGGCCCGGCTGGACCGCCTCGCCGTCGCCGTGGATGACCTCCAGGTGCAGGTACGGCGAGCCGGTCAGCCTCGCCTTGATCGCCGCCAGGTCGCCCGGCGGGATGTGCTTGGCCGCGTCGACGCGGAAGCCGTCCACGCCGAGGGAGGTCAGCCGGTTGAGGTAGCCGGCGATCCGGTCACGGACGTACTCGGAGCCGGTGTCCAGGTCGGCCAGGCCGACCAGCTCGCAGTTCTGCACCCGCCAGCCGTCGTTCCTGTAGTCGGAGTCGTTGATCGTGCAGGCGGGGGAGGTGTGGAAGTCGGCGGCGGAGTAGAGGCCGGGATAGCTGTACTTGCCGAAGGAGTGGCCGCCGTAGCTGGTGCTGCCCTGGCCGGTCATGTGGTTGATCACCGCGTCGGCGTGGACCTTGACGCCCGCGTCGTGGCAGGCCCGGATCATGTTCCTGAACGCGTTCTCGTCGCCGAACTTGCTGGTGAGCGTGTAGCGGGCGGGCTGGTAGACGTCCCACCAGACCGAGCCGCCCTTGCTCATCGAGTCGTGCGGCGGGGAGACCGGGACGGTCCCGTACCCGGCGGGGCCGAGCACGTCGGTGCACTCGCGCGCCACCGAGTTCCAGTTCCAGCTCCACAGCTTGGCGATGGGGCCGGTGCCGGCCGGGGGAGCGGCCTGGGCCGCGGCGGCGGTGGAGGAGGCGGAGCCGAGCGCGACGGGCGCGAGCAGGGCCGCGCCCGCCAGCACGCCCAGCGCGGCCGCGGTCAGGGGGGTGGGGGGTTTGTAGGATCGCATGGCGGGGGGCCTCCAGGAGAGTTGGACGGGTTCCCGTGCCGGGCCGGGTGCTGCAACACCCGGCCCGGCGGCTTCTTCGCAGGTCCGCCGGGCGGCGGCTTTCAGGACTGCACGAAGACGGCGACCGTGCGGGCCGGGACCGTCAGCGTGCCGGTGCCCGCGTCGAAGCGGGACTGCTTGACGACGGCGTCGTCGCCGCTCGACTGGACGGGGTGGAGGGCGACCTGGCCGCCGGAGAGCGCGGCCACGGTCTGCGGCTGCTCCTGCGGGGTCGCGTTGAGGACGACGGTGATCGACTTCCACTTCGGGTCGAGCCCCGAGGCGTCCAGGTGCATGGTGACGACACCCGGGGTCTCCGCGGTGCCGCCGGTCGGGAAGGAGAGCCGCTTCTGCACCTCGGCCAGGGAGCCGAGCCCGAAGACCGGGGAGGAGGAGCGGATCCTCAGCAGCTCGCCGTACCGGGCCCGGGCCGCGCCGATCGCGGCGCAGTCGGGCCGGAGCGCCGGGTCGGCGAGCAGCGGCCTGGCGTACGGCCACTTGTCCTCGTTGTCGGCCCTGGGCGGCAGTCCCGCGCCGAAGCCGTTGCCCTGCGCGCAGTCCCACAGCAGGCGGTTGAACCAGTCGCCGGAGTCGTAGGAATTGCGGTCGAGGGACTTGGAGCGGAGCCGCTCACTGCCCGCGTGGACGAACGCGGTGCCCTGCGCGAGCACGCTCGCCGCCAGCGAGAGCGACTGCATGCGCACCCGGTCGGCCATGGTCGTGGCCTGCGGCAGCTTGTAGGCCAGCGCGTCGAACAGCGTCTCGTTGTCGTGCGCGTCCACGTAGGTCACGGTCTCCCCCGGCGCGGCGGCGTACCCGGCGGGGGAGCCGTTGTAGTCCACCTCCGAGCCCTTGACCTCCCTGCCGGAGGTGGCCGTGAAGCGGTAGTCGCGCAGGTTGCCGGCCAGGCCGAGCTTGACGAGGTCCTGGTAGGCCAGCAGGCGCGCCCGCTGCTGCTCGGCGCTCCCGTTGGCGGGCGAGCCGTTGGGGGCGCCGGCCAGGCCCGAGCCGAAGCCCTGGACCCGGGGGTCGGCGTCGAACGGGCCGCCGCCGCGCACCGCGTCGCGGAGCCGGTCGCTGAACGTGCCGATCCCGGTCCCGGCCATGTTCGCCTGGGTGGCCTGCTCGAAGCGGGCGCCGTCGGCGACCTCGCCGAAGTTCCAGCCCTCGCCGTACAGGATGACCGACTTGCCGTCCACGCCGTCCTTCTCCACGGTCAGCGCGTCGAGGGCCGCGCGGACGGCGAGGATGTTCGCCTTCGGGTGGTGGCCCATCAGGTCGAACCGGAAGCCGTCCACCTTGTACTGCTTCGCCCAGGTGACGATGGAGTCGACGACCAGTCTGCCCATCATCGTGTGCTCGGGCGCGGTGTTCGCGCAGCAGGTGGAGGTGGCCACCGCGCCGTCGTCGAGCAGCCGGTGGTAGTAGCCGGGCACGATCCGGTCGAGCACCGAGGTCGGGTCCTGCCCGGCGGCGTGGGTGTGGTTGTAGACCACGTCCATGACCACCCGCAGGCCCGCGCCGTTCAGGCCGGCGACCATGCCGCGGAACTCCCTGATCCGCGCGGAGCCGTCCGGTTCGGAGGCGTAGGAGCCCTCCGGCACGGTGTAGTGCCGCGGGTCGTAGCCCCAGTTGAAGCCGTCCTTCGCCGCGGTCTTCGCCACGCACTCCTGCTGCCGCTCGGAGTCGGCGGGCAGCGCGGCCAGGTCGCAGTCAGGTTCGATCCGGTCGGACTTCCGCTCCGGGACGGTCGCGATGTCGAAGACCGGGAGCAGGTGCACGTGGGTCAGGCCGTCGGCGGCCAGCGAGCGCAGCTCCCTCATCCCGGCCGAGTCGCCGCCGAACGCCGCGTAGGTGCCGCGCCGCCCGGCCGGGACGGTCGCGTCCGAGGCGGAGAAGTCGCGCACGTGCAGCTCGTAGACCGACGCCTTCTCCTGCGGTACGGCGGGCGGCTTGGCCGGCGAGGTCCACCCGTCGGGCCGCAGCGAGCGGTCGGACAGGTCGACGAGCTGGCTGCGGACCGAGTCGGCGGCCAGCGAGACGCTGTAGGGGTCGGTCACCTCGTTGGTGACGACCTTCCCCGCTGCGGGGGAGAAGACCGTGACCAGGAAGGTGTAGTAGCGGCCCTTCCAGGACGGCAGCCCCCGCACCGACCAGACGCCTGTGTCGTCGTCGCGCCGCATCGCGTGCACGGTCCGGCTCTTCCCGGCGGAGTCGCGGTAGAGCGCCAGCTCCACCTTCCGCGCGGTCGGCGCCCACACCGACAGCCGGGGCAGCGCGCCGGAGGCGTCCGGGCCGAGCTCGGCAGCGGCCGCCTTCGCGTAGACGTCGTCGAGGACGCCGGGGAGCTGCACGCCGGTCGCGGCGAGCAGCGCGCCGGAGGCGTCCCGTTCGACGGCGACGACCTGGCCGCGCAGCGCCTCGGTGACCAGGTCGGCGTCGCGCGGGTCCACCGTGAACGCGGCGTGCCCGGCCAGGTGCGGCCACTTCGCCTGCTGCGCGTCGGTGAGCGTGCCGGGGTTCAGCCGGACGACCCGGTGGGAACCGGTCAGCTCGCCCTTGGCGACGGCGATGTCCCCGGTGGCGGAGAAGGCCAGCGAGTGGCGGAGCGAGGCCGACGGCTGGACCTTCCAGGCGACGGTGGACCGGTCGATCCAGTGCGCGGCGGCCTTGGACAGGTCGGCGTCGGCCCCGCGCGCCGCGGACTGCGGGAGGAGGTGGCCCTCGGCCGCCGCGACCCGCCACACCTCGTGGCCGGAGGCGGTCAGGTCGAGCGCCTGGTCGGAGGGGAGGTCCTTCTCGTCGCCCTTGTGGATGATGTAGCTCACGTTCTTCGCCCCCTCGGCGAGGGGGACGCGGAAGAAGACGCCGAAGCCGTCCTTCCCGGCGGGCGTCAGCGGCGCGGCCCACTCGGTGGGGGCCGCCACGTCCCCCCACAGGTGCAGGCCCCAGCCGTCGTAGTTCCCGTCGGGCCGGTGGTAATGCAGGATCGCGACGTTCTCCGCCTCGGCGCGGGTGGCGTGCACTTCGGCCACGCCCGAGGCGATGTGGGCCTCCGGCCGGGCGGCCGGGGTGAAGGACTGGTCGGGTCCGGGGTCCTTGGTGTCGCCCTTGTGCACGATGAGGTTGACCGGGACGGAGGCGTTCTTCAGCGGGACCTTCCAGAACACGCCGGAGGAGTCGGTGCCGTCCGGCGGGCGCGGCGCGGCCCACTCGGTGGCCGCGCCGTCGGCCAGCCCGTCGCCCCACAGGTGCAGGCCCCAGCCGTCGTAGTTCCCGTCGGGCCGGTTGTAGTGCACGGTCGCGTAGCCCTGGGCGGCGGCGCGGGAGGCGTGCGTCACCGGGCTGCCCTCGGCCAGCCACACCTCGCCGGTCCTGGCCGGGTCCACGGTCCGGTCGCCGCCGTCCTTCTCGTCGCCCCTGTGGGCGATGATCCCGACCTCGCGGGCGCCGGGCTTCAGCTTGATCCAGGCGAACCGGCCGTAGGCGTCCTGGCCGGTCAGCGGGAGCGGCTGCGCCCAGTCGGTCGGGTGCTCGACGTCGCCCCAGACGTGCAGGCCCCAGCCGTCGTAGTCGGCGCGCTGGTAGTGCACGACGAGCCAGTCGCGCCTGACCGCGCCGGGCTCGGCGGGCTCGGGCTCGGCGCCGGCGACCGCCTCGGCCGCCGCCGAGGCGAAGCGGCCCGCGGAGTCCTTCACCACGGCCTTGTAGGCGACCTTCGTGCCCGCCGGGACGTCCTTCAGGTCGTGGAAGACCCGGAACACGCGGCTCCCGCCGGAGGTGTTGGGCGCGTCGTCGGTGCCGATCACCCGCCACTTGCCTCCGCCGATCCTGGCGGCGAAGGTGACCTGGTCGAAGCCGGTGCCGGGCACGGTCGCGGTGACCGGGATCCGGCCGTCCTCGGCGGTGCCCCGGATCTCGGTCCCGGGCAGCGCGATCGAGACGGCCGGGGCCGCCGCCGGGGCGGCGAGCCTCGCCGAGGCCCGGTAGACCACCGCCGACAGCGCCGGGACGGTCACCGCGAGCCTCGTGTCCGCGTCCGAGGCCGCGGCGTCGGGCGCCGAGCCGTACACCCGGGTGAAGGCCATGCCCGGTGAGAAGGTCGGCACCTGCACGGTCGCCGCCTGCTCGGCGTTGTTGACCGCCACGACGTACTCGACCTGGGCGCGCGCGTCGATCCGGGAGAAGGCGTAGACGCCGCCCGCGGCCAGCCGCTCGATCTGGGCGCCGTCGGCCAGCGCGGGGTGGGCGTCGCGCAGCTTCGCCAGCACGGAGATGCCCCGGTAGAGGGGGTGCGTGGGGGTGAAGTTGTGCTGCGCGTGGGTGGCGTCGGTGCCGATGAGATCGTCCGAAAGGTAGCTCGCGGTCGTGGAGGCGAACATGGGCTGGCGGGCGTCCTGATCGCCGCCCTTTCCTTGGAATCCCTGCTCGTCGCCGTAGTAGACGACCGGCTGGCCGCGGGTGAGGTACATCAGCTCGTGGGCGAGCAGGTCGCGCCTGAGCAGTTCGGCGTCGGGCGCCCCGGGGTTGTCCTGGGCGAGGAACCTGCCGATGCGGCCCATGTCGTGGTTGCCGAGGAAGGTCGGCAGCGAGGAGGCGTTGGAGTCGGCGTCGGTGTGGTGGTCGTCGCCGGCGTACAGCGCGGCCAGGCGCGCCGCGCCGGCCGTGCCGCCGCTGAAGGAGCGGGCCGCCTCCTGGAACGGGAAGTCCAGGGTGGCGTTCATCCCGCCGCGGGTGGAGTAGCGGCTGGTGAAGGACGGTTCGCTGGAGTAGACCTCGCCGAACATGAAGAAGCGCTCGTTGCCCAGCTTGGCGGCGTAGCCGCGCAGGGCCGGGGAGAACCTCTCCCAGAACTCCATGTTGACGTGCTTGGCGGTGTCGATGCGGAAACCGTCGATGCCGGTCTCGCGCACCCACGTCCGGTAGATGTCGGTCATGCCCTCGACGACCTCGGGACGCTCGGTCCACAGGTCGTCCAGGCCGAAGAAGTCGCCGTACTCGGAGTTCTCGCCGCTGAAGGTGGAGTCGCCCCGGTTGTGGTACATCGTCGGGTCGTTCAGCCAGGACGGCGTCTTGGCCTTCTTCGGCGCGACCGGCGTGTAGGGGAAGGAGTCGGCCGTGACCTTGGGGAAGGACTTCCCGGCGGCGTACTCGCGGTCGTCGAACGGGGCGCCCGAGGCGTCGACGTAGGGGTGGGCGCCCTTGGACCGGTAGGCGTAGGTCTTCTCCGCGTAGTCGATCACGTCGGCCGTGTGGTTGGTGATGATGTCGAAGAAGACCTTCATCCCGCGCCGGTGGGCCTCGCGGACCAGCTTCTTCATGTCGGCGTTCGTGCCCAGGTGCGGGTCGATCCGGGTGAAGTCGGTGATCCAGTAGCCGTGGTAGCCGGCCGAGACGTTCTCGCCGGTGCCCTGCACCGGGCGGTTGGCGAACGCCGGGGTGATCCAGATCGCGGTGCTGCCGAGGTTCTTGACGTAGTCGAGCCTGCCGATCAGGCCCTTGAGGTCCCCGCCCTGGTAGAAGCCCTTGTGAGCGGGGTCGAAGCCGGTGGCGAGCCGGTCGCCGGACAGGCCGCCGGTGTCGTTGCCGGGGTCGCCGTTGGCGAACCGGTCGGTCATCGCGAAGTAGAAGCGCTCACGGCTCAGGTCGGTGCGCAGCGCGTCGCGGGCGAGTTCCCGGTCGGCGGGCCCGGCCGTACGGCTCAGCGCCGAGACGACCGGCCCGGCCGCGGTCGTACCGGTCGTACCGGTCGCGGCCGGTGCCGGGGCCGGGGCCGGGGAGATCGTGAGCGGGGCCGTACGGGCCGCGGCGCGGGGGGCGGGTCCCGCCGACGCGGCGGCGGGCGGGGCGACGACGGCGAGGGGGGCGGCGACCAGGACGGCCGCGAGGGCGGCGCCTGTCAGGGGAGCCGATCTCGCACGCCGTGGGGGGAGGGGCCAGACCACCGGGGCCTCCACGGAGTTGTTTCGGGGGTGTTGCCCGGAAGTTACTCACTGGACATGATCTGTGCAATCCCTTGCCGCAACTTTCTGAATCGTGATGACCGAGGCGGCTCCCGCGTGGGCCGCGCGACCTCGATGATGAGGGTCTCGGTGCTGCGAAACCCTCATGAACTGCGGATATCCTTCGTTTCGCATGCGGTGGACGGGTTGTCAGGGTTCGCGAGGTTGGCTGCGGATGTAACAAGTTTGCAGACTCTTGCAGCAAGTTCTTCCACTGGGCTTCACGTCGGCGTAACGTCCGGCGTACTCCACACCGGTCGGCGGCCCACGGGCCCGGACCGGCCCCCTGAGCTATGAGGAGAAATCATGCGGCGAGCCTTCTCGGCCGCGACTATCGTCGCGGCCCTCGCCCTGGCGGTTTCCGCCTGTGGCGGCGGCGACAGCGGTTCGACGGCGGCCCCCGCCCAGTCCGCGCCCGCCGACCCGTCGAAGATCAGCGGCGAGATCACCTGGTGGGACACGGTCCGCCCGGACAGCGAGGGCCCGACGTTCCAGGCCCTGATCAAGGACTTCCAGGCGAAGTACCCGAACATCAAGGTCAACTACGTCAACGTCCCCTCGGACCAGGCGCAGAACAAGTTCCAGACCGCGGCGCAGGCCGGCAGCGGCGCGCCCGACGTGATCCGCTCCGAGGTCGCCTGGACCTCCCAGTTCGCCTCGCTCGGCTACCTGCAGCCGCTGGACGGCACCCGCGCCGTCGAGAACGAGTCCGACTTCCTGCCCGGGCCGCTGAGCAGCACCAAGTACAACGGCAAGACCTACGCCGTGCCGCAGGTCACCGACACCCTGGCGCTGATCTACAACAAGAGGCTGCTCAAGGAGGCCGGCTGGGAGAAGGCTCCCACCACGGTGGAGGAGCTCAAGCAGGCCGCGCTCGACGTCAAGGAGAAGACCGGCGCGGCCGGCCTCGCGCTCAACGTCGACGCCTACTTCCTGCTGCCCTTCATGTACGGCGAGGGCGGTGACATGCTCGACGTGCAGAACAAGAAGATCACCGTCAACTCCCCGGCCAACGTCAAGGCCATGGGCGTCGTCTCCGACCTGATCACCTCGGGCGCCGCGTCCAAGCCCGCCATCCAGGACAGCTACGCCAACGCGATGACCGTCCTCAAGGACGGCAAGGCCGCGATGATCTACAACGGCCCGTGGGCGCTGGCCGAGCTCTACCAGGGCAAGGAGTTCAAGGACAAGGAGAACCTGGGCATCGCCCCGGTCCCGGCGGGCTCGGTCAAGGCCGGCGCCCCGACCGGCGGGTGGAACTACGCCATCTACGCCGGTTCCAAGAACATCGACGCCTCCTACGAGTTCATCCGCTTCATGAGCACCCCCGAGGCCCAGGCCAAGGTCGCCAAGGAGATCAGCCTCCTGCCGACCCGCGCCTCCGCCTACGAGAACGCCGACGTCCAGGGCAACCCCGACGTCGCCGTCTTCAAGCCGATCATGGACACCGCCACCCCGCGTCCGTGGATCCCGGAGGGCGGCCAGCTCTTCCAGCCGCTCCTGGAGGGCTACCAGTCCCTGGTCGGCGGCAAGACCTCGCCCGAGGACATGCTCAAGACGGTGGACCAGAAGTACCGCGGCATCTTCAAGGACTGGAGCTGATCCGTGGCGACCTCCACTGGACGTGTGACCGGCACGACCAGGGACCGGGCTGCGGGCGCCGCTGACGGCGCCCGCGGCCGGGGCCGCCCCGAGCAGCCCGGCCCCGTCCGGCGGGCGGTCTCGCAGTACTGGTACGCCTGGGCCATGGTGGCCCCGGTCGTCGTGGTCACCGCCGCGCTGGTCGGCTGGCCGCTGGTGCGCGGCGTCTACCTCTCCCTGACCGACGCCACCGAGGCCACGATGGGCCGCACCATCGGCGTCAACGTGATCCCCTCGACCTACGAGTTCACCGGGCTGGACAACTACGTCGGCATCCTGACCGGCGGCCTGTTCTGGGAGAAGCTGACCTGGACGGTGCTGTGGACCGTCGCCTGCGTCGCGCTCCACTACGGCCTCGGCCTCGGCCTGGCCCTGATGCTCAACCGCAGGCTGCGCTTCCGCTCGGCCTACCGGCTGATGCTGGTCCTGCCCTGGGCGATCCCGCCGTTCGTCGCCGCGTTCATCTGGCGCTACCTCTACAACAGCGACTTCGGCGTGATCAACGCGATGCTGCGCTCCGCCGGCCTGGGCACGGTGGGCTGGCTCGACGACCCGACCACGGCGAAGATCGCCGTCATCGCGGTCAACGTCTGGATCGGCGTCCCCTTCATGATGCTGGCCATGCTGGGCGGCCTGCAGTCGATCCCCAGGGAGCTCTACGAGGCGGCCGAGGTGGACGGCGCGTCGCCGTGGCAGCGCTTCCGCTTCGTCACCGTCCCGGGCCTGCGGACCGTCTCCAGCACCGTCCTGCTGCTGGGCACGATCTGGACGTTCAACATGTTCCCGCTGATCTTCCTGATCACCGGGGGAGGCCCGGGCAGCTCCACCGAGATCCTGGTGACCTACGCCTACCGCGAGGCCTTCACCGGAATCCGCAACTACTCGGGCTCGGCGGCCTGGGGCGTGCTCATCCTGCTGCTCCTCGTCGTGATGGCCGTCGTCTACCGCCGCGCGCTGCGCAAGCAAGGGGAGGTCTGGTGAGCGCCGTCACCACCCGCAGGAGGGTCCGCGGCCGCGACGAGCGCAGTCTCGCCGGCTCGGTCCTGCTGCACGGGACGCTGATCGTCGCGTCCCTCATCTCGCTGTTCCCCATCGTCTGGCTCGTCCTGACCTCGCTCAAGCCGCGCGACGGCTGGCTCTCCACCGAGCTGAAGTTCTTCGACGGCGCGTCGCTGGACAACTACACCCGGGTGCTGACCGAGACCCAGTTCCCGAGCTGGCTGCTCAACTCCGTGATCATCGCGGGGCTGACCACGGTCATCGGCGTCTTCCTGGCCTCGACGACCGGGTACGCGATCAGCCGCTTCCGGTTCCCGGGCTACCGCGGGATCATGTGGATGCTGCTGGTCACTCAGATGTTCCCGGTGGCGATCCTGATCGTGCCGCTGTACAACCTGATGGCGGGCCTGGGGCTGCTCAACCAGATCCCGGGCCTGGTCATCGCCTACATGACCGTGGCGGTGCCGTTCTGCGCGTGGATGATGAAGGGCTACTTCGACTCCATCCCGCGCGAGATCGACCAGGCCGGCATGATCGACGGGCTCTCGCCGTTCGGCACCTTCTGGCGGGTCATCCTGCCGCTGGCCCGGCCGAGCCTCGCGGTCACCGCGTTCTACTCCTTCATGACCGCCTGGGGCGAGGTCGCCTACGCCACGGTCTTCATGACAGGGGACGACACGCGGACGCTGGCCGCGGGCCTGCAGCAGTTCGTCGGCCAGTACTGGGCCGACTGGGGCCTGCTGACGGCCGCGGCCGTGCTCATCGCGGTGCCCGCGGCGGTCGTCTTCCTGCTGGTCCAGCGCAACCTCGTGGCCGGCCTCACCGCCGGCGCCACGAAGCTGTGACACCACTGCTGTACAACAACTGTGATCACGTCCTGACATGTCATTTGATCGGGGGACAAATATGACCGAGCTCGTCCACGCGGACCGTGCCACCGAGACCGAGGCCACGGGCCGCTGGTGGCGGGACGCGGTGATCTACCAGGTCTACGTGCGCAGCTTCGCCGACGGCAACGGCGACGGCATCGGCGACCTGCTGGGCGTGCGGAGCCGGCTGCGCTACCTCGCCGACCTGGGGGTCGACGCGATCTGGCTGAACCCGTTCTACACCTCGCCGATGGCCGACTTCGGCTACGACGTGGCGGACTACCGGGACGTGGACCCGATCTTCGGCTCGCTGGCCGACGCCAAGGCCCTGATCGACGACGCGCACCGGCACGGCCTGCGGGTGATCGTCGACGTGGTGCCCAACCACACCTCCGACCAGCACGCCTGGTTCGCCGAGGCGCTGGCCGCCGGACCGGGCGGCGCCGCGCGGGAGCGCTACATCTTCCGCGAGGGCAAGGGCGCGGACGGGGAGCTCCCGCCGAACGACTGGGAGTCGGTCTTCGGCGGGCCGGCGTGGACCCGGCTGCCCGACGGGCAGTGGTACCTGCACCTGTTCGCCTCTGAGCAGCCGGACCTCAACTGGGAGAACCTCGAGGTCCACGCCGAGTTCGAGTCGATCCTGCGGTTCTGGCTGGACCTGGGCGTGGACGGCTTCCGCATCGACGTCTCGCACGGCATGGTCAAGGCCGAGGGGCTGCCGGACGTCGGTCACGCCGACCAGGTCAAGATGATCGGCACCGAGGTGGTGCCGTTCTTCGACCAGGACGGCGTGCACGAGATCCACCGCGCCTGGCGCCGGCTGCTCGACTCCTACCCCGGCATGCGCATCGGCGTCGCCGAGGCGTGGGTGCCGTCCCTGGACCGGCTGGCCAACTACGTCCGCCCGGACGAGATGCACCAGGCGTTCAACTTCCACTTCCTGACCACCCCGTGGGACGCCGCCCGGTTCCGCACGGTGATCGACGAGTCGCTGGCGTCCTCCGGCGCGGTCGGCGCGCCCGCGACCTGGGTGCTGTCCAACCACGACGTCAAGCGGCACGTCACCCGCTACGGCCACGGTGAGCTCGGCCTGCGCCGGGCCCGCGCGGCGGCCCTGCTGACGCTGGCCCTGCCCGGCTCGGCCTACGTCTACCAGGGCGAGGAGCTCGGCCTGCCGGAGGTGCTCGACCTGCCGGAGGAGTATCTGACCGACCCGCAGCGGCTGCGCAACCCCGAGGACGGGCGCGACGGCTGCCGGGTGCCGATCCCGTGGGCCGACGTGGAGCCCCACTTCGGCTTCAGCATGCCCGGCATCGAGGAGACGTGGCTGCCCATGCCCGCCTCCTGGGGGCCGCTCAGCGTCGAGTCCCAGCTGCGCGACCCCGCCTCCACGCTGCGCCTCTACCGCGAGGCGCTGCGGATCCGACGGGACCTGACCTCCTTCGGGGACGAGTCGCTGACCTGGCTCGACTCCCCGGCGGGCACCCTCGCCTTCACCCGGGGCGACGGCTTCACCGTCACGGTCAACCTGACCGGCGAGCCGGTCGAGCTGCCCGCGCCCGGCCGGGTGCTGCTGGCCAGTGCCGAGGTGGAGATCACCGGCGGCACCGTGCGGCTGGCGCCGGACTCAGCCGTCTGGTGGGGACGCGATGACGCATAACGGTGCCTCCTTCGGCACCGGTACGGCCCGGCTGACCGACATCGCCGCCCAGGCGGGGGTGAGCGAGGCGACGGTCAGCCGGGTGCTCAACGGCAAGCCGGGGGTCTCGG